>JBDTRN010000027.1:0-17270 GCA_039931715.1 Betaproteobacteria bacterium
CGCTACTCAAGCGCTTTTCGCTGTTCGGGCCGCCGGGAATCATCTTCTTCGATGCCTCCGGCACCGAGATCCGCGGCCTGCGCGTGATCGGCTACCAGAAGGCCGACGCCTTCCTCGCCGCGCTCGGGCGCGCCGGCGGGTAGGCCGGCGCCTTGTCACAAGCCCTGCCGCGTGCGTAAACACATCGCCGGCATCGATCACGTGGTGGTGGTGGTCAAGGACCTCGACCAGGCGGCGCGCACCTGGGCGCGGCTGGGTTTCACGCTCACGCCGCGCGGCTACCACACCATGGGTTCGCAGAACCATTGCCTCATGTTCGCGCGCGACTACATCGAACTGCTGGCGGTGCCGGTGGCGCATCCGGCCACCCGCCACTTCACCGATTTCCTCGCCGCAGGCGAAGGCCTTGCCTCGTTCGCACTCGCCACGGACGATGCGCAGGCGGCGCACGACGAGCTGGCGGCGGCCGGGTATGCCCCCGGTGTGCCGATCGACTTCTCCCGCCCGGTCGCCTTGCCCGGCGGCACGCGCGATGCAGCCTTTCGCATCGTCCACCTGCCGAACGAAGCGACCCCGGGCTCGCGCACGTTCCTGTGCCAGCATTTCAGCCGCGACGTGGTCTGGCGCGATGAGTATGTGCACCATCCGCTCGGCGTCACGGCTATTGCGGGGATCGCGGTGCGCAGTGCCGAAACCGACAAGACCGCGCAGGCTTACGCCCGGTTCTTCGCTTCCGCGACCGAGCCGATCGCCGAAGGGCTGCGCGTGGACACGGGCAGCACGCCGCTTGCGCTCACCGATGCAGCGCGGCTCGGCGCGCGTCTGGCAGGCGTGAAGACGACGGCGCGCGCGGGCACGACGCTGGCAGTGCTGTACCTGCGCGTCGCCGACCGCGCAGTGGCGGCGGACGTGCTGCGCAAGGGCGGGTTCAGGCCCAGGCGTCTTGCCGACGGCGCGTGGGCCATCGGCGCCGACGTTGCCAACGGAGTGGCTTTGGTATTCGGTTAGCGGCGGCAACGCCCGCACAGCGACGTACGCGGCGTTGTCGGGCGGCCCGTTACCCGCATCGCCCATCGACGCGTCGCGACTCAGGCCTTGCGCAGTTCGCGCGCCGCTTCGAGGGCGAAGTAGGTCAGGATGCCGTCGGCCCCGGCGCGCTTGAACGACACCAATGACTCCATGATCACGTTGTCTGTGAGCCAGCCGTTGGCGATGGCGGCGCGCAGCATCGCGTATTCACCCGACACCTGGTAGACGAAGGTGGGCGCGCGGAACTCGTCCTTCACACGCCTGAGGATGTCGAGGTATGGCATGCCCGGCTTGACCATCACCATGTCGGCTCCCTCGGCGAGGTCGAGTCCGACCTCCCACAGCGCCTCGTCGGAATTGGACGGGTCCATCTGGTAGGTCTTCTTGTCGCCCTTGCCGAGGTTCTTCGCCGATCCGACCGCGTCGCGGAAGGGGCCATAGAAACCCGAGGCGTACTTGGCAGAGTACGCCATGATCTTGGTGTGGATATGGCCGGCTTTTTCGAGCGCGGTGCGGATGCGGCCGATGCGCCCATCCATCATGTCCGAGGGGGCGACGATGTCGACACCCGCGGCGGCTTGCACCAATGCCTGCTTTTCGAGCACCGCGAGCGTGACGTCGTTGATGATGTAGCCGCTCTTGTCGACCACGCCGTCCTGGCCGTGCGAAGTGTAGGGGTCGAGCGCCACGTCGGTCATGATGCCGAGTTCGGGAAAGCGTCGTTTGAGTTCGCGCACCACGCGGGGCACCAGACCCTTCGCGTTGTGCGCCTCGCGGCCATCCAGCGTCTTCAGCTTTTGCTCGATGACCGGGAACAGCGCCATCACCGGGATGCGCAGCGCGAGGCACTCCTCGGCCACCGGCAGCAGCCGATCGAGCGTGAGGCGCTCCACACCGGGCATCGAGGCGACCTTCTCGCTGCGTGCCTTGCCCTCGAGGACGAAGACCGGGTAGATGAGGTCGTTCGGCGTCAGCACGTTCTCGCGCATCAGGCGGCGGGAGAAATCGTCACGGCGCATGCGGCGCATGCGCACTGAGGGGAAACTACCGTGGATGTTCATTGTCAAAGCCCGCGTCTAATGTGTGGGATTGCCCGGGATTTCTGGCGGCGCGCCGCGCTTCCGGGCAAATATTTTGTTACCGAAATATCCCGGAACTTTTAAGTCGCGCTTAACTCCTATCAATAGACGATGTGAGTCGTCTCCCGCTTCTCCTCCCTGAGCGGGATGCCTTAATTCCAAGTTAAGGCACTTTTACCCCCGGTTTACTCCCCTTTACCGGGGGTTTTTTATTCTGCGCCGCGAGCCCCCCTACGGGGCTCGCGGTCTTTATCCAGCGGCTCCTGCGCCAGCCTCGGCCGATTGCGCTGCGGCCACCAGCCAAGCGTCGATATGGTCGCGGGTTTCTTCGACGCCCTGGCGCGTCTGGCTCGAAAAAAGCATGCATTCGCCCTCGATGCCCATTTCGCCCAGCGACCGGCGCGTCGCGGCGATGACCCGGCCCTGGTCGCTTTTCGTCAGCTTGTCGGATTTCGTGAGCAGGATAAGCAGCCGACGCTGCAACGGCGCCAACCAGCCCAGCAGTTGCACATCCAGGGGCGTGAGCGGGCGGCGCGAGTCCATGAGCGAAACCACACCGAGGAGCGACCGGCGGGTCTGCAGGTAGCCCGCAACGAGGCGGCCCCAGTCGTCGCGCACACCGAGCGGGACCTTGGCGTAGCCGTAGCCCGGCAGATCCACCAACCGGGCATTCACGCCGAACGAGAAGAAGTTGATGAGCTGGGTACGGCCCGGGGTCTTGCTCACGAACGCCAGGCGCTTGCGGTTGGCCAATACGTTGAGCGCGCTCGACTTGCCCACGTTGGAACGCCCCACGAACGCGACCTCCGGCAACTCGTCCTGTGGCACGCCGTCGAGCTGGCTTGCGGAAATCAGGAAGCGGATGTCGGAGAAGGCTCGGGAAAGCGGCTTGGGAGAAGGCATGGGACGCGGCAAAGGTGTTATAGAATAACGGGTTTCGACCGCTATCGATGGAGAAATCATGAAGCGATTACTGGCGTTCCTCGCCAGCGCGACGTTGCTTGTCGCCGCAGCCCCTGGCCTGGCGGCCGACGCACCGGCTACGCCCGCTGCGAAGACCGACAAGGCGAGCGCAGCCGATCCTGCCAAGGGGCAGGTGATCGCGACCCAGGTGTGCGCTGCATGCCACTCCGCCGATGGCAACAGCGTTGCGCCCGCCAATCCAAAGATCGCGGGGCAGTTCCCCGCCTACCTGCACAAGCAACTGGTCAATTTCAAGCCGGCCAATGGCAAGAAGGCCGAGCGCGAGAATCCGGTCATGAGCGGTATGGTCGCCTCCCTGACCCCCGATGACATGAAGAATCTCGCGGCGTACTACGCCGGGCAGAAGCTCAAGCCGGGGGCCGCAAAGGACAAGGACCTCGCCGCCGCCGGCCAGAAGCTGTGGCGCGGCGGCAACATTTCCACCGGCGTGCCGGCTTGCGCTGGCTGCCACGGCCCGGACGGCGCCGGTATCCCGGCCCAGTACCCGCGCCTCGCAGGCCAGTACGCCGAGTACATCGAGGCGCAACTCAAATTGTTCCAGACCGGCCAGCGCGCCAACGATCCCAACGGCATGATGCGCGGTGTGGCCGCGCGCATGACCGACCGGGAGATGAAGTCCGTCGCCGAGTACGCGGCCGGCTTGCGCTAGGCCGGAAACGGCGCCGGCGCTGCGAGGAAGGGCTGAGGGCGGCAAAATCTGGGCGGGCCACCAGTGGACCCGCCCTTTTTGTGCCTGACGGTGGGACGATGCAGGCAGGAAGCGCGGGTCGGACGAGGGACTGGCCAGTGGCGGTGGAATAAAACGCACCGCACCGATGTTTGGAAGGGGAGCCATGGACCCGTCGCTACGCACCGTCAAGATCTGGGACCTTCCGGTCCGCCTGTTCCACTGGACGCTGGTCCTGCTGCTCGGGTTCCTGTTCTGGAGCGGCAAGACCGGCGGCAACGCGATGGAATTCCACCTGTATGCCGGCTACCTCGTCCTCGCGCTGGTGATCTTCCGTGTGCTGTGGGGATTCCTCGGCAGCACCTTCGCGCGTTTTTCCGGCTTTCTTGCCGGCCCAGCGCGTACGCTGGCCTTCGCCCGGCGGCTGGCCTCGCGCGGTGCGGCGCACGTCGCGGGCCACAACCCGCTCGGTGGCTGGATGGTCGTTGTGATGCTCGCCTCGCTGCTGGTGCAGGCCGGCACAGGGCTCTTCGCCAATGACGATATCGCCATCGAAGGCCCGCTGTTCGCCCTGGTGAGCAAGGCGACTTCGGACCGCCTGAGCGGCATCCACGTGTGGAACTTCAACCTGCTGCTCGTGCTTGCCGGCCTTCACGTCGCCGCGGTGCTGTTCCATGTGCTGGTAAAGAAGGAAAACCTGGTCGCCGCGATGTTCAGCGGCGAGCGGCGCCTCGATGACCCGGCAGCGTGTGCCGCGAGCGCGCCGGGTGTGCGGTTCGTAAGCCCATGGTGGGCGCTCGGCCTGTTCCTGCTGGCGCTTGCCGTGGTCATCCTGATCGTCAAACGTCCGTTCTGAACTTAAGAGGAGTAGCGAATGAACAACAAAGCCACCCTGGCTGCGCTCGCCCTTGCGGTTGGTGCCGCGTGGTCCTTCCAGGCCGCCGCGCAGGTCAAGCCCGAGACTCTGGTCAAGCAGCGCCAGGCCGCCATGACGTTGCAGGGCAAATACTTCGGGCCGATCGGCGCAATGGTGCAAGGGAAGATGCCGTGGGATGCCGCGGTGGTCGCGCGCAACGCCGGCTACCTCGAATCGCTCGCGAAGATGCCGTGGGACGGCTTCCAGCCGAGCACCGCGGATGTCAAGGACACCGACGCCAAGCCGGAGATCTACAAGGAGCAGGCCAAGTTCAAGTCGATGTACGAGAAGTTCGAGGGCAATGCATCCAAGCTCGCGGTGGCCGCAAAGGGCGGCGACCAGAACGCGATCAAGGCGGCGTTCGGCGAGGTCGGCAAAGACTGCAAGGGCTGCCACGACGATTTCAAGGTCAAGCGCTGACGCACCGCCCGGCCCGTTGCATCGAGGGCCGGGTTGCACGCCTCCCCGGGCCGCATAGTGGCGCCGCGCGTGTGCATTCACAACGAGTGGCGCAGGTGGAATACGCAGCGCGAGCCGGTGTTGGCGTTGCATGAGTGACAGCCACCGCATTGTGGAATTCATTCCGCGCCTGCGCCGTTACGCGCGTGCGCTCGTCGGGGACCGCGCGCGCGCCGACGACCTCGTGCAGGACACGCTTGAGCGCGCATGGAACAAGTTTCACCTGTGGCGCCCCGGTTCCGACCTGCGCGCCTGGCTGTTTACAGTGATGCACAACGTGCACGTCAACCAGGTACGCGCCTCGCGCGACCACGCCATGCTCGACGACGATGGCGCAGAAATGGCGGTGGCCGCAGTGCAGGGGGCCGGGCTCGAGCTGCGCGACCTCGAGCGCGCCCTGGCGTTGATTCCCGCCGAGCAGCGCGAGGTCCTGCTGTTGGTGGCGCTTGAAGATCTCAGTTACGCCGAAGTTGCGCACGCGCTGGGAATCCCCATCGGCACCGTGATGTCGAGATTGTCGCGCGCGCGCGAGAAGCTGCGCATCCTCATGCACGGCGTCGTCGCCAATCCAAAGCTGCAGGTGGTCAAATGACCGGCGCCGCCATCGCACCGGTCACCGAGGCCGAGTTGCTCGCCTATGTGGACGGCCAGCTCCCGCAGGTGCGTCATGCCGACGTGGAGGCATGGCTCGCCGCGCGGCCCGAGGAAGCCGAACGCATCGCCGCGTATCACCGCCAGGACGACGCGCTGCGCGCATTGTTCGACCCGGTGCTTGATGAGGCGGTACCGGGACGCTTGCGCCGCGTGGTGAAGCGCCGGGCGAAGTGGCGCACGTTTGCAATGGCCGCGGGTTTTGTGGGTCTAGGCCTCGCGGTCGGAATGGTGGTGGGCTGGCAACTGCACGCACAGCGGGTGCCCATGGCTGGCACGGGGCCGGCCATCGCGCGCAATGCAGCGGTAGCCCACGCCACCTACTCCCCCGAAGTGCGTCACCCGGTCGAGGTCGGGGCTGACCAGGAAGCACATTTGACTGCGTGGCTGTCCAAGCGCCTCGGTACCACCCTGCGCGCCCCCAAGCTGGAGGCCAACGGGTTCAGCCTCGTGGGCGGACGCCTGCTGCCGGGTGAGGCCAAGCCTGCCGGCGGTCCTTCGCCGGTGGCCCAGTTCATGTACCAGACCAAGGGCGGGCGGCGGCTCACGTTGTACATCCGCACCGAAGCGACCAACACCCAGACCGCATTCCGCTACGCGACCGAAGGCAGCGTCGGCGTGTTCTACTGGATCGACCGAAATGTCGGCTACGCGCTGTCGTCTGCCGACCTTAATCGCGAGGAGCTGCTCGCGGTGGCCAATAGCGTCTACAAGCAACTCAATCCCTGAGCGTGCCCGGGCTGCGGGTGCCGCCGGCTGCATCCAGTGGAACACCCGCAGCGTATATTTGCGTAATCGAATCGCCTTGCGCGCGACCAATGCGCGCCACCCCCCATTGCGGAGCCGAACCATGCTGATCACGAAACCGTCCGACATCCCTGCGTCCGAAATCACCCCGCGCGCTGCTTACGAACGGCGGCGCGAGTTCCTGCGCCAGGCGGCCGCGCTGGGCGTCGCGGGCACCATGCTGCCCTTCGCCCCGGCCCTGGCCCAGACTGCCGCGCCGGTGACCGAACCGGGCAAGCTCGCCAAACTGCCGGGCAAAGCGTCGCCGCTTTCGGTCACCGAGAAGCCCACGCCTTACAAGGATGTGACCACGTATAACAACTACTACGAGTTCGGCACCGACAAGTCCGAACCCGCCCAGTACGCGCACCGCCTCAGGACGCGGCCCTGGTCGGTGGCCATCGAGGGCGAGGTGAAGAACAAGAAGCCGATCGTGATCGAGGACCTCCTCAAGCTCGCGCCGATGGAAGAGCGCATCTACCGCATGCGCTGCGTGGAAGGATGGTCGATGGTGATCCCGTGGGTGGGCTACCCGCTGGCCGAGCTCATCAAGCGTGTCGAGCCGACTTCGAAGGCGAAGTTCCTCGCTTTCACCACCGCAACCCAGCCCGACACCATGGTCGGCCTGCGCCTGCCGGTGCTCGAGTGGCCGTACGTGGAAGGCCTGCGCATGGACGAGGCGATGCATCCGCTCGCCATCCTCGGCTTCGGCCTGTACGGCGAGATCCTTCCCAGCCAGAACGGCGCGCCGGTGCGCCTCGTGGTGCCATGGAAATACGGCTTCAAGAGCATCAAGTCGATCGTGCGCATCACGTTCACCGAAACCATGCCCAAGACCTCGTGGAACGTGGCCGCCGCGCACGAGTACGGCTTTTACTCGAACGTGAACCCGGCCGTCGACCACCCGCGCTGGAGCCAGGCCACCGAGCGCCGCATCGGCGAGGACGGCTTCTTCCAGCCCAAGCGCAAGACGCTGCCGTTCAACGGCTACGCCGACCAGGTGGCGGGGCTTTACACCGGGATGGACCTGAAGAAATTCTTCTGATGCACTGGCAACCCCGCACGAACCAGCTGCGCGCAATCAGGGCGGGCGTGTTCGTGCTGTGCCTCGCGCCGTTTGCGCGCCTCGTCTATGGCGCGTTCACCAATGGCCTGGGTGCCAACCCGATCGAGGCAATCACGCGCTCGACCGGTTGGTGGACGCTGTTCCTGCTTATGGCCACGCTGGCGGTCACGCCATTGCGCCGCCTGAGCGGGGCCAACTGGCTGCTGCGGCTGCGGCGCATGCTCGGGCTGTATGCCTTCTTCTATGTGTGCGCGCATTTCCTCACCTTCATCTGGTTCGACCACTGGTTCGACGTGGGCGAAATCGTGAAGGACGTCATCAAGCGCCCGTTCGTGACCGTGGGCTTCGCGGCGTTCGTGCTGCTGCTGCCGCTCGCCTTCACCTCCACCAATGCCATGGTGCGCAGGCTGGGCCGCAACTGGCAGCGCCTGCATCGCCTTGTGTACGCGGTGGCGGTGCTCGGCGTGGTCCACTTCTGGTGGCTGGTCAAGCGCGACCTGACCGAGCCCGTGCTGTTTGCGGCGGTGCTCGTGGTGCTGCTCGGGGTGCGGTTGTACTGGCGCGCCCATCCCAGTGCGCGCCACAGTGCCCGCAGCACCGGCCCGGTGCCGGGCGGGCGCTGAATTCGCGCCGTGCGGCCGCCCTTTTCCGACCGCGAGCGGGGCGATTGAGCAGCAAGTTCCGACCCTGCAAGTCCTGTTGAGACTACTCGTGAGGGCGGTGCGGGCCGCCCGGGAAGGCGGCGCCGCCCGGCGGCAGCAGCAGCGTGGCATCCGGGTCCACAACCGGCGGCGATAATGTTTTGTCCGCGCGCCGCGCGTCGAACCAGCCCTGCAGGCGCTCGAAGTAGATGTACACCACCGGTGTGATGTACAGGGTGAGCACCTGCGACAGCAGCAGGCCGCCGACCACGGCCAGCCCCAGCGGCATGCGCGCCGCGCCGCCCGCGCCGAAGCCCATCGCGATGGGCAGGCTACCCATCAGCGCCGCGGCGGTGGTCATCATGATCGGCCTGAAGCGCACCATGCCTGCCTCGTAGATCGCCGCATCGGCCGCCTTGCCCTCCTTGCGGGCCTCGATCGCGAAGTCAATCATCATGATCGCGTTCTTCTTCACGATGCCCACCAGCATGATGATGCCCACGAAGGCGTACATGTTGAGTTCCACCCCGAAGGCCATCAGCGTGACGAGCGCGCCCAGCCCTGCGGTCGGCAGGCCGGACAGGATCGTGAGCGGGTGGATGAAGCTCTCGTACAGGATGCCCAGCACGAGGTAGATCACGAACACCGACAAGAGCAGCAGGAATCCCATGCCTTTGAGTGAGCTCTGGAAGGCCTGCGCCGTGCCGCCGAACGACGCGTTGATGGTGGCCGGCACCTGCAGCGAGCGCATCTCCTTGGTGACGTCGTCGATCGCCTGCGACAGCGCCACGCCGGGCCGCAGGTCGAAGGAGAACGTGACCGACGGCAGCTGGCCCAAATGCGTGACCGCCAGCGGTCCGACGCTGTAGGTGAGGCGCGCAAGCGAATCGAGGGGCACCAGCGCGCCGCTGGTGGAGCGCACGTAAAGCAGGCCCAGTGCGGAGGGGTCGCGCTGGTAGCGCGGCTCGAGCTCGAGGATCACCCAGTACTGGTTGGTCGCGGTGTAGATGGTGGACACCTGCGAGGAGCCGAAAGCGAAGTTGAGCGTGTTCTCGATCTGTTGCGGCGACACGCCGAGCGCGGCGGCCTTTTCGCGGTCGATGTTGACGTTGACCTGCGGGCGGGCGATCTGCAGGTCGGAGGACACGTCGACGATGCCGGGCAGGGTGCGCAGCTTGGCCTCGATGCGCGGCGCCCACTGGTAGAGCTGCTCGGTGTTGGCCGACTGGATCACGTACTGGTAGGGGCTCTTGGTGAGTGACCCGATGCGAATCGTCGGCACGTTCTGCACGAACGCCTTGATCCCCACCACCTTGGCGAGCTTGGGCCGAAGCCCGCGCACCACCTCGTCGGCGGGCTTTCTCTTGTCGTAGGGCTTGAGCGCGATAGTGATGCGGCCGCTGTTCATGGCCGGGTTGAAGTTGCTCGCGCCGACGAACGACATGATCGCCTCGACGTTGGGGTCCTTGGATACGATCTCGGCGACCTGGCGCTGCAGCACCACCATGCTCTCGAACGAGGCGTCCTGCGGGCCCTCGGTGAATACGAACAGCTGGCCCGAGTCCTCGCTCGGCAGGAATCCCTTGGGCGCGGTGGAAAACAGGACCCCGGTGGCCACCACCACCGCGAAGAACACCAGCATGGTGAAGCGCCGGTGCGCGATCACCCAGCGCAGCGTCGTGCCGTACAGGTCGCGGAAAGCGTCGAAGCCGCGCTCGAACGCCATGAACACGGCGCCGTGCTTGCGGCTGGGGTCGTGCGGCTTGAGGATGCGGCTGCACATCATCGGGGTGAGCGAGAGCGACACGAACCCCGAGATCAGCACCGCCACGATGATCACCACCGCGAACTCGTGCAGCAGCCGCCCGAGGATGCCGCCCATGAAGAACACCGGGATGAACACCGCCGCAAGCGAGATGGTCATCGACAGGATCGTAAACGCGATTTCCTTCGAACCGTCGAGCGTGGCCTGCATGACGCTCTTGCCCATCTCGATGTGACGGCTGATGTTCTCCAGCATCACGATGGCGTCGTCGACGACGAAGCCCACGCACAGAGTGAGCGCCATGAGCGAGATGTTGTCCACGCTATAGCCGAACACGTACATGAACGCGAACGTGCCGACGATCGACATCGGCAGCGCGATGCTGGGGATCACGGTGGCTGGCACGTTGCGCAGGAACACGAAGATCACCAGCACCACCAGCGCGAGCGCCAGCATGAGGGTGAATTCGACCTCCTCTACCGAGGCGCGGATCATGACCGTGCGGTCGTACAGGATGTCGATGCCGATCGCCGGCGGCACCTCGGCGCGGAAGGTGGGCAGCAGCTTCTTGACCGCGTCGACCACCTCGATGGTGTTGGTGCCGGGCTGGCGCTGGATCGCGAGCACGATGCCGCGCTTGTCCTTGAACCATGCGGCGAGCTTGTCGCTCTGCACGCTGTCGATCACGCTTGCGACCTCGCCAAGCCGCACCGGCGAGCCGTTGCGGTAGGTCACGATGATCTGCTTGAAGGCCGCCGCGTCGTACAACTGCCCGGTTGCCTGCACGGCGAACATGCGGTCCTTGCCGTACAGGGTGCCGGTGGGCAGGTTGACGTTGGAGGAAGCCACCGCCTGCTGCACCTCGTTCATGCTCACGCCGCGCGAGGCCAGTGCGCTCGGGTCGGCCTGCACCCGGACCGCGTATTTCTGCTGGCCGTAGATGAGCACCTGCGCCACGCCGGAAATGGTCGATATGCGCTGCGCGAGGTAGGTCTCGGCGTACTCGTTCACCGTGGAGATCGGCAGCGTTTCGGAGGTCAGGGCGAGGAAGAACACCGGGAAATCCGCCGGGTTGACCTTGCGGAACGACGGCGGCGTGGGCATCGCCGGCGGCAGAAGGCGCGCGGTCGCGGCGATGGCCGAATTCACGTCCTGTGCGGCGGCGTCGATATCGCGGTCGAGGTTGAACTGAATGGTGATCGAGGTCGCGCCCTGCCCGCTGATCGAGTTCATCGAGTCGACGCCGGCAATGGTCGAGAACTGCTTCTCGAGCACGGTGGCCACGGCGGAGGCCATTGTTTCGGGCGCGGCGCCCGGCAACTCGGCGGTGACCTGGATGGTCGGGTAGTCGATGCTGGGCAGCTGGCTCACGGGCAGCAGGCGGAAAGCGGCGATGCCAAATATGAGGATGCCGAACATGACCAGGATGGTCATCACCGGGCGGCGGACGAAGATCTCGGAAATGTTCATGAAGCTGCTTCCGGTTCCTGGATCGTGACCTTCGAGCCGGGCGCGAGGCGCAGCGCGCCGCGCACCACGATCCGGTCGCCGGCTGCCACCGGCCCCGCGGCAAGCACCGAGATGTCGCCCAGCGACCGGGTCACCGAAACCTTGCGCAGCTCGGCGGTCATGTCGGGCTTGATCACGTACACGAACTGGCCGCTGGGGCCCGTTTGCAGCGCGCGCGAAGGCACCACGATCGCGTTCTCCTGGTCATAAAGCTTCACCCGCACAGTGACGAACTGGCCCGGCCACAGCGCCACGTCGGCGTTGTCGAACACTGCTCGCACCTTGATCGTGCCGGTGGTCTGGTCGACGGCGTTGTCCAGGAAGGCGATGCGCCCGGTCGCGAGGGGCTTTTCGGCACCGGGTGCCCCCACGCTCACCGTCAGGGGGCCCTTGCGCAGCAGGTCGCGCACCACCGGCAGCTGGTTCTCGGGAATCGCGAAGCTGACGTAGACCGGCCGCACCTGGTTGATGATCACCAGCGAATTGGTGTCGTTCGCCTTGACCATGTTGCCCGGCTGCAGCAGCGCACGCCCGACGAACCCGTTGATCGGTGCGCGGATCACCGTGTATTCGATGTTGAGGCGGGCGTTTTCCAGCGCCGCCTGGCTCGCGCGCGAGGTGGCCTCCGCTGTCGCGGCGTTGGTGCGGAACTGCGCGTAGGCGTCCTTGGAAACGAAATTCTTGTCGAGCAACTCCTGGTAGCGGCGCTCCTGCGATGCCGCCTGGTCGCGGCTGGCGACGTCGCGCAGGGCCTGCGCTTCGGACTGCCTGAGGGCGGCCTCGAAGGGCCGCGGGTCGATGCGGAACAGGATGTCGCCCCGGCGCACTTCCTTGCCTTCCTGGAAATTCACCGCGAGGATCTGCCCGTCGATTCGCGCCTTGAGCGCCACGCTGGTGAGCGCCTCGACGTTGCCGATTGCCTGCACGGTGACCGGCAGGGTCTGCTGGACGGCGGCGGCCACCAGCACGGGGACAGGCCCGGTCGGCGCGCCCTTGCCGGGGCCCTTCGGCGGCGGCGTGCCGGCGACTTTGGCGGCCGGCTCCTTGGCGCCCGGGTTCTTGATGAGGTAAGTGGCAGTGCCGGCCGCCACAAGGACACCGGCGAGCGCGAGGGCGAGATACAGGCGCTTGGAGGAGCGTAAGCCGGAAGCCATTGAGTCCCTGCGTGAGGTGGACTGCACAGAAAGCAAAATTGGTGAAACCCGAAAACCTACGGTAAAACCCGCTCGCTTGCAAAGAGCTGCGCGACCGTTTCGCGCTCCCTTACGAGGTAGTCAGCGGCCCCGTCGACGAGCACTTCGGCCGCCCTCGGGCGCGAGTTGTAGTTGGAACTCATCGACATCGCATAGGCACCCGCGGACATGACCGAAAGCAAGTCCCCTGCCACTGCGGTGAGGCTGCGCTCATGGGCGAGGAAGTCGCCGGTCTCGCACACCGGGCCCACCACGTCGTACAGGGCGGGCGCGGCATCGCTTTTGCGCACCGGCAGCACCTCGTGCCAGGCATTGTAGAGGGCCGGGCGGATCAGGTCGTTCATGGCCGCATCGGCGACGAGGAAATTCTTCGCTTCGCCATGCTTTACCAGCAGCACCCGGGTGAGAAGAACGCCGGCATTGCCCACCAGCGAGCGGCCCGGATCGACGATGAGGGTTTCCCTGCGCCCGGCGAGCATGCCGAGCGCGCCGTCGAGGAAAGCCGCCACGGGCTCGAGCTTCTCGTCGCGATAGCGGATGCCGATGCCGCCGCCGAGGTCGATATGCTCCAGCGCGATGCCGGCGGCATCCAGCCGCTGCACCAGCGCCAGCATGCGCTCGGCAGCCGCCACGAAGGGGCCGGCGGTAGTGAGCTGCGAACCGATGTGGCACCCGATGCCGACCACCTTGACGTTGGGGCGGCGCGCGGCGTCGCGGTACAGCGCCTCGGCCTCGGCGTGCGCGACGCCGAACTTGTTCTGCTTGAGGCCGGTGGAAATATAGGGGTGGGTGCGCGCATCGACGTCGGGGTTCACGCGGAACGCCACCGGCGCGATCTTGCCGAGCCGGCCGGCGATCGCATCGACATGCTCGAGTTCCTCGGCTGACTCGAGGTTGAGGCTGAGGATGCCAGCTTCGAGCGCCTGGGCGATTTCATCGGCGGTTTTGCCGACGCCGGAAAACACCACCTTGCGCGGATCGCCGCCCGCCGCCAAGACGCGGCTCAGCTCGCCCCCCGAGACGATGTCGAACCCGGCACCCAGTCGGCTCATGATGCCGAGCACCGCCAGGTTCGAATTAGCCTTGACCGAATATGCGATCAGCGCGGGCCGTCCGGCGAGCGCGTCACGATAGGCGCGATACGCCGACTCGATCAGCACGCGGGAATACACGAAACAGGGGGTGCCGTGGCGGCGCGCGATGTCATCCAGCGCGACTCGCTCGGCGTGCAGGCCACCATCGCGGTACTCAAAGGCCATGGTCGTCAGTCCTTGGCCGGTTCGGTCACTTCGGCGGGGTACGGAATGGGCTTGGGCGCGGGGGGCTTGGGAATCTTGGTGCCCGCCGGGGGATTGTCGCGCAGGAAGAGGGAACCTTTCTGGCCGCAGGCAGTGAGCACCCCGACCGTCAAAGCGGCGGCAACCAGCGTGGCGGGAAAACGCGAAAAGTGCATGAGTGAGCGTAAAATCATGATGTTAGCATGAAGGCTTTGATTCGCTCGAGGCTGGGTGAGGCGCACGATACCCAGCGCCCTACAGCCGAACAACAGGCACTGCATGACCGACTCCGACTACGAAAGGCTGGCCACCGAGACCCTTGCCGGCATCGAGGCGGCCGTTGAGGCGGCCGCGGATGCTGCGGGCTTGGACATCGACCTGCAGATGAAGCCCGGCGGCGTGCTTGAGCTGGAATTCGAAGACGGCAGCAAGATCATCGTCAACCGCCAGAGCGCCGCGCACGAGATCTGGCTGGCGGCCCGCTCGGGCGGTTTCCATTTCCACTATGACGGCAGCCGCTGGGTGGATACGCGCGACGGGGGCGAGTTGTATGCGGCATTGTCGCGGGTCGTGAGCGCCCAAAGTGGCGGCGCGGTGATCCTCGCGCCCCGCTAACCATCGGAACAGGGGAACCCTGCAGGCTCCCCCGTACGAACGATCGGAACAGGGGAACCTTGCGGGCTCCCCCGTACCCCCTCGCTCCACCGGCCCCCCGTGCGGGGCGGGGCTAGCCTTGCGGGCTCGTGCGAGCCCAGTCGCGCGGGGGCGGGGGGAAAAACGGGTCGCGCGTGGGTGGCACGTAAGGCGGCCGCTCTTCCCATTGGCCTACTGACGGCGCCGGTTTGAAATCGGGGCTTTCGCCCGGCGGGAGGAGACGCTCCGGCGCTCGCTCGGGCGCAGGGGGCGGCACGGATTCCTTGTAGAAGAACTCCTGCCGCCCGCCGCCCTCGGCGTCCAACTTGTGGTTGACCACGCCCTCGGGAGCGGTACGGGCGATCTCAGCCACTCCCTTGAGCGCTTTTTCCATGTAACCGATCCAGATCGGCAGCGACACCGAACCGCCGGTCTCGTTGCGGCCGAGCGTGCGCGGCTGGTCGAAACCCATCCATGCGATGCCCACCAGCGCCGGCGAGTAGCCGCAGAACCAGGCGTCGAGGAAATCGTTGGTAGTCCCGGTTTTGCCGGCGAGGTCCTTGCGGCCGAGCTTCGCGGCGCGCGCCGCCGTGCCGTAGCGGGTCACGTCCTGCAGCATGCTGTCCATGATGAACGCGTTGCGCGCATCGATCACGCGCAGCGATTCGTCGCCCGCATGCTGCGGGTTGGCCACCCCCAGGTTGTTGCCGCGGTCGTCGACGATGCGCTGGATGTAGTACGGCTGCACGAGGTAGCCGCTGTTGGCGAACACCGAGTAGGCGCGCGCCATCTGCCACAGCGTGACCGACCCTGCGCCGAGCGCCATGGTGAGGTAGGGCGGGTGCTTGTCGGCATCGAAGCCGAAGCGCGTGACGTAATCCTGCGCGTACTTCGTGCCGATCGCCTTGAGTACCCGGATCGACACCATGTTCTTGGATTTCGCGAGCGCGGTGCGCATGCGCATCGGCCCTTCGTACTTGCCGTCGTAATTGTGCGGCTCCCAGCGCTGGCCTCCGGTCACGTCGGCCTCGATCACGAGCGGTTCGTCGGGGATGATCGTGGCCGGCGTGAAGCCTTTTTCGAGCGACGCGGAATAGATGAACGGTTTGAACGACGATCCCGGCTGGCGCCAGGCCTGGGTCACGTGGTTGAACTTGTTGCGGTTGAAGTCGAAGCCGCCGATGAGCGCATGAACCGCGCCGTTGTTGGGATCGACCGACACGAACGCAGATTCGACTTCGGGTAGTTGCACGACCTGCCATACGCCCTTGTCGTCGCGCTGCACACGGATGATCGAGCCGCGTCGCACCCTCTTCTGCGGTTGTGCCTTGTCGTCGAGCGAGCGCGCCACGAACTTGAGCCCGTCGCCGGCGATCACCACCGAATCGCCCGCGCGGGTCACCGCGCGGACTTCCTTGGTGCTCGCCGCGAGCACCACCGCGGACAGCATGTCACCGTTGTCGCTGTGCTCGGAGAGCGCCTCGTCGTAGTCATCCTCGGTGGCATTGTCGGCCAGTTCGGTGAACGCCTCGGGGCCGCGGTAGCCGTGGCGGCGGTCGTAGTCCAGCACGCCGCGGCGTAGCGACGCATAGGCCACCTCCTGGTCGGCCTTTTTGATCGTTGTGTAGACACGAAAGCCCCGTGTGTAAACCTCGTCGGGGTACTGCTCGGCGATCGCCTGGCGCACCATCTCGGCGAGGTATTCGGCGTGCACGGCGAACTCGTTGCTGTCGCGCTTGACCGTCATCGGCGCCTTGGCGGCCTCGTCGTACTGTGCCTCGGTGACATGGCCGAGATCTTTCATGCGGCGCAGGACGTACAGCTGGCGCTGCTTGGCGCGCTGCGGGTTGACCACCGGGTTGAAAGTGGACGGCGCCTTGGGCAGGCCGGCGAGCATGGCCGCCTCGGACAGGGTGAGCTTGTCGAGGGACTTGCCGAAGTAGATCTGCGCAGCGGCCGAGAACCCGTAGGCCCGCTGGCCGAGGTAGATCTGGTTCACGTACAGTTCGAGGATCTGGTTCTTCTCCAGGCTGTGCTCGATCTTGAACGCGAGCAGCGCCTCGTAAAGCTTGCGCGTGAGGGTCTTTTCGGACGACAGGAAAAAATTGCGCGCCACCTGCATGGTGATGGTGCTCGCCCCCTGCCGCCGGCCGCCCGAGGTCAGGTTGGACACGGCCGCGCGCATGACGCCCTGGTAGTCGATGCCGGCGTGCTGGTAGAAGCGCTCGTCCTCGGCCGCAAGGATCGAGCGTTTGAGCACTTCGGGCACCTCGGTGATCTTGACTACCGTACGGCGCTCCTCGCCGAACTCGCCAATCAGGATCCCCTCCGCGGTGTAGACACGCAGCGGGACTTTGGGCTGGTAGTCGGTCAGGACCTCAAGCGAAGGCAGATTCGGCCAGGCAAGCACGATGATCAGGCCGACCGCGCACACGCCTATCGCCGCAATGCCTGCCAGCAGGGCCAGCGGGAATGCCAAAAAACGGAGCCACATCAAGGTGATCGGAGCGCGGCGGGGGTGATTGCGCGGGGTGGGAGACGGGGGCATTATAAGCGCTCCCCAACTGTGAAGAATTTACTTTACAGGTGGGGGGCTTGTTGCTAGCATTTCATGT
>JBDTRN010000028.1:0-16791 GCA_039931715.1 Betaproteobacteria bacterium
GTCGAGAGTTCGAGACTCTTCTCCCGCTCCAGGTTTGCCGAGGGAGGGCCTTTGCGGGCCCTCCCTTTTTAGTCTGGGATTTGAGCGTTACGGATACGGCGCGGTAGCAAAGCGGTTATGCAGAGGCCTGCAAAGCCTTTTAGAGCGGTTCGACTCCGCTCCGCGCCTCCACACATCCTGCCCCTGGCAGCGGGTATATTCCGATGAACCACAGGTTCGATTCGCCCGGGTGGTGAAACTGGTAGACACAGGGGACTTAAAATCCCCAGACCCTAACCGGTCGTGCCGGTTCGACTCCGGCCCCGGGCACCAATTCTCGACTTTAATTTGCGGAGAACCGCGCCGCGCGCGGCTTCCATGCCAGTTGCTATACAAGAACTCGTATAAATCCGCGGCACCGGCCTGATGGCCGGGCCGCTGCCGCGCATCGTTCCCCTTGGCGATGCGTCCGTGCTCGCCGAGTTTTCCGAGACCCTGGACCTCGCCGTCAACGCGCGCATCCAGCAACTGGCCGAGGCGATCCGGCGCCGCAAGGTCGCCTGGATCGGCGACGTCGTGCCGGCGCTTGGCTCGCTTGCGCTGCACTTCGATCTCGAGCGCTACGACCTCGCCATCGCACCGCAGGAGGCCGCCGCGGCACTCATCCGGGAGTGCCTCGCGCGCAAGCTCCCGGATCTCGGCAACCTCGCGCGCAGCGTGGAGGTGCCCGTGTGCTACGACGGCGACCTAGCGCCCGACCTGGCCGAAGTGGCGGAAAAATGCCGCCTGACCGTTGCCGAGGCCATCCGCCGCCACTGCGCTTCCCCACATCGCGTCCTGATGGTCGGATTTGCCCCCGGGCACCCGTACATCGGCGGGCTGGACGAGAAGCTCTCAGTCCCGCGTCGCGCGACCCCACGACCGGTGGTGATCGCCGGGTCGATTGCCATCGCCAACACCCAGTCGGTGGTGTACCCGTTCTCGATCTCCGGCGGGTGGAGCATCATCGGCCGCACGCCGCTGCGCATCTTCGACGCCGCGCGCGAGCCGCCGGCACTCATGGGTCCCGGTGACCGGGTGCAGTTCAAAGCCATCGACCGCGCGGAGTTCGATGCCCTCGCCGCGCGGACGGCACGCAAATGAGCATCCGCGTGGTTCGCGCGGGGCTTCTCACCACCGTGCAGGACCTGGGCCGGCACGGCCTGCAGCACCTGGGCATCGTGCCTTGCGGGGCCATGGACCCGGTCGCGCACCGCATCGCCAACCGGCTGGTGGGCAACTCGCCGCAGGCCGCCACGCTCGAGTGCACGGTAGTGGGACCCGAGCTTTTCTTCAGCCGCGACACGCTGGTCGCCCTCTACGGCGCTGCATTCGAGGCGCGTATCGGGCGTGACCCGTTTCCACGCAATCGCCCGGTGCTGGTGAGCGGCGGGTCGGTGCTTTCCACGGGCGCGGCGCAGCGCGGCGCCCGGGCCTATCTTGCGATCGCCGGCGGGTTCGCCACGCCGATGGTCCTCGGCAGTCGCAGCACCTATATGCCTGCATCGTTCGGCGGGCTGGGCGGACGGGCGCTCAAGGCCGGGGACATCCTTGCCGGCGTGGCCGACATGCGCGAGCTGTCGCACGAGCGCTTCAGCCGCCTCGCGCGCAAAGGCAAGGGCGAAGTTTCGCGCCCAGGGCTACGCTCCGTGCGCTGGACGGCGCCGGAACTGACTCTGCCCTTTGGCGCCGCCCACACCGCGCACGCCATGGAGGGGCGCCACTGGGGCCAGTTCGACGTGGCCTCCCGCGAGGCCTTCTTCGCCACCACCTGGCGCGTGTCGCCGGATTCCAATCGCATGGGCTATCGCCTGGCCGGCCCGCGGCTTACGCGCGGCAAGGCGGTCGAGATACTATCGGAGCCGACTTGCCTGGGAACGGTTCAGGTGCCCAACGACGGCACGCCGATCGCCCTGATGGCCGATCACCAGACCACCGGGGGGTACCCGAAAATCGCCGAGATCGCCGCCGCCGGGATCCCGGCGCTGTCCCAATTGGCGCCCGGGGGCAGCGTGCGATTCGTAAAAGCCACGCTGGCGGAGGCCGAGGCGTTGCGGCGCGCCGCGCGCGAGCGCGTGCGCGAGATCGAACAGGTACTGGCATGGCAACTGGAGTAACGATGAAAAGCATCGACTTGAACTGCGACATGGGGGAGAGCTACGGCGCGTGGAAGATGGGTGCCGACGCCGACCTCATGCCGCTCATTTCCTCGGCCAATATAGCGGCTGGCTTCCATGCAGGCGACCCGGCCACGATGCGAAAGACCGTGCGCCTTGCGCTCGACAACGGCGTTGCGATCGGCGCACACCCCAGCCTGCAAGACCTGGCAGGGTTCGGCCGGCGGACGATGAAAGTCAGCGCGCAGGAAATCTACGACCTCGTGCTCTACCAAGCAGGCGCGGTCGAGGCGTTCGCGCGCGCGGCCGGTGGCCGCTTGCATCACGTCAAGTGCCACGGCGCGCTTTACAACATGTCGGCCATGGACGAAGAGTTGTCGGACGCCATCGCGCGCGCGGTGCGCGACCTCGGCGGCGAGGTGCAGCTCTACGCGCTCTCCAACAGTCGCATGATGGACGCGGGCCGCAAGCACGGCCTGAAAACAGTAGGCGAAGTGTTCGCCGATCGCGGTTACATGGACGACGGCACCCTCGCGCCGCGCGGCCAGGCCGGCGGGATGATCGAGGATGCGAAGAAATCGGTGGCGCAAGTGCTCTCGATGATCGATGACGGCGTCGTCGTCAGCCTGTCAGGCAAGCGCGTACCCGTTTCGCCCGGTACGCTGTGCCTGCATGGCGACCAGCCCGGAGCCGTGGCCTTTGCCACGGCCCTGCGCGAGACCTTCGCCGCAAAGAATATCGCCCTGGCGGCGCCATGAGCCTCGATCCCCGGCTCAAGCGCGCCGCGTGGTTCCTGGTCGATGCGCATGCCGATCGCGAACGCTTCGGGCCTTTCCCGGCCGACTCCCTGCCTCGCTCGGTGGAAGAGGCGTACGCGGTGCAGGACGAGTTCGTGGCGCTCAAGTCGCGCGCCTGCGGGCCGGTGGCGGGTTACAAGATCGCCCTGACCACGCCGGCGATGCGCGCCATGGTCGGGCTGGCCGACTCGATCGGCGGGGCGCTGCACGAAAAGCAGGTGGTTGGCGCCCCGGCAGCGGTGCGCGCCGCGGACTACGGCCGGCTGATCGTCGAGTTCGAGGTCGCCGCCCAGTTGGCGACCGACCTGCCGATGCACTCGAAGCACACGCGTGACTCGGTGGCGCTGGCCGTGGGTGCGGTCATGCCGGCATTCGAGCTCGCCGACGATCGCGATGCCGATTACACTGGTCTTGCTGCGCAGTCGCTGGGGCTGGTGGCCGACAATGCATGGAACGAGGGGGCCGTGCTGGGCAAGCCCTGCAAGGAATGGCGCGATCTCGATCTCGCTGCACTGTGCGGGGTGGCGACGATCAATGGCGAAAAAGTGGGCGAAGGCCACGGCCGCGACGCGATGGGCCATCCCTTCGAGGCGCTCGCATGGGTGGCCAACAACCTCGCGCGGCGCGGCAAGCAGGTGCGCGCCGGCCAATACGTGATCACCGGCAGCCTGGTGACTTCCAAATTCCCGAAAGCGGGCGACACCGTCGGCTTCGATCTCGGCCCGCTGGGGAGCATCGAGCTGGCCGTCTCCTAGGTCGCGCTGCCCGGGGCTGCGCGACCGCAGGATGCTCGCCTTATTTTGCGAGGGCGCGCAGCGCGAATTTCTGCACTTTTCCCATCGCATTTCGGGGCAGGGCGTCGGCAAAAATGACCCGGCGCGGATGCTTGAAGCGCGCGAGCCGGTCCGCGAATAACGCGAGCACACCCGCCTCGTCGATCGCCATGCCGGGCTTGCGCACCACGATCGCACAGGCCGCCTCGCCCCACTTCGGGTCCTCAATGCCGATGACCGCGCTCTCGGCGATCGCCGCGCAGTCGGCCAGCACGTTCTCGAGTTCCGCCGGGTGGATGTTCTCGCCCCCCGAGATGATCAGTTCCTTGGAGCGTCCGTCGATCCACAGGAAACCTTCGGCGTCCCAGCGGCCGAGGTCGCCGGTGCGGAACCATCCGTCCCCGTCCATCGCTTCGGCGGTCGCCTCGGGGTTGTTCCAATAGCGGCGCATCACGTTGGGGCCGCGCACCTGGATCTCGCCCTCGACAATGCGCACCTCGCAGTGCAGGGCCGGCTTGCCCGCGCTGCCGGCCTTGGAGTACGCATCGTGCGCCATGAGCACCGTGGCAAGGGGCGCGGTCTCGGTCGCGCCGTAGATCTGCCCCACTGGCACCCCGCGGGCGTGGAATGCGCGGATCAGCGAACCCGGAACGATCATCGACCCGGTGTTGACCATGCGCAGCGACGAAAGGTCGGTCGCCTCCCACGCCGGGTGGGCGATCACCGCTTGCAGCGTGGCCGGGACCAGCAGGGAGAGCGTGGGCCTGCGCGCGGCCACGTCGGCAAGCCACCGGCCGGGCTCGAAACGGCGGTGGAGCGTGACGGTCGCTCCCGCGAGCAGCGCCGGCAGCGTCTGGTTGTTGAGTCCCCCGACGTGGAACATGGGCAGCGGCGACAGCACCTGGTCGGCCTGGGTCATGGCGTGCGCGTGGATCGAGTTGTAGCCGTTCCATAGCAGCGCCGCCTGGTCGAGCACCGCGCCTTTGGCGGTCCCCGTAGTACCCGACGTGTACACCACCAGGACTTCACTCGTATCGTTGCCCGCAACTACCGGCTCCGCTTCGGGCAGTTGCGCGCCCAAGGCCACTCGCTTCGCCACCGGAAGGCCGGCTGCGTGCGCCGCGAATTCGTCTTCAAAAAAAAGCACGCCCGGCGTGCAGTCTGCGAGGATGGCGCCGTGTTCTTTTGCGGTGAGCCGCCAGTTGAGCGGCACCAGGAGTGCGCCCAGCCTCGCGGCGGCGAACAGCAGCCCGAGCATTTCCGGGTGATTGAAGCCAAGGTAGGCGATCCGGTCGCCCGCGCCGATGCCAAGCGCCGCGAGCGAACGCGAGAGCTGCTGGGTGCGCCCCCAGAGCCCCGCGTAAGAAATGTCCTCGCCCTCGAAGTGCAGGGCGGTTCGTTCAGGCGTGTGCGCCGCCCAGCGCTCGATGATGCGCGAGAGGTTCAATCGTCGGTTTCACCCGGTTCGTACAGGGCCTCGCGCCCGATGCGGTCCAGGCACAGCTCGGCCGTCCAGGGCAGCATCAGCGCACCGCAACGCGAATCGCGATACAAGCGCTCGAGCGGCAGGCTCTTGAGCATCGACTGCCCGCCGCAGGTGCGGATCGCCAGGCGGCAGATGTCGTTGGCGTTTTCCATGATCGTGTACTGGGTGGCGTATGCACGCAGCCGCGCATCCTTGGGCGGATCGACGCGCGCATCGTCGAGCATGCGCAGGAACAGCGCGCGCGTCTGCTCGAGCTTGATGTGCATTTCGGCCACCGCGATCTGCTTGGTCGGGTACATGCGCCGCTTGACCGGCGGCGTGCCGGGCACCTCGCCGCGCAGGTAGCGCACGGTGAAGTCGTACGCAGCGATCGCAATGCCCATGTACGTCGGGGAGAGCGTGGTGAACATGTGCGGCCAGCGGCTGGCCGCCTGAAAATACACTCCACGCGGCATCATGGCCGCCGCGTCCGGAACGAACAGGTCCTTGAAAAGCAGGGTGCGCGAAACCGTCCCGCGCATGCCCAGCGGATCCCAGCCGCCGGTCACCGTGAGGCCCGGCGCGTCACCCGGCACCGCCAGGTACAGCGTGTCCCGCATCGAAAGGTCGGGCTTGTCCTCGGTGCAGAGCACGCCGTAGAAATCGGCCGCGCCGGAGAGCGACGCGAAAATCTTCTTGCCGTTGATCACCCAGCCACCGTCGACCTTGGCCGCGAGCGTGCCGAAAGGCGCCCTGCCGGCAGCCGCCGCGCTGCCCTCGGAAAATGGCTGCGCATAGACAGCGCCGTCCTGCACCACACGGCTGAAGTGCAGCTCGCGGTAGCGCTCGTGCTCGGCGCGCTGCGCGGCGGTCATGTCGAGGTCGTCAGCGAGCAGCCCGGGCCAGAGCGTGGAGCACGCGTGCATGTTGAAGGTGAGGGCGGTGGCGCCGCAGAATTTTCCCAGCGTGGCCGATACGATCGAGTAAGTGCGCAAGTCCGCGCCATGGCCGCCATAGCGCTCCGGCACGCATAGCCCGAGCAGGCCGGCCTTGCGCAGGTCGGCGTAGTTCTCGAACGGGAAACTCGCCTCCCGGTCGTAGCGTTCCGCGCGCGCTGCAAACGCCGGCCCGAGCTCTTCTGCGATGCCGATGAGCTCGGCCTGCTTGCGCGTGAGCGAGAAATTCGAGCCGGTTACCGAGGAACGTGGATCGGTCGCCATGGAGTCGATATCAGAGCCCGTGGCGCTGCAGGAAGTCGAGCAGCGCGTGGTTGAAGGCGGCGGGCTGGTCCATCGGGCCAAGGTGCCCGCAGCCGGGAAGGCTGACGTACTCGGCGCCGGGAATCTTCTGCGCCATGCGCTGCATCATCGGCGCCGGCGCCACGAGATCATCGCTGCCCGACATCACCAGCGTGGGCACCGCGATGTGCGCGAGGTCATCGCGCCGATTGAACGTGGTCAACATGGCGACCGCCTTGCGGTAGGTGTCTGGCGGCACCGAAGCCATCACCTGCACTGCGAGCTGCAACCCGCCCGGGTCGGATGCACCACCGTGCATCGTGGACATGAGGCGCGCCGAGATTTCGGCCATCGTGCGCCCAAGATCGAGCGGCTTGATGCGCGCGTCGATGAACTGCCGGGCGAAATCGCTGCCGGTGCCCCCAAACGCGGAGCTGGTAAAAGTCAGGGCCAACGCGGCGAATTTCTGCGGGAAGAGAGTGTAGGCCTCCTGCGCGATCATGCCGCCCATGCTGTGCCCGACGGCCACGATGCGCTCACCTGCCAACGGCGCGATAGCCACTTCGAGGGCCGCGGCGACCTTGGCAAACGAATAGGGCTCGACTACCGGGGTGCCGCCATAGCCTGGCGCATCCCAGGCGAGGGTGGCATATCCGCGCGAGGCGAAGAACGGCAGTTGGCGTTCCCACGCCGCGCGCCCGCCGCCGATGCCATGCAGGAAAACCAGAGCGGTCATGCAAGATCCCCTTGCAGGACGCCGTCCTTGACCACCACTCGGCCATCCAGCGCTATGCTGCATTTACGCAACGGCAAGTCGAAATGCCCCAGCGTATGGCGCCCGGCCATCTCGTTGGCGCCGGTGGAATACAGGAAATTGCCGGCGAAGGCTCGCTGCTCGGTGCCATTGCAATCGCGCTTGTCGTACAGGGCAAGCGCTTCCCAGCGCGCCTTCGGATTCATGCCCCAGCCCACATGGGAAACGCCATACGCCTCGCGGTCGCCCCAGGCGGCGAAGTACTCGCGCATGAGTTCGGCGTCGAGGCCAGATCCCTCAATCGCAGTCACGTAATCGGCCTCCACCCTGAGCCTGATCGACGACTCGACATAACGCTTGAAGGTCAGGTTGAGGTCGCCCGGCGCGAGGACCAGCGTGCCGTTTACGCTACCCGCCTTGGGGAACGCCAGGCACAGCCCGCCCGGCCAATGCGAAAGGGTACCCGGCTTTTCCGTATAGCCCCATACACCGCCCACCCGGGCGCCTTCCAGAGCAATCGACAGCGCGGTGCCGGCTGCCGAAGTCACCTGCATGCCCGTGGCGGCGCGCATCAGGCGCATGGCCGCCCTCACCTTTTCTTCGTCGGCCGGGGAGGGTGCGAGGCGCTCGAGCGCCTCCGGATGCTCGTTAGAGATATAAAGCACCCGCGCGCCACCCTTGAGGATGGCCGGGAGTTCGGCCGCGTGCATGAGGCCTTCGACTGTGCAATCGGCGACGAACACCGAGCCGGCCAGCGCCGCGAGGGCCGGGCCAAGGCCATCGAGCGCGGCCGACGCCCCGGTGGAGCGGATCGGCACCGGCGCCGATTGCGGCGGCGTGGGCACGATGACATGGAAGGGGCGCGCCTTGAGGCGGAGCAGGGCGAGCTCGGCGAGCTGGACGTTGAGCGTGCGAGACTGTGTTTCGGACAGGATTGCGCACACATTACCCGGACCGACCTTGCAACGGGCGAAGACTTCGGCAAACAGGTCAATCCATTTGCCTTCGATGCGATCGGCGAGCATGGCGGTGATTGTAATGCGCCCTGCACGAGCGCCGCGAGAGCAACTTGCGACTGGCGAAACCGGCGCGCGATGCGAAATGCCGCTGTCCGGCCGGGCAGGGACGGGGGCGCGTTCGGTTACACTTCCTGCATGATCGTTTTCGACCTCAAATGCAGCGCGGGCCACCGGTTCGAAGGCTGGTTCGCATCGGCCGACGACTTTACCTCGCAAAAAGAGCGCCGCATCCTCAATTGCCCATCGTGCGATGACAGCGGCATCGAAAGACTGCCGTCGGCAACGCGCATCAACATGGGCGCGGTAGAAAAACCGCCGGTTCCTGCCAAGGTCGAGCAGCCCGATCCCATGGCCCTTGCGCAGATGTTGTACTCCAGGATGGTGGACGAACTGCTCACCCGCAGCGAAGACGTCGGCAACCGGTTTCCCGAAGAGGCGCGGCGGATCCATTACGAGGAAACACCGGCGCGCGCCATTCGCGGCATCGCCAGCCAGGCCGAGCACGACGAACTCGTCGACGAAGGCATCCCAATCGCGCGCCTGCCGATCCCACCCGCGGGTCGCCTGAACTGATTCTTGCAGGCGTGGTGCTAGTGCGTGCTTGATTTGCAGCGCTGCGATTGGTGCCTCTAGTGGGGCAGCAAAAATTCTTGTAAAGCCTTGCCGCGTCCCCAAAATGCACGGATGGAAGTCGAGCGTGATCCGAACCAAATAAAAGCAGCAGCCAGTTCGAAGGTAACCGGTGTGCCTTGCCCCAGGAGGCTCGAACCAATATGACGCCCAGCTTCAAAATCGTAGGCACCTACGCCCGCCAGCAAGGAGAACGCCGGACCTATTCCTACGCCATCCACGGCGACCATACGTCGTGGGAAGGCCTCGTCCGGCACAACGAGATGGTCAAGGGTGTGCTCGGCGGCCGCATCGATCCGCCACGCGAGGCGACCGACACAAACGGCACTTCGGCCCATGTCCGCCATCTGGTCGAGCAGGCGATCGAGAACCTGGTTTTTATGCGGGAGTAGCCGCTGGGAACCCAGCAGGGTTCGGACACTATTAATGGACACAATGTGTATTATGTTAAATACAAGATCAAGCTGTTCTCAGCGCTAGAGCACTTCGCTTAAGGCCCCGAATCAGCCAAGCGGCGCCGGCCTCGGGCCCTCGCCGACCTACCGGCGCCCCCTGTGGCAGCCCAGCCGCGCTTACTCTACCGCGCCTGCCCGTTTGAGCAGGTCCACCACCGGCGCATAGCCTTTTTGCAAGGCCAGCTTGAGCGCCGAATCCCCGCTGGCGCTGGTGCGGTAATTCACGTCGGGGTCACCATGCAGGAGCGCCCGGGCGGCCTCTTCATGGCCGTTTCGGACCGCCAGCATCAACGGAGTGAATTCGTTGGGTGCGACGGCGTTTTTATCGGCGCGTTGCTCGAGCAGAAACCGGACCATCGGCGCCCGACCTTCGAACGCCGCGTAGTGAAGTGGCGTCCAGCCCGATGGATTGACCTCGGCACCGCCAGCCACCAAGACTCGGGCTGTCTCGACGTGCCCTTTGAGTGCCGCCGCCATCAGGGCACTGTCGCCAAACCGGTTGCGCGCATTGACCGCCACCTTTTGCGCCAAAAGATAGCTCACGATGGGCGTATGGCCGGAGCGCGCGGCCAGCATGAGGAGAGAGTTGCCTTCCTGGTCGGTCGTATCGACACTGAATCCACGCTCCACGGCGCGCTGGACTGTCATGAGATCGCCATCCAGCGCCGCCCGCCAGGTATCTTCCAGGGACTGGGCCGTGACAACCCCCGATCCCAGCGCAGCCACCGCCGCAAAGGCGATGACAGCCGCGCGTCGGGCCCAAGTGTTGCCAGTCGGATTGTTGCAAGTTGGATTGTTGCAAGTCAGATTATTCATGTTGAGTCTCAGGTCAGTAGCATAATTAGCTGAAAATAAATAAATAACTTAAATCTGGATAAATCGCCGGGCTGTCGGGGTTGGACTACGCCGCCCGTGCTACGTTCCTTTGAGTCCGTCCGTCAACCTGGCATGCGACCCACGAGGTCGGCGGCAAAGAGCTTGGGATTGAGGGGATGCCGGGCATCGACTCGATAGCGCCCCGCCTCCCGGGCGAAGGCGATCCAGGCCATGACATCTGCCTTGCGACTCGCGGGTTTGGCCTCTTTGGCACGGAAAAACCGGCCGCGACCGATCGTTTGCCGAAAAACCTGGTCGTAAGCCCATTTCTGCAGCACTTCAGCGAGGATTTCCATGTGCTCGCGGTCGGGCACCGGCCAGTTCAGCACGGAATCGCGTCCGCCGACGCGCAGGAGCTTGGCGAGCTGGGCGATTTTCACACCGCGGTCGGACTCGGCGTAATCCTTCGCCAACAATGGGGCCCCGCCGGCAAAGGCCAGCCAATCCGCAGCCTCGGCAACCTGCTGCGAGGCGAGCCATGTGGCGCTCACCGAAGCCTCGGGCAACGCCACGGGCAGACTGATGCAGCGACTCCGGATCGTCGGCAGGAGCGCTGATGAATCGTGTGAAATTAATATGAAACAAGCGCCTGACGCTGGATCCTCAAGTGACTTTAGAAGAGAGTTTGCGGCATTTACGTTCATCGTTTCGGCTGGATGAAACAGCGCCAACCGGCGCTGCCCGCGGTGCGATCCCACATTCAGGAACCCGGCCAGCGCACGAACCTGATCCACCTTGATTTCGTGGCTGGGCTTGGTGGTCTTGGAGGGTGCGGGAGCATCGTCGGCAGGCTCCGGCGGCGGCGCGAGCGCTTCGGGCTCGATTTGGCGGAAGTCCGGATGTTGGCCGGCCAGAAACCAGCGGCAACCGTCGCATAGTCCGCACGGTTCGTTCTCCTTGACCGCCTCGCATAGCACCAGCTGGGCGAAGCGCCGTGCCAGCGCGAGCTTGCCGATGCCGCGCGGCCCGTGGATCAGCAGCGCCTGCGGAAGGTGATCCCGGCGCGCCCGCAAGGAGTGCCACGCCGCCTCCGTCCACGGGTACATGGGTGCCTAGAGCGAACGCAGGACTGCCGCGAGGTCGGTGCGGATCGCCTCGAGCGGGCGAACCGAGTCCACGACCTGGATGCGCTGCGGCTCCCTTGCGGCCGCGGCAAGATAGGCGCCCCGGACCCGCTCGAAAAACGACTGGCCTTCGCGCTCGAAACGATCCAATGCGCGGCCGGATTTGGCCATCCGGTCGCGGCTGACCTCGAACGGGCAATCGAATACCAGCGTGCGATCGGGCCTGAATCCCGGATGGACGATGCCGGCGAGAGCGTCGATAAGCCCGCTCGACACGCCCTTGCCGCCGCCCTGGTAGGCCGATGTGGCATCAGTGAAGCGGTCGCAGACCACCCACGTTCCGGCTGCGATCGCGGGCAGGATGCGCTTCTTGAGGTGGTCGTCGCGCGCCGCGAACATCAGCAGAGTTTCGGTCACCGGGTCCATGGGCTCGTGCAGGACGAGGTCGCGCAGCTTTTCGGCCAGTGGCGAGCCGCCGGGCTCGCGCGTGACCAGCACTGCGTGTCCGCCCGATCGAAGTTCGTTGGCAAACCACTCGACGTGGGTCGACTTCCCTGCCCCGTCGACGCCCTCGAAAGTAATGAATTTTCCGCGCATGCCCGATTATCGCTTCAACTGGAACTTGCTGACCGCGCGATTGTGTTCCTCGATCGTGCGGGAGAACTGGCTGGTGCCGTCTCCGCGCGACACGTAGTACACCGCCTGGGTTTCTGCCGGGTGCATGGTCGCGCGCAGGGACGCGAGACCCGGCATGGCGATCGGCGTCGGCGGCAGGCCGGCGCGCATGTAGCTGTTGTACGGGCCGTCCGCGAGCAGGTCGCGCTTGCGCAAGTTGCCATCGAAGGTAGCGCCCAAACCATAAATCACGGTGGGGTCGGCCTGCAGGCGCATGCCGATGCGTAGCCGGTTGACGAGCACCCCGGCAATCATCGAGCGCTCAGCCGCGCTGCCGGTTTCCTTTTCCACGATCGAAGCCATGATGAGCGCCTCGTGCGGCGTAGCGAAAGGCACCTTGGGGTCGCGCACCGCCCATTCGGCTGCCAGTTTGCGCTGCATGGTCCGGTAGGCGCGCCCGAACACGTCGAAATCGCTCGACCCCTTGCCGAAAAGGTAGGTATCGGGAAAAAACAATCCCTCGGGGTGGGTTTCCGGTGCGCCGATGCGCTTCAGGATGTCCGCATCGGGCAACTCCCGCGAGTCGCCGCGCAGGTCGTGGCTCGCGGCCATCGCAGCGCGGAACTGGCGGAACGTCCATCCCTCGATGAGGGCGATTTCGCCTTGCGTGACATCGCCGCGTGTAATCTTGTCCAGCAGCTCGAGCGGGTTGACGGCCACAGTCAGCTCGTAGCTACCGGCTTTGATTTCGCGCGACTTACCCAGCAGGCGCGTGAGCATCTCGAACTGCAGGCGGCCGACCGGGATCCCGCTGGTCTCGATCTGGCGGGCCGTGGCGCGCAGGCCGCTGCCGGCGACCACCTGGAACTCCGCCGGGAAGCGCGCCACACCGATCGGCGCCAGCGCATACCATGCCGCGTAGCCGCCCACACCGAGCAGCAGCACGAGTACCAATGCGAAGAGTTTCCGGAGGGAGGCGAGCAAATGGGCCGTGCGGCAAGGTGGGGGAAAAGCGCGCCGATATAATAGCGGCAATCCATGGATACCTTCCCGAACGCCCCGGGCCCCGCGGTCTTTGCGCCGTTGACCCAGTATGGCCTGCTTGCCGTCAGTGGCGAAGACGCGCGCGCCTTCCTTCACGCGCAGTTGTCGAACGACGTCGAGCACCTTTCGGCCGGCACCGCGCGCCGCGCCGGTTATTGCTCGCCCAAAGGACGCCTGCTGGCGAGCCTGATGGTCGTGCCGCACCCCGATGGGTTCCTGCTGCAGGTCGCGGCCGACATTGCCCCTGCCATCGCCAAGCGGCTTTCGATGTATGTGCTGCGCTCGAAAGTCAAAGTCACTGACGCGGCAAGCAGTTGGTCGCAGTTCGGCGTGTGGGGCGGAGGCGCCACTGACCTGCTCCGCAGCACCGGATTCGAGACTCCCAACGCCTCAATGCAGGTCGCCGAGTCGGCACAAGGAATTGTCGTGACGCTGGCCGAAGAGCGCTGCCTCGTGCTTGCGCCGGCGACTGCGGAAGCGGTACTGGCGGCGCGGTTCCCCCGCGTCGACCCGCAGGCGTGGGCACTGGGCGATGTACGCGCCGGCCTTCCGCTGATCACGCTGCCGACCCAGGACCAGTTCGTGCCGCAGATGGCAAACTTCGAGGTCATCGGCGGCATCGACTTCAAGAAAGGCTGCTATCCGGGCCAGGAAATCGTCGCGCGAACGCAGTATCTCGGCAAGTTGAAACGCCGCATGTACCGTGGCGCCATCGACGCGCCGGGATCGCTCGTCCCTGCGCCAGGCCAGGACTTGTATGGCGCTGAGCCGCAGCCGATAGGGATGATCGTGAATGTCGCCTCGCTGCCCGAGGGAGGCTTCGAAATGCTCGCCGTCCTGCAATCGTCCGCGGTCGAAGCCGGCACGCCGATCCGGGTCGGCGCGGCCGACGGACCATCCGCACGCATGATGCCGCTGCCTTACGCGATTTGAGCTCCGCGCAACTCCCCGTGCATTACTACGTGTACTACAAATGCGATCCGCGCCGCATGGACGAACTGCGGCCCGCGGTCGAGCGGCTGTTCCAATCCGTGCGCGCTGCGACGGGGATCGCGGGCCAGTGGCAGCAACGCCGTGACGACGCAACGACCTTCATGGAGGTTTACCTCGACGTGCCCCAGACCGAGACCTTCGAGCCTGCGCTCGAGGCGGCCGTCGCCGGGTCGGGCTTCGCAAACCTTGGCGTCCAGCGCGTCACGGAAGTTTTCCGGTGTGCCTGATCGCCCTCGCCCATCGCGTCCATCCCGATTTCCCGCTGGTGGTCGCCGCCAATCGCGATGAACTGTATGCGCGCCCGACGGCGCCGGCCGCATTCTGGGACGATGTCCCCGGAATCTTCGCCGGCCGCGACCTCGAATGCATGGGGACCTGGCTGGGCGTAACGCGCAGCGGCCGTTTTGCTGCTGTCACCAATTACCGCGATCCCGCCGACTCGCAGGCGCGCAACCAATCCCGCGGGCTTCTGGTGAGCCGCTTCCTCGCAGGCGACATGGGCGCCGGTGAATTCGTCGCGCAGGTCGATGCGCGCCGTGACGAATACCGCGGCTTCAACCTGCTCGCGAGCGACGGGACCGACCTCTTCAGCTATTCCAATCGCTCGGCGCAGGCCCGATGCCTCGGGCCTGGCATCTATGGGCTGTCGAACCACTTGCTCGACACGCCGTGGCCCAAGGTGCGTGCCGCGCGCGAGCGACTGGCCGCCGCGCTCGCGCCAGCGCCCGCCGTGGAACCGCTGTTTGCGCTACTGGCGGACACCGACATGGCGACCGACGACGAACTGCCGCACACCGGCGTTGGCGCGGAACGCGAGAAATTGCTCTCCGCAGCGCGCATCGTCGCCTCGGCCTACGGCACGCGATGCTCGACCGTGGTGTTGCGCGGGTCCGACGGAACGATGCAATTCGCCGAGCGCGGTTTCGGCCCGGGCGGCGTGGAACTGCCCACGGTGAGGTGCGAGTTCAGGCTCGCCGCCTGAGCGCAGGAAATCTGCGTGGCGGCGGCGGCTAAAACCGCCGGCGCATTCCCCGGTGGGGGATCCCGGCGTCGAGGTACTCCGACCCCTCCTCGATGAAACCGTGCTTGCGGTAGAAGCCGAGGGCGTGGGTCTGTGCTTCGAGCACGACCTCCCGGTCGCCGCGCTCCCGCGCTGCCTCCATCAGGCGCACCAGCATCGCCGCGCCTACCCCACGGCCCCGGGCGTCCCTGAGCACGGCCATGCGGCCGATATGGCCGTCCGGCAGGAGCCGGCCCGTGCCGACCGCACGCCCGCCATCAGACGCAACGACATGCAACGAAACCGCATCGTTGTCGTCAAGTTCCATCTCTGCGGGGACCTTCTGTTCCTCGACGAACACCGCGAACCGGATGGGTGCGGCATCGCGTTTCGCCTCTTCCCACGCCATGGTCTGCAGTGCCAGCATGGGGGCAGTATAAAATTGCGCCCTTTCGCCGACCATCCCCCCGCATGAAAAGTCTCTGGAACGACGCCGAAGCGGCAACGCACACCGGCCCCCTGGGCCCGCGCGTGTACACCTCGCGCCTGCTCGGGCGCGACAAATCCCTCGTGCTGCACGGCGGCGGCAATACCTCGGTCAAGCTCGAGGACCGCAACCTGTTCGGGGAAACCGAGCCGATCCTGTATGTGAAGGGCAGCGGCTGGGACCTGGAGACCATCGAGGCGGCTGGATTTTCCCCCGTCCAGCTCGATTACGTGCGCCGCCTGGCCGCCCTCCCCGCCCTGTCCGACCCGCAGATGGTCAACGAACTGGGCACGCACATGACGCGCGCCGGCGCGCCAGCCCCGTCGATCGAAACCATCCTGCACGGCCTCCTGCCGGCGCGGTATGTCGACCACACCCATGCCGATGCGGTGCTGTCAATCACCAATTCGCCCGATGGTGCCCAGCGCGTCCGCGACGTATTCGCAGACCGGGTCGTGGTGATCCCGTATGTGATGCCGGGTTTTGACCTGGCCGCGGTGTGTGCGCGCGAGTTCCCGCGCCAGGCCACCAGCAACACCATCGGCATGGTGCTCATGAATCACGGCATCTTTTCGTTGGGGGACGATGCGCGTGAGGCCTACGAACGCATGATCGGCCTGGTGACCGAGGCCGAGAAGTACCTCGACGGGCGCAAGAGCTGGAATATCGCGTACGCGGCCAAGCCCGTGGCGCCCGTGCCGCGGGAGGAAATCGCATCAATTCGCCAGGCGATTTCAGGCGCGGCGGGCAGCCCGATGATCGTCACCGTGCGCGACAGCGCCAAGTTCCTGGCGTTTGCGCAGCACCCCGAGGTGAAGCGCATCTCGCAACAAGGGCCGGCCACGCCCGACCACGTGATCCGCACCAAGGTGGTACCCATGCTCGGCCGCGGAGTAGACGCGTATGCGCAGGACTACCGTGCCTATTTCGAGCGCAATGCCCCGCTCGCCAAGGAGCCGAAAACCATGCTCGACCCGGCGCCGCGCATGGCGCTCGATCCGCACATCGGATTCGTCGCCGCCGGACGCACGGCCAAGGACGCCGCCATCGTGGCCGAACTCTACGACCACAGCATCGATGTGTTCATGCGCGCCGAAGGCCTGGGCGGTTGGCGTGCGCTGCCCGAGGCGAACCTGTTTGAAGTCGAATACTGGGACCTCGAGCAGGCCAAGCTGCGCAAAGGCGGCGCCGCGCCAATGTTCGCGGGCGAGGTCGTGGTGGTCACCGGCGCGGCGTCCGGCATCGGCAAGGCGTGTGCGGAGAGTTTCCTCAGGCGCGGCGCGGCGGTGGTAGCGCTTGACCTGAACCCGGCCGTCGAGACGCAGGCGAAACGCCCGGACTTCCTCGGCATCCGATGCGACCTCACCGACCGGAACGCGGTGGGCACGGCGCTCGATCGCGCAACGCGCGAGTTCGGCGGGGTCGACATGCTGGTGCTCAACGCCG
>JBDTRN010000029.1:0-16653 GCA_039931715.1 Betaproteobacteria bacterium
GTCCCCTACACGCGGGGCGAAGAGGTGTCGCGGCCTTTCGACGATGTCATCGCGGAAATCGCGGACCTCGCCGACCGCGGCGTCAAGGAAGTCACGCTGCTGGGCCAGAACGTCAATGCCTACCGCGGCGTCGCGCACGACGGCGGCGTCGCCGATTTTGCCGAACTGCTGCTGCACGTGGCCGAGATCGACGGCCTCGAGCGCATCCGTTTCACGACCTCGCACCCGCGCGAGTTCACTCCGCGGCTCATCCAGGCCTATGCCGAGATCCCCAAGCTCGCCGACCACCTCCACCTGCCGGTGCAGTCGGGTTCCGACCGCGTGCTGGCGGCGATGAAGCGCGGCTATACCGGTCTTGAATACCGCTCGATCGTGCGCAGGCTGCGACGCGTTCGCCCCGGCATCAGCCTGTCGTCCGATTTCATCGTCGGGTTTCCGGGCGAATCGGAAGCCGACTTCGAGGCCACCATGGCGTTGGTGGCCGACATCGGTTTCGACGATTCCTATTCCTTCGTTTACAGCGCACGCCCCGGCACCCCGGCGGCCGACCTCGCCGACGATACCGCGCCTGATGTCAAGCTTGACCGCCTGCGCCGGTTGCAGGCGAAGATCGCCGCCCAGGCTGCGGCCATCAGCAGCGCGATGGTCGGTACCGTGCAGCAGGTGCTGGTAGAGGGCCCGTCGCGCAAGGATCCGGGCGAATGGGCCGGGCGCAGCGCGAACAACCGCACCGTGAATTTCGGCGCGCGCGGCGAACTGGCGGGAAAGTTCGCCGACGTCAGGATCACCCAGGCCCTCACGCACACGCTGCGCGGAGAGCTCGTCGATGGGTGAAAAGCCGGCGCCGCGCAAGACCCACCCGCCGGTGGAAGTGCGCTTCGACCCGATCGACAACCAGCGCCTGGCGCGCCTGTGCGGCGCGCTGGATGCCAACCTGCGCCAGATCGAAACCGCCCGCGACGTGTCGATCGCGCGCCGCGGCGCGAATTTCGCCATCAAGGGCGATGCGGCCCAGGCGGCCGATGCCGCCAAGGCGCTCGAGTATTTTTACGCCAGGAGCGGCAGCGCCGACCTTTCGGTCGACGACATCCAGCTCGGACTGACCGAATTGCGCCACGCGCGCCTGCGCTCCGGCGGCAAACCAGCAGGCGAACCCGCGGTGCTGCTCACTCGCCGGCCCGACCTGCATGGGCGCACGCCCCGCCAGGACACCTATATCCGCGACATCCTCGCGCACGACATCACCTTCGGCATCGGGCCGGCAGGCACGGGCAAGACTTTCCTCGCAGTCGCCTGCGCCGTCGATGCGCTCGAACGCGACACCGTGCAGCGCATCGTGCTCGTGCGCCCCGCCGTCGAGGCCGGCGAAAGGCTGGGTTTCCTGCCCGGTGACCTCGCCCAGAAAGTCGACCCCTACCTGCGGCCTTTGTACGACGCGCTGTACGACCTCATGGGGTTCGACAAGGTCGGCAAGCTGCTCGAGCGCGGCACGATCGAGCTTGCGCCGCTCGCCTACATGCGCGGCCGGACGCTCAACCATGCATTCATCATCCTCGACGAAGCGCAGAACACCACGCCCGAGCAGATGAAGATGTTCCTCACACGCATCGGCTTCGGCGCCAAGGCGGTGGTGACCGGCGACGTGACCCAGATCGACCTTGCGCGCGGCCAGAAGAGCGGCCTCATCGAGTCGCGTGCGATCCTCAGCGCAGTCCGCGGCATCGCTTTCACCGAGTTCCTCGCCGAGGACGTCGTGCGCCATCCGCTGGTGGCGCGCATCGTCCACGCCTATGAAGAGCACGAAAAGCAACAGGGCGAGTGAGGTCCGGGTGCGCGTGCAGGACGCCAGCCGCTCCAAGCGCACACCGGCGCCCGCGAAACTGCGGCGATGGATCCGCTCCTCTGCGGGCGGGCCGGCCGAAGTCACCGTTCGGATGGTGGGGCCGACAGAGGGCCGCCGACTCAACCGCGCCTATCGCGGCAATGACTACGCCACCAACGTGCTCACCTTCGCCTACTCGCCGCGCTCGGGGGACATCGTCCTGTGCCCGTCGGTCATCGCGCGCGAGGCGCGTGAACAGGGCAAGCCGCTCGAATCGCACTATGCCCATCTTGCGGTGCACGCCATGCTGCACATGCGCGGCTACGACCATGAAGCCGACGACGACGCCGAGCGCATGGAACGGGCGGAAATCCGCCTGCTCAAGGCGCTGGGCTACCCGAATCCCTACGTGGCCTGAGCGCCGAGCCTGAACGCCGGGCCTGGGCGACTCCCCCGGCCCGGTACAATCCAACCCGCATGAAAGATCCCGACCGACCTACGCTCCTCGAGCAGCTTGCCGCGATGGTGCTGCGCGAGCCCGCCGACCGCGAGCAGCTTATCGGCCTGCTGCGCACGGCCTACACCAAGAACCTGCTCGACGCCGACGCCCTTTCGATCATCGAAGGCGCGATGACGGTGTCCGAAATGCAGGTGCGCGACATCATGATCCCGCGCGCCCAGATGGACGTGATCGACATCAACGAGCCGATCGAGCAGTTCATCGCGGTGGTGATCTCGACCGCTCACTCGCGCTTTCCGGTGATCGGCGAGAACCGCGACGACGTGATCGGGGTGCTGCTCGCCAAAGACCTGCTGCGCCACTACGCCGGCGAGGAGGAGTTCAACGTGCGCGAGATGCTGCGCCCGGCGATCTTCGCGCCCGAATCGAAGCGCCTCAACGTCCTGCTGCGCGAATTCCGCGCCAGCCGCAACCACATGGCCATCGTAGTCGACGAGTACGGTGGCGTCGCCGGTTTGGTCACCATCGAAGACGTGCTCGAGCAGATCGTCGGCGACATCGAGGACGAGTACGACTTCGACGAGGCCAGCGACAACATCATCCTCGAGTCGAGCGGCCGCTACCGGGTCAAGGCGCTGACCCAGATCGCCGACTTCAACGCCGCCTTCGGCACCGCGTTTCCCGACACGGACTACGACACGGTCGGCGGGCTGGTGATCGCTCACTTGGGCAGGCTGCCCAAGCGCGGCGAATCGGTGGCCCTCGAAAACCTGCGCATCCAGGTGCTGCGCGCCGACAGCCGGCGCGTGTACACGCTCATCGTCGAGAAGCCCAAGACTTGATCGCGTTCCTGTCGCGCGACTGGCTCGCGCAGCATGCCAGGCTCGCGTGCCTGATTGCATTCGTCACCGGCGCCGCGCTCGCGGCGGCCTTTGCTCCCATCGGGCTGTACGCGCTGGCGATTGCCTGCCCGGCATTGCTTACCCATCTGTGGCTGTGCGCGGCACGGCCGCGGGACGCCGCCTGGATCGGCTTCGCGTTTGCACTGGGCCTGTTCATCGCGGGCGTGTCGTGGGTCTACGTGAGCCTGTCCGTGTTCGGCGGCATGCCAGCGCCGGTGGCGGTGTTCGCCACTTTCCTCTACTGCGTCTTCCTTTCGTGGCCGCTCGCGCTGGCAGGCTACCTCCAGCACCGCCTGCCGGCGAGCGAGACGCTGCGCGCAGCTTGTGTCATCCCGGCGCTGTGGATGGGAGCGGAAATGCTGCGCGGGCTGGGCTTCACCGGCTTTCCGTGGCTGGTGCTCGGCTACGCGTCGACCGACACGCCCCTGGCGGGGTATGCGCCGATCGTCGGCGTCTACGGCGTTTCGCTGGTCGCGGCGGCGTGCGCGGGGCTCCTGTTGCGGTTGCTGACGCGCCCCAGGCAATACGCCGCCTTCGTGGTGCTGGTCGCGTTGCTTGGGGGCGGCGCACTGCTCCGTCTGGTCGCCTGGACCGAGCCCGAGGGAGAACCGTTTTTCGCCAGCGTCCTGCAGGGCAATGTCGAGCAGAGCGCCAAGTTCGAGCCTGAGCGCTACGACAAAACGCTCGATACCTATGAGCGCATGGCCGCGGAGAGCCGCGCAAAACTCATCGTGATGCCCGAAACGGCCATCCCGCGCTTCCTCGACCGCGTCGAGCCCGGGTATATGGCGGCGCTCGAGTCAATCGGACGCCGCAATGAAGGCGACATCCTCGTGGGCGTGCCCAACCGCCGCTCCCAGACGATCTATTTCAACTCGGTCGTGAGCCGCGGGACCGCCCGGCCGCAGATCTACAGCAAGGTCCACCTCGTGCCGTTCGGCGAGTTCGTGCTCCCCGGCTTTGGCTGGATCGTCAAGATCCTGCAGGTGCCGATGTCGGATTTCACCAGCGGCGCAAAGGGCCAGAAGCCGATGTCCGTCGCCGGCCAGAAGGTCGCCATCAACATCTGTTACGAAGACGCGTTCGGCGAGGAGATCATCCGCCAGCTCCCCGAGGCGACGCTGCTCGTCAACGTGAGCAACATGGCATGGTTCGGCGATTCTCTCGCGCCCGAGCAGCACCTGCAGATGGCCCGCATGCGCACCATCGAGACCGGCCGCGCGATGTTGGCCGCCACCAACACCGGCATGACCGCGGCCATCGACCGCGGCGGACGCGTGATCGGCAAGCTGCCGCAGTTCGTCGAGGGCCGCCTCGACGCGCTGGTGAGCGGCTACCGCGGCGCCACGCCGTACATTTATGTGAGCAACTGGCTGGCGCTCGGCATCGCCCTCGTGCTCATCGCGCTTTCCGCAGCACTGCGGAAAAGGTAAAATCCGTCCCTCTTCTCGGCGCCTTCGACGGTTCGCAATCTCCTACCCGGCGCGCTCATGCTCACTTTCCAGCAACTGATCCTGCGGCTCAACGAATTCTGGGACGGTCACGGCTGTGCACTGCTGCAGCCGTACGACATGGAAGTCGGTGCCGGCACGTTCCATACCGCGACCTTCCTGCGCGCGATCGGGCCCGAGCCCTGGCGCGCGGCCTATGTCCAGCCTTCGCGCCGTCCCAAGGACGGCCGTTACGGCGAGAACCCCAACCGCCTGCAGCACTATTACCAGTACCAGGTTTCCCTGAAGCCTTCGCCGGCGAATATCCAGGAGTTGTACCTCGAGTCGCTGGTGGCGATCGGCGTGGACCCCAGGGTGCATGACATCCGCTTTGTCGAGGACGACTGGGAATCGCCCACCCTCGGCGCATGGGGGCTGGGCTGGGAGGTGTGGCTCGACGGCATGGAGGTCACCCAGTTCACCTATTTCCAGGAAGTCGGCAGCATCGCGTGCAAGCCGGTGCTGGGCGAGATCACCTACGGCCTCGAGCGCCTGGCGATGTACCTGCAGGACAAGGAGAGCGTGTACGACCTCGTCTGGACCGGGGGCGTGAGCTACGGCGACGTGTACCACCAGAACGAAGTGGAGCAGTCGAAGTTCAATTTCGAGCACGCCAACGTCGAGCTGCTGCTGCGCCTGTTTACCGATTTCGAGGGCGAGGCCAAGCGCCTGATCACCGTCGGGCTCGCGCTGCCGGCGTATGAAATGGTGATGAAGTGCTCGCACACTTTCAATCTGCTCGATGCGCGTGGCGCCATCTCGGTCACCGAGCGCGCCGCGTACATCGGCCGGGTGCGCGTGCTGTCGCGCCTCGTGGCGCAGGCCTATTACGATTCACGCGAAGCGCTGGGGTTCCCGATGCTCGCCAAATCCGCCAGGGCCGCCTGAATGCAGGCCTCGCTGCTGGTCGAGTTGCTGACCGAAGAACTCCCGCCCAAGTCGCTCGCGCGGCTGGCACAGGCGTTCGCGCAGGCCGTGACGAACGGGCTCATGGCGCAGCAACTCGTGCCCGCCGGCACCGAGGCCAGAGTCTTCGCCACACCGCGGCGGCTCGGCGTGCTCGTTGCCGGTGTGAGTGCAACAGCCGGGGATCGCGAGAAGGTGGAAACCGGCCCCGGCGAAAAAGCGCCGCCCGCGGCCATCGCCGGGTTCGCCAAAAAGCATGGTGTGGCCGTCGATGCGCTCGAGCGCGTCGAAACACCCAAGGGCACGGTCGTGGCGGCGCGCGTGACGCTCCGCGGCGCCGAGCTCGACCGGGTGCTCGCTGACATCGTCGCCGAAGCGCTGCGCAAACTGCCGATCCCGAAACTCATGCGCTGGGGTGATGGGGATGCCCAGTTCGTGCGTCCGGTCCACAAGCTCGTGATGCTGCATGGCGCGCGCATCGTTCCGGGCAGCGTGCTGGGCCTCGATGCGGGCAACACCACGCGCGGACACCGCTTCATGTCCAAAGGTGAGATCACGCTCGCGTCGGCGGACGAATACGCTGCGCGCCTGGAAACCGAAGGCCGGGTCATCGCCGACTTCGCCGCACGCAAGGCGCTCATCGACACCGCGCTCATGGCACAGGCGACCCGCTGGAGCGCGAGCCTCGGGGAATACGCCGACCTGCTCGACGAAGTCACTGCGCTGGTCGAGTTCCCGGCGGTGTATACGGGCGAATTCGAGCCGCGCTTCCTGGCCGTGCCGCAGGAGTGCCTGATCCTCACCATGCGCCAGAACCAGAAATATTTCCCGCTGTTCGATGCCGCGGGAAAGTTGCTGCCCCGGTTCCTTATCGTGTCAAACATGCAGGTGCCCGACCCGCGCCACATCATCGACGGCAACCAGCGGGTGGTGCGCCCCCGCCTGGAGGACGCGAAATTCTTCTACGAGCAGGACCGCAAGACGCGCCTCGAGGCGCGCGTCCCGCAGCTGGGCCAGGTCGTGTACCACAACCAGCTCGGCACCCAGCTCGAGCGCACGCAGCGCATTCAGCTCCTCGCCGGCGCAATCGCCCGCGCGCTGGACGCCGACGCGGGCCTGGCCGAGCGTGCTGCGTGGCTCGCCAAGGCCGACCTGCTGACCGACATGGTGGGCGAGTTTCCCGAACTGCAGGGCACCATGGGCCGCTATTACGCGCTCAACGACGGCGAGCCGGCGGCGGTCGCCGACGCGATCGAAGCCCATTACCGGCCGCGCTTCGCCGGCGACCGGCTGCCCGAAGGCCGGGTGGCCGCAGCGGTCGCACTGGCCGACAAGCTGGATACGCTGGTGGGCATCTTCGGCATCGGTGGCGCACCCACCGGCGACAAGGATCCGTTCGCGCTGCGCCGGCACGCCCTCGGTGTGTTGCGTATCCTCATGGAGGCGAAATTGCCGGTCGGCCTGGACACGTTACTGGCCCACGCGGTGGCGGCGTTCGGGCCCGACAAGCTGCCCGCCAAAGTGGCCGACGACGTGTACGCCTTCATGCTCGAGCGGTTGCGCAACCTGCTGAAGGAGCAGGGCTACGCCACGGACGAGATCGATGCGGTGGCCAGCCAGTCGCCCACGCGCATCGACCTCGTCACCGCGCGGCTCGATGCCGTGCGCAGCTTTCGCAAACTGCCCGAAGCCGCCAGCCTCGCCGCTGCGAACAAGCGCATCCGCAACATCCTGAAGAAATCCGCCGCGCACGGCGCGGTTGCGAGCGTTGCGCTGCTGCGCGAACCGGCCGAGCGCGCGCTGTTCGATTCGGTGGCCGCCCTCGCGCCCCGGGTACAGGCGAGCCTCGACGCGCTCGACTACGGCAACGCGCTGCACCTGCTGGCCGGCATGCGCGCAGAGGTCGACCGCTTCTTCGACGACGTCATGGTCAACGCCGAGGAGCCCGACCTGCGGGCCAACCGGCTGGCGCTGCTCGGCCAGCTCGACGCGCTCATGAACCGCGTAGCCGACATTTCCAGGCTGGCGGCATGAAGCTCGTCATGCTCGACCGCGACGGGGTCATCAACCAGGACAGCGACCAGTTCATCAAGTCGCCGGCGGAATGGAAACCGATCAAGGGCAGCATCGAGGCCATCGCGCGCCTCACGCAGGCCGGCTGGCGCATCGTCGTGGCGACCAACCAGTCGGGCATCGCGCGCGGCCTGTTCGACACCAGCATGCTCAACTCGATCCACGACGTGATGCACAAAGCGGTCATCCAGGCCGGCGGCCGCATCGAAGCGATCTTCTTCTGCCCGCATGCGGCGGATGCGAACTGTGACTGTCGCAAGCCCAAGCCGGGCATGCTCCTCGAAATAGAGCGGCGCCTCAACATCCCGCTGGCCGGAATGCCTTTCGTGGGCGACTCCCTCAAGGACCTGCAGGCCGCAGTGAGCGCCGGCGCGCGGCCGGTGCTCGTACTGACCGGCAAGGGCAAAAAAACCCGCGATGCGGGCGGCCTGCCCGAGGGAACCGAAGTTTTCGCCGACCTCGCCGCGTTCGCGGCGCACCTGGCGGAAACGCGAACGGATCCCCGCCCCGCATGATCGTGCTGCGCTCGGCGTTGTTCGCCGCCGCGCTGGTGGTCGTGACCGTGCCCTACGCGGTGCTTTCGGTGCTCACTTTCCCATTGGCACGCAAGACACGCTACCGGGTAATTTCTGGATGGTCGAAGATCATCCTCGCCGTCGCGCGGCACGTCTGCCGCCTCGACTACCGCGTGGAGGGGCGCGAAAACCTGCCGGCATATCCCTGTGTGATCCTTTCCAAACACCAGTCGGCCTGGGAGACGCTCGCCTTCCAGACCGTGTTTCCCCCGCAGGTGCATGTGTTGAAACGTGAATTGCTGTGGATCCCGTTCTTCGGCTGGGGCCTGGCCATGATGAGCCCGATCGCGATCGACCGCTCCAACGGCCGCGCCGCGATGCGCCAGCTCGCGCGCGTGGGCAAGGAACGGATTTTGCAAGGCTTCTGGGTGGTGATATTTCCCGAGGGAACCCGAGTGAAGCCAGGCACGCGCAGGAAATACCAGTCGGGCGGGTCGTGGCTGGCCGTGCAGACTGGCGCGCCGGTAGTGCCCGTTGCGCACAACGCCGGCATGTTCTGGGGCCGCAACGCGTTTCTCAAATATCCCGGCACGATCACTATGCGCATCGGGCCGGCCATCACTTCGGCCGGGCGCGACCCGGCCGAAGTGAATGCCGACGCGGAGCGCTGGATCGAAGCGCAACAGGCCGAGCTATGCCCGCCCCGCAGCAACTGACCCTTTTCGGCCTCGATGTCGAGGGCGATGCGCGCCAGTCCGGCACGCGCCGCCTGGTGCAGCTCGGCACGCGCATCGTCGCATTCCGCTTCGTGCGCTCGCGCCGCCGCACGATCGGCATCTCCATCGATGCCGACGGCCTGTCGGTAGCGGCACCGCATTACGCGCCCTGGGTGGAAATCGAGAGATTCCTGCTGGAAAAATCGCGTTGGGTGCTGGCGAAGCTGGACGAATGGTCCAAGGCCGGCCGCCCGGTGCGCATCCTCGGGGTGTCCGGCGAGTCGGTCCCGGTGCGAGGCCGCAGCCTCGTGCTCGACCTCCGCGCCGGAGAGAAGTCGGTCGCCCTTGCGGGCGATACGCTGTGCATCCGCCTGCGCAGGCCGCACGAGGGCACGCGCGTCAAGGCCGAGCTGCTGCGCTGGCTCAAGCTGTATGCGCTGGAAAACCTCGCCCCGCGCGTGGCCCACTATGCGTCCCGCCTGGGCCGGCCCACACCCCACGTCGGGCTGTCTAACGCGCGCACCCAGTGGGGCGTGTGCACCCAGGACGGCAAGATCCGCCTGTCGTGGCGCCTGGTGCATGTCGCCCCCGAGCTGGCCGATTACGTCGTCGCGCACGAGGTGGCCCACCTGGTCGAGCTCAACCACTCGCCGCGTTTCTGGGAAGTAGTCGAGTCGCTGTATCCTGACTGCCGCTCCGCGCGTCGCAGCCTGGACCTTGCGGCGGCGGCCCTCCCCATCTTCTGAGGACACACCATGCGTTACCTCCACACCATGCTGCGCGTCGGCAACCTCGAGCGGTCGATCGGTTTCTATACCAACGTGCTCGGCATGCGGGTGCTGCGCCAGCGCGACGTGCCGGACGGGAAATACACCCTGGCTTTCGTGGGCTATGGCGAGGAATCGCAAGGCACGGTGCTCGAGCTCACCTACAACTACGGCACCGAAAAATACGACCTCGGCAGTGCTTTCGGCCACCTTGCCATCGAGGTGCCGGACATCGTGAAGGCCTGCGACGCGGTGCGGGCAGGCGGCGGCAAGGTCTCGCGCGAGCCGGGCCCGGTGAAGTTCGGCACCACGATGATCGCCTTCGTCGCCGACCCCGACGGCTACAAGATCGAGTTCATCGAGAGGAAAGCCGCCTAATTCGCGAAATTCATTTTCACGGAACTAATGGCGGAGCGCCTGTCCTGCCAATTGAAATAGCAATTCTTATATAATCCGCGGGCGCGACGTTCTCGGGGCGCAAGCCCGGGTCGATGCCCAGGCCCTGCAGGGCGTCGGCGCCGATGAGCGACCCCAGCGCATTGCGCAACGTCTTGCGCCGCGCCCCGAATGCCCGCGTGACCACCATCGCGAAGAGTTTCTCGTCCACCGGCACCACTTCGGCCGCAGGCAGGGGCGTGAGGCGCACCACCGCCGAGTCGACCTTGGGCGGCGGGCGAAACGCGCCTGGCGGCACCTTGAACAGGCGCTGGATGCGAAACCGCCGCTGCAGCATGACCGACAGCCGGCCGTACTCGGGCGTCGAATGCGCCGCGGCCATGCGATCCACCACCTCGAGCTGCAGCATGAAATGCATGTCGCGCACGCGGTCGGCGAACCCGGCGAGGTGGAACAGCAGCGGCGTCGACACGTTGTAGGGCAGGTTGCCCACTACGCGCAGGCCTGGGGGCAGGCGAGCAAAATCGTATTCGAGCGCGTCGGCCACGATGACCTCCAGCCGCGCTGGGTCGAATTCCGCCGCCAGTGCCGCCGCCAGGTCGCGATCGATTTCGATTGCGGTGAGGCTCGGCACGCGCGCGAGCAGCGGGCGCGTGAGGGCGCCCTCGCCCGGCCCGATCTCGACCAGCGCCTCCCCCGGCTGCGGGGCGATGGCGTCGACGATGCGACCGAGGACGTAGGGGTCGTGCAGGAAATGCTGACCGAAGCGCTTGCGCGGGACGTGGCGCATCGCGCGCCGTTCAGCCGGCATGCACGCCGTTGCGCGCCATCCCGAGCGCGAGGCGCACCGCCTCGGCCAGGCTGCCCGCTTCGGCGCGCCCGGTGCCGGCCAGGTCGAGCGCGGTGCCGTGGTCGACCGAGGTGCGCACGATGGGCAGGCCCAGCGTGACGTTCACGCCCTGGCCGAAGCTGGCGAACTTGAGCACCGGCAGGCCCTGGTCGTGGAACATGGCGAGCGCGCAATCGGCGCGCTTCAGGCGCTCGGGCACGAACAGGGTATCGGCGGGGACCGGGCCTTCGAGCGCCATGCCTTCCAGTTTCAGCGCCGCGATGACCGGCTCGATGACCTCGATCTCTTCGCGACCCAGGTGCCCCGACTCGCCGCTGTGCGGGTTGAGGCCCGAGACGAGGATGCGCGGCGAGGTGATGCCGAATTGCCCGGCGAGGCTCGCCGCGATCACCCGCAGCGTGGCGGTGAGGCTGGCGCGAGTGATCGCCCTGGGAACGTCGGCCAGCGCAAGATGGGTGGTCGCGAGCGCGACCCGCAGCCCGCCGCCGACCAGCATCATGACCACGTGGTCGGTGCCGGTACGCTGCGCGAGGTATTCGGTGTGGCCGGTGAAAGGCATACCGGCATCATTGATGACGCCCTTGTGCACGGGCGCGGTGACCATCGCATCGAACTCACCCGTGAGGCACCCGTCAATTGCGCGATCCAGCGTCGCCAGGACGTAGGCACTGTTCGCCGGGTCGAGGTGGCCGGGGCGCACATCACGGGCCGCCGGCACGTGTTCGACTTCGACCGCGTCGGTCAATGGGGCGGCGGCGCTGTAGGGGCGCAGGGAAAGTTGCATCCCCAGCGTGCGCGCACGCGCCTCGAGCATCGCCGCGTCCCCGATGACGACGATGCGCGCCGGGAACTGCGCGCGGGCGAGCGCCAGCGCGAGGTCCGGCCCGATGCCGGCGGGCTCGCCACTGGTGAGCGCGATGACCGGCAGCCTGGATCCCATCGCTACGTCCCTCGGCGGGGCGCGCTCGCCCTACCTGTCCTCGAGGCGGATCTCGACGTAGGTCCGGTCGCGCAGCTGGCGCAGCCAGTCCTGGTACGCCTCGTCGGCGCGCCGGTCGCGCAACGCCTGGCGGGCCTGCAGGCGACGCCGCTCGGCGCTCACGTCGGCCACCCTGCGCTCGAGCACCTGGATCAGGTGGTAGCCGAACGGTGACTTGACCGGCTGGCTGATCTCGCCAGGCTTGAGCTCGTCCATGGCGCGCTCGAATTCGGGCACCGTGTCGCCGCGGTAGATCCAGTCGAGGTCGCCGCCCTTGGCCGCGCTGCTGTCCTCGGACTGCAGGCGCGCGAGCTCGCCGAAATCGGCGCCGTTGACGATGCGGTCGCGCAGGCCGGCAAGGCGCCTGCGCGCGTCGTTTTCGGACACCACCTCGTTGGTCTTGATGAGGATGTGGCGGGCGTGCGTCTGTTGCACCGGCGTGCCGGAGAGCGCGGCGCTCCCGCCGCGCCGGTCGATCAGCTTGAGCACGTGGAACCCGGCCGGGCTGCGCAGCCCCGCCGAGACCTCGCCGGGGCGCAGGTCCTTGAGCGCCGCGGCGAACGTCTCGGGCAGGCGGTCATGCGGGCGCCACCCCATGTTGCCGCCCGCCAGCGCATCGGGGGCGTCCGAATAGCTCGCCACCAGGCGCGCAAAATCGCCCCCGGCTCGGGCTTCCGAGATCACCCGCTCGGCGCGGCTGCGCGCGGCCTGGATGCTCTCCGGTGTAGCCTGCTCGGGCAGGCGGACCAGCACATGGCTGAAGTTGTACTCCACGTCGGCGGTCGGCGCGCCCGGGCCTTCGGCCTCGGCGAGGTACAGGTCGATTTCGCTGTCGCTCACCTGGATCTTGTCGTCGACCTCGCGCTCGCGCAGCCGGGTCACCATGATCTCGTTGCGGATCTCCTCGCGAAATCGGTCGAACTTGAGCCCGTCCTTTTCCAGCGCCTCGCGAAAGCTGGCGAGGGTCAGCTTGTTGTTCTCGGCGATCTTGCCAATCGCGCGGTCGAGCTGCACCTCGTCAGCGCGCAGGCCGGTTTCCTTGGCCAATTGCACCTGCGCCTTTTCGAGCACCAGCCGCTCGAGCACCTGCCGCTCGAGCTGGCGCGCCTCGGGGATGGGGGTGTTCTGCCGTTTGAGCTGGCGCTCGGCGATGACGATGCGCTCGGCCAGCTCGGAGCTGGTCACCACGTCATTGTTTACGATGGCCACGATGCGATCGACAAGCGCGATGCGCTGCGCCGCGGCGGGATGCGCTGCGAGGAGCAGCGCTGCTGCAATCGCCCACAGGGGTGCGAACATTGGTTTCATCTTCTCAATACACCTGCTCGAATGGGAGCCTGCGCTGGAGGCTGGCGGGCAGCGGCTGGTCGGTGCGCGTATTGATTGCCGTGTAGCCCGGGATCGCGCGTTTCAGGAGATCGAAGGGGTCTGACCCGATCTTCGCCAGATCGTTCAACTCGAGCTGCACGTAGTACGAAATGGACGCAAGCTGCGTGGCGACCTGCAGCCGCTGCACGACCAAACGCACCACCCAGCAGCCCGCATTGTATTCCACCCCGCCCACCCCCTCGAGCAGGCGCCCGTCCTGGAACGAATAGTTGTAGCGCCCGACCGCGTACCAGCCCGGCATGATCGGCCACTGCCCGGAGAGGTCGACCTGGTGGATCGGGTTGACCGCGTCGCGCGTGAAGCGGTAGCCCAGGTTGATGAACTTGGCGAACTCGGGCGAGAAGCGCAGGTTCATGCCGGTGCGTTCGTTGCGCCCCAGGCGGTTGTTGTATTGCACGGTGGTGTCGAAATTCCAGTGCTGCGCAATGCGTGCGCCGACCGAGGCGAGGATGTCGGAGTTGCCGTAGGTCCGTAGCGGCGTCGCGGGCACCACCGGCGTGGTCGGCGTGGCGGGGGTGGCCGCGGGGAGCCCGACGCGCTCGTTGCTGAAATAAAACCGCTGGCCGATCGTGGCGCGCAGGAACTCCTGCCCGTTGGGGAACAGCAGCCGCGTGGTCGCTGCCGCGGTGAGCTGGTTGGCATCGCCAAAGCGGTCGCCGCCGACGAAACGGTTTTCGCTGAACAGTTGCGTGTAGTTGAAGTCGGCCAGCGCGGTATCGAACAGCGGCGCCTTGTCCTGGTTGCGATACGGCGCGCGAACGTAGTACAGGCGCGGCTCGGCGGTCTGGGTGAAATCGCGCCCGCCAAGCTGCATGGGCCGGTCGAACACCAGCCCGCTGTCCAGGCTCATCCACGGCACCGTCACGCTCTGGCGGTCGGGCTGGCCGGGGGCAGTGCGGTCCAGGCTGTAGCCCGCGTAGTGCACCCCGGCCTTGGGGGTGAAGAAGAAACCCGGCGTGAGGTAGGGCGCGGACACCACCGGCCGCGACATGATGCGGCTGCCTTCGACCAGGGTCGAATGGGTGAAGCGGGCGTATTCGGCAGGAAGCGCCAGGTCGGCAAACCCGCCCAGCTCGTTCTTCCACGTGCCGAAGGAGATCTGCGGCACGCGGTGGTAGGGACTCACGATCGGCGCGAGCGGGTCCTGCAGCGTCTGGAAGCGCTGGATCCGCCCCTGCATCCAGTAGTTCTCGCCGTTGTACTGCAGGAAGCCCTCCCTCTGGATGGACGCCTGCGAGGTCTGCCGCACCTTGGAGAACAGGTCGACGAAATAGCGGCTGTCGGACACCCGGTTGAGGTCGAGCCGGCCGAACATGTTGGGCGAGAAAGTCTGCTGGTGGTAGAGCGACATGCCGTAGCGGTTGATGCCGGCGCGCTTGTCGTCGGGCAGGTACTCCAGGCTCGCGGTGCCCGAGTATTTCGGGTCGAGATAGCGGTACTCACCCTGCATCTGCATGCCGCGCTTGCTGAGATACCTCGGCGTGATCGTCGCGTCGTTCTCCGGCGAGATGTTCCAGTAGAACGGCGTGCTCAGCTCCAGGCCGCTGCGCGTCGACTGCGTGTAGCCCGGCGCGAGAAAGCCGGTCTTGCGCCCGCGCTCCAGCGGGAAGGTCATCCACGGCAGAACCGCAATGGTGTGGTCAAGAAAGCGCAGCCTGCCGTCGCGCACCGTGGCCGACTGCTCGTTGTAATCGAGGTCGAGCGAGGCGGCCTCGATACTCCAGTCGTCCTTGCCCGGCGCGCAGGTCGTGAACGACCCATTGCGAATCGCGTAATGGTCCTTGCCGAGGAACTCGATGCGCTCGGCCTTGCCGCGCGCCGGCTTGTCGCCGCTGCGGATCGAGAACGTCGGGTCTTCCAGCACCCCGGTCTCGGTGTTCGCGTCCAGGCGCAGGCGCGAGCCCGAGAAGCGGTCGACACCCTGGCGCAGGGTCACCCCACCGTCGGCGTCGATGCGGCCGAACTCCTCGTTGTACTTGATCCGGTCACCAAAGATGGTGGTGTCGTCCTGGCGGTACTCCGCCTTACCGCTGGCGGAGGTCTCGATGTCCATGACACCGTTGATGCGCTCGGCCTCGATGAGCGTGGGGCCCTTCTCTTTGGGCGGCACTGCCTGCGCCATCAGGGCGCCGGAGAAGGCGGCAAACCCGATGGCGAAGCACGCCGCGGGGAGCGCCGCCGGGCGCGCCGGGAAAAGCTGCATGGGAAGGCTGACTGGGACGAAAAGCGGGCTGCTAAAATCGCACAATTCCCGCCATATGGCAATTGCGCCCCGCGTTTCGCGACCCGCATTTTGCGACCCGCGGCGTGCGACCCGCCCCCTTGCCACTCACCGCCTTGCCACCCGCCGCTCCCACCACAAGTCCCGATGCCCGCCTTGCCGAACTGCACGGCTGGCTCGGCCGCCAGTTCGGAGAGCGCCGCTACAGCGTCGCGCCGGCGTCGGAGGACGCAAGCTTCCGGCGCTACTTCCGCGTCTCGTTTGGCGGCGGCCAGGCGTCCCTCATCGCGATGGACGCGCCACCGGACAAGGAGGACTGTGCGCCCTTCCTCAGGATTGCGCGCCTGCTTGCGGCCGCAGGTGTGCATGTGCCGGCGGTCCATGCAGAGGACGCCGCGCTGGGCTTCCTGCTGCTCGAAGATCTCGGCGCTGCGACCTATCTCGACGTGCTCGTAGCCGGCGCAACGCCCACGCGCGATGCGGGCCGCCTGTATGGCGCCGCAATCGACGCGCTCATCGCAATCCAGTGCGTGGGCGACGACCACGGCCTGCCGCCTTACGACGATGCGCTGCTGCGCCGCGAACTGGCCCTGTTCCCCGACTGGTATGTCGCGCGCCACTTGCGCCGCGAGCTCGCGAGCGCCGATGCGGCCATCCTCGCCGCGGCGTTCGATGCCATCGTCGCCAACAACCTCGCCCAGACGCGTGTCTGCGTGCACCGCGACTACCATTCGCGCAACCTGATGGTGAGCGACCCGCTGCCCGGGGTGCTCGATTTCCAGGACGCTGTGCACGGGCCGATCACGTACGACCTCGCCTCGCTGCTCAAGGACGCCTATATCCGTCTGGACGAGGCGCAGGTCATCGACTGGTGCGCGCGCTACTGGGAAAAGGCGCGCAAGGCCGGGCTGCCGGTGCCGGCCGATTTCGCCACGTTCTACCGCGACTTCGAATGGATGGGGGTACAGCGCCATCTAAAGGTGGCGGGAATTTTCGCGCGCCTCGCGCACCGCGACGGCAAACAACGTTACCTGGCCGACATCCCGCTCGTGCTCGACCACCTGCAGCGCACCTGCGAGCGCTATCGCGAGCTCGGCCCGCTCGCCGGGCTGCTCGAGCGCCTGCAAGGGCGCGCGCCGGGCGTGGGCTATACATTTTGATGCGCGT
>JBDTRN010000030.1:0-16426 GCA_039931715.1 Betaproteobacteria bacterium
ATGATCTGAACAAAGGCAGGCGTGTCGATGATCAAGCGGACTGGGCATTGCGAAAGTAGGCCACCGTGCGCCGCAAACCCTCTTCCAGCGCCACCTTCGGAGCCCAGCCGAGCACGGCCTGGGCAAGTCCAATATGCGGTTTGCGCTGCATCGGATCGTCGCCGGGCAAGGGATGGAATTCGATGACCGAGCGCGAACCTGTAAGAGCGACCACCTGGCGGGCCAGATCCAGGATGGTAAATTCGACCGGGTTGCCCAGATTGACCGGACCGGTGAAGTCGCCAGGCGTGTCCATCAGGCGCATCAGCGCATCGACAAGGTCATCCACATAGCAAAACGAGCGGGTCTGCGCTCCTTTGCCGAAAACGGTGATCGGTTCGCCCTTGAGCGCCTGAACAATGAAGTTCGAGACCACCCTTCCATCATTGGGCTGCATCCTCGGCCCGTAAGTATTGAAAATGCGCGCCACCTTGATGGCGACCCCGTGCTGGCGGTGATAATCGAAGAATAGTGTTTCGGCACACCGCTTGCCTTCGTCGTAGCAGGAACGGATCCCTATGGGGTTCACGTTGCCCCAATAGCCCTCCGTCTGTGGATGGACCGCCGGGTCGCCATACACTTCGCTGGTCGACGCCTGCAGAATTTTTGCCCTGACGCGCTTGGCAAGGCCCAGCATGTTGATTGCACCGTGGACCGACGTCTTCGTCGTCTGGACCGGATCGAACTGGTAATGCAGCGGGGACGCGGGGCAGGCCAGGTTGTAGATTTCGTCCACTTCCACGTACAAAGGGAAGGTCACGTCGTGCCGGATCAGTTCGAAATTCGGCAGCGGCAGAAGGTGCGCAATGTTTTCTTTGCTGCCGGTGAAGAAGTTGTCGACGCAAAGGACATCGTCGCCACTTGCAATCAGCCGCTCGCACAGGTGCGAGCCCAGGAACCCGCCCCCGCCGGTGACTAAAACACGTTTTCGCGTACGCAATCCCTGCATCCCCATCCCCAGCTGCCTTGGTTTCAGCCGCCCTTCGCCTATGGTACGTTCTTTGGGTGAAACTGATTTTTGTGAACCGGTACTTCCATCCCGACATTTCGGCGACCAGCCAGATGCTCTCCAGCCTCGCATTTCACCTCGCGGCAGCCGGGTGCGAGGTCCACGTGGTGACCAGCCGCCAGCGCTATGACGACCCCATGGCCGGGTTCGCCCCGTCCGAAGTCGTTTCCGGCGTGCATGTTCACCGCGTGCGCACCAGCCGGTTCGGGCGGCCGAACCTGCGCGGCCGGGCGCTTGATTACCTCACATTCTACTTTGCGGCCACATTCACGCTCTTAATGATCACCCGGCGGGCGGACGTCATCGTCGCGAAGACCGACCCTCCCCTGATCTCCGTGCCAGCCGCAATCGTCGCGCGCCTGCGCGGCGCCCGCCTCGTGAACTGGCTGCAGGACCTTTTCCCCGAGCTCGCGGAGCATTTGGGCGTGCGCATTGGGCGTGTCGCCGGCCTTGCGCGCATCGCGCGCAACTATTCCCTGCGCAACGCGGATTTCAACGTCGTCGTCGGCGAACAGATGCGCCGCAAGGTGGAGTCCCTTCAGCGTGAGGCGCGGGTCCGCGTCATCCACAACTGGGCCGATGGCACGATGATCGTGCCTGTCGACAAGGGTGCTAGCGCGATGCGCGAGACGTGGGGGCTCGCGGGAAAATTCGTGGTGGCCTATTCGGGCAACCTTGGGCGCGCCCACGAGTTCGATACCATCCTCGAAGCCGCTACATTGCTGCGCGACGACTCAAGGATCGTCTTCCTTGTCATCGGGGGCGGTTATCGTGTCGGGGGCCTGGCGACGGGTGCGCAGGTGCGCGGGCTCTCCAACGTTATTTTCAGGGCGTACCAGCCGCCGAAAAACCTTTGTGCGAGCCTCGGGGCGGCCGACTTGCACCTCATCACGCTCCTTCCCTCGCTGGAAGGCCTGCTCGTCCCGAGCAAGGTCTACGGGATTCTTGCAGCGGGCCGTCCGGCCCTCAACGTCGGCGACCCCGCGGGCGAGGTCGCCGCAATCCTTGCGGACGCGCAAGCGGGCATGACGATTCCCACTGGCGACGCGACGCTGCTGGCAAAAACCATCGTCCAGCTCGCTTCCTCTCCCGAACGCACCGCCGAGCTAGGGATGAATGCGAGGCGATCATTCGACCAACGATACAGCCAGCATGTGGCGTTTGAACGTTGGTCGCAATTGCTCCGCGAGGCAGGGTTAAACGTAGCCCATTGAGACTTGCGCGCCGTGCAGCATTCTCGCAGGGCCGGAGCATTGCGTTGACCCCGGCCGGTCAGGCCGCTAGGATCGGACGTCATGAGCATCCTGCGCCATTCGTCGTTCGTGCCCCTATGTGCCCTCGCGCTGGTTTTCGCATGCCAGCCGGCAGCCGCGCTCGAGGCGTTCGTGCACTTCGACGGTGCGCCCGCAGTGCAAATGCAGGCCGGCATCGAAGGCGCCAATCCGCAGATTGAGAAACTGCTTGGCCAGTCGGACGATCTCTGGGAGCGTATCCGGGCCGGTTTCGCGATGCCGGATCTCGACAGGAAACTGGTCGCCCAGCAGGTCGCCTGGTATGCGGCGCGGCCCGAGCTTTTCCAGGCCATCGCCTTGCGAGCCAGGCCCTACCTGCATTTCATCGTCGACGAAGTCGAGCGCAGGGGCCTGCCCATGGAACTCGCCCTGCTTCCCTTCATAGAGAGCGGCTTCAATCCGATGGCTCTTTCGCCCGCCCAGGCATCCGGGTTGTGGCAATTCATTCCCGAGACGGGAACCCGTTACAGACTGGCCCAGAACACGCAATACGATGGCCGGCGCGACGTGGTGGCTTCGACAAACGCCGCGCTCGACTACCTCGAATTCCTGTACCGGCATAACCACCGCGACTGGCACCGCGCGCTGGCTTCGTACAATTGGGGAGAGGTCGCAGTTGCCCGGGCAGTGGAACGAAACCGCGCGCGCGGCATTCCGGATGCCTACGACAGCCTGACGATGCCCGACGAAACGCGCAACTACGTCCCACGGCTTCTGGCGGTCAAGCGCATCATCATGGATCCGGCCACCTACGGGCTCCAGTTGCCTGAAATCGCGAATTCGCCGGCATTTGTCGTCGTGTCGATCCCGGACGACATCGACCTCGCCCTTGCGGCCAGGTTGGCCGGCACTGCGCTGCCGGATTTTCTTGCGCTGAATCCGGCATTCAACTCGGGCCGCGCTCCCGGGGCGACTGGCGCCGGCCTGGTGATCCCGGCGGAAAAATCCGACGCCTTCCGCGTCAATCTAGAGCGGCACCGGGCAGAATTGGCCCATCGCATCGGTGTTCGAGCGTCACACACGAAAGCGTCCCGCATCCCCGCCAGGAACTGAACAGCGGATCGCGCGCGAAATTCCGGGGCCGAAGCGCGAGGGCGATTTGGGGTGCCGGACTGGCGCCGGCGCTCACCGCATTCCCTTGAACGGATCGCCCTGCACTTGCCCGAGCGCCGGAACGCCCACGATCTTCTGCAGAACCTGTTCGGCTTGCGCATGGCCGAGGCCCGCCGCGCGCGCGTAGTAGTCGCGCGCCTTGCCGAAGTCGGCGCTCACGCCTTTGCCGCGGTCGTAAATGTTTCCCAGCCGGAACAAGGCTTCGGGCTCGTTCTGTGCTGCTGCCTTCAAGTACCACTCAACGGCCTCCGCCGGTGCGGCCGCCGTGCCGCGGCCATCGTCGAGTGCGATCGCCAATTGCAATGCGGCTTTGGTGTGTCCCTGCAGCGCGGCCTTGCGATACCACCCCACGGCCTCCGCCACCGACTCCTCGTCGCCGACCAGGTCGAGCAAGCGCGCCGCCTCGTATTGAGCCCGGGCATGGCCCTTGAGCGCCGCGCGCCGGTACCATGGAAGGGGATCGGATGCGCCTGACCCTGCGGCTCCGCCCAGCGATTGCGCGTACCGGTAAGCTGACTCGGCATCGCCCTGGAGCGCGGCGCGCTGGAAAAAATGCTCCGCGCGCGCGCGGTCTGCAGGAACACCCGCGCCTTTGTCGAACAGCGACGCCAGCAGAAGATTTGCTTCGAGCTTGCCCGGCGCGGCGTGCTCAAGCCAGTAGATGCCTTGCTCGACGTTTGCGCGAGGATTGGCGGCAGCTACCAGCAGCCTGCCGGCGGCCAGGTCCGCGTCGTCGATATCCGCCTTCGCTGCGGCGACGAAATAGTCGGCCGCCTGGGCAATCTGGCCGCGCTCTTCGACAAGGCGCCCGAGCCGCATCGCCGCGGAAGGTATGCCCCCCGCGAGCGCCCTTTCGTACAGCGCGATTGCCACTATCGGGTTGCGTGCCACGCCGCTGCCGGTTTCGTACAGCCTGGCTAGGTTGGCGTGCGCGGCGGCACTGCCCTGCTCAGCCGCCTGCCGGTACCACTCCGCCGCGACGGACGGGTCCTTTGCGACGCCGATGCCGTGCTCGTAATACCAGCCGAGGTTGGTGCGGGCTCGCGCACTGCCTGCCTCGGCACCCGTCCGGTAGGCCGCCAACGCCTTCGCCGGATCCGCAGCCGTGCCGATGCCATGCTCGTAAAAATACCCCAGCATATTGTTGGCCTCGGCATGGCCCTGCTTTGCCGCGCGCTCGATAAGCTGGTAGCCCTGCTTCGCGTTGCGCTCGAGCCCGCGGCCTTCGTAGGCCATGAGACCGAGCGCATACTCGGCCTCGGGGTCCTTCTTCCTTCGCGCCATCTCGACGAGCGAATCGAGGGCGGCGCGGTCGCCTTGGGTGGCCGCCTCGGCGAGGCGCCCGGTTTCCGGCGAGGCCATCGCACTGGCGCAGGCAATCGCGCCTGCCAGCGACAGGCCCGCCGCGCAACGGACCACACGGGACAGGACTGGGGAACTCAGCTGCATCTGTTTTGTGGCACTCGTAAACTTATTCGAAAGGCATCGGATTCTACGCACAATGCTTCCGCCACGAAGTTCTCGACGCGCGGTGAGGGCGTGCAGTATGGTGGCGCGGGAGGCGCGATCTTGGGTGTATTCGCATTTCGTGGTGCATTGCGCTGCATCGCCTCGGCCATGTGCTCGTGCAGCTTACTTACTATTTCTGCCACTGCCTTGCGTGCCGCCGAGCCGGATGCCGGGCCGCCCGCCGCTGGGAGGCAGGCTGCACACGCTCCCGCTCCGGGCTGGCTCACCGACGCGCCCCCGGCGGCAAATCGCCGCGCGCGAATCCTGTGGGCAGAAAAGGAAACCGCAAGACTGCGCGCTCTCGTAGCGACTGCGCCGGGCGACCCGCGCGGCGCCGCGATGCTTGCCTCCCTCGCCGTGGTCGTCGCAGCGGACCTCGAACGCTCCCTGGCGGCAGGCGACCTCGAGAGTGCTTCGGGGCTGCGATACCTGGTCGGGAAAAAATTGCCGGACACTTCGATCGACTTGGCGCGCATCGGCCGGCACGGCGCGGGCGGCGCGGACTTCGCGCTGGGCGTAATGGCACTGCATGGCCTCGCCGGGCCGCGCGACCGCCCGTCGGCGTGCGCCCTGTTCGCATCGGCATGGGACAAAGGGTTCGCCGAGGCCGCATTCCGGTTATCTGGCTGCGTGGCCGCATCGAATCCCACCCGCGAGGCGGTGTTGCTTGAGGCCGCGGCCGCGACCGGTCACGCCACCGCCAGCGAACAGATCGGGCGACGCTGCCTGGAAGCCAAGCCGCCTGACGCTGGATGCGCATTTGCGCGCCTTTCGGCCGCAGCGACGGGCGGGCGTGCTTCGGCCAAGAGCCTGCTCGCCTGGATGTACGCGCAAGGTGTAGGCGTGCCTGCCGATCCCGCGCGTGCGCTCGCGCTCTATTTGCAGGCGGCCGGCGCGGGGGACTTGTCGGCCAAAAACAATCTGGGCGAGATGCACGAAACAGGTCGTGGGGTGCCGGCAGACGCCGTGCGCGCCGCGCAGTTTTACCGTGAGGCGGCCGAAGCGGGCTTTGCACCCGCCCAGTTCAACCTGGGACGGCTCTATGCGACGGGCAACGGCGTGCCACGCGACGCAGGCAATGCGCGCTTGTGGTTGCGTGCCGCGCTCGACGGGGGAGTGGCGCCGGCACAAAAACTCCTCGACTGGCTCGACACTCCCCCAGGCGAGCGGCGTTAGCGAATCGGCGCCGGTTGGGCGCCGAGGTCACCGAAGCGGGAGAGGAAATCGGCATACGAATCGCGCAGGCCGGCCTCGAGCGGGGTCCGGGCCGTCCATCCGAGCGAAGCCAGGCGCGAGACGTCGAGGAGCTTTCTCGGCGTACCGTCGGGCTTGCCGGCATCGAACCTGAGCGCGCCCCCGAAACCGACCACCTCGCGGACCGCTTCGGCCAGCGCGTGGATCGTCAGCTCGACACCGCTGCCGACATTCACGAGGGGCGCCTGGTCGGCGTCGCCGCACGCTCGCCCGAAATCTGCGTCGGGCAGCCCCATCAGATGCACGAAAGCGCCCGCGGCGTCTTCCGAGTAGAGGAACTCACGCAACGGCGTGCCGGTCCCCCAGATGACCACTTCGGCGGCATTTGCGACTCTGGCTTCGTGGCACTTGCGAATCAGGGCGGGAATCACATGGGAGCCGTTGAGGTCGTAGCGATCGCCGGGTCCATACAGGTTGGTCGGCATTGCCGCGAGAAAGCGCGTGCCGTGTTCCCGGTTGTAGCTCCAGCACATTTCCACGCCGGCGATCTTGGCGACCGCGTAGGCGCGGTTGGTCGCTTCGAGCGGGCCGGTGAGCATGTAGTCCTCGCGGATCGGCTGCTCGCAATCGCGCGGGTAGATGCAGGAAGAACCCAGGTACAGCAGCCGCCTGACTGCGTTCTTCCACGATTCGTCGATGAGATGCGCCGCAATGAGCGTGTTCTCGTGGATGAACTCGGCTGGGAAAGCGTGGTTCGCCGCAATCCCGCCCACGCGGGCGGCGGCAATGAAAACATATTCGGGCTTTTCGGCGCGAAAAAAGCTCCGAACCGCGTGCAGGTCGAGCAAGTCGAGTTCGGAGCGCGTGCGTAGCAGCAGGTTCGAATACCCCGCGGCCTGCAGCGCGCGCACGATCGCCGAGCCGACCAGCCCGCGATGCCCCGCCACGTAGATCCTTGCGGCCTTTTCCATGACCCGGCCCCGCGCGCTCAGGCCGGCCCGGCAGCGGTGATGTACGGCGAGTCTGCGATCTTCCACGCGGGCGGGGTTTCCATCCGGAACACCTGCCGCAGGTGCACCTCGTCGGGCCCGTCGCCGATCCGCATGAGCCGCGCATACGAAAGCGCGTAGTGGATTGGCGCATCGTCGGTGCCCCCCATCGCCCCGAACACCTGGATCGCCCGGTCCGCCACCCGCTGCAACATGTTGGGCACCGCCACCTTGACCAGCGATACCTCGCGCCATGCGCCATGGTGGCCCTGGCGATCGAGCAGCCATGCGCATTTGAGCGTAAGCAGCCTCGCCTGCTCGAGCTCGACGCGCGATTCGGCGATCCAGCGCTGGAGCGTGTCGTACTCGATGATGGTGCGGCCAAAGGCCCGGCGTTCTGCGGCACGCGCGAGCATGAGTTCGATCATCAGGCCGGCCAGGCCGATCTGGCGCATGCAGTGGTGCACCCGCGCCGGGCCCAGACGGACCTGCGCGATCTTGAACCCGTCGCCCTCCTCGCCCAGCCGGTTCTCCACCGGCACGCGCACCGCGTCGAACTCGATCTCCCCGATCGGCGCAACGTGGTCGCGGCTGCCCATCCAGCGCACTTCGCGCACCAGGCGCACCCCGCGCGCGTCCATCGGCACCATGACGATGCTGTGCCGGCGGGTGCGGTCGAGCTTCGCATCCTTTGCGCCCCCGGTGACGCCCATGAGCATGATCTGCGTGCAGTTCGGATGCGCAGCGCCGGTCGAGAACCATTTGCGCCCGCTGACGACGTATTCACCACCCTGGCGCTCGATGGTGGTGGCGATGTTGGTGGCATCCGACGATGCGACGTCCGGCTCGGTCATCGCAAAGCAGGAGCGGGTGCGCGCCTCGAGCAGCGGCGCAAGCCATTGGACCTTCTGCGCGGCATTGGCGCAGTTCTGCAGGGTGATCATGTTGGGAACGTCGGGCGCCTGGCAATTGAGCGCCTCCGGTGCCCATGCGAGGCGGCCGAGGATTTCGCAGCACCCGGCGTACTCGAGATTGGACAGCCGCGTGCCCGGCTCGGACGCCGCCAGTTCCGGCAGTCCCAGGTTCCACAGGCCCTCGGCACGCGCGCTGGCCTGCAGTTCTCCCATGAAAGGTGCGGGCTGGTCGCGCCTGACCACATGTTCGTGCCACTCGCGATTGCGCGGCAGGAGCTGGCTGTCGAAAAACGCCTGCACCCGGTCGCGCCATGCGCGGGCGCTTACTGAAAGCTCGAAATCCATGGGTTCCTCCGGTTCGCGCCAATGGTAGTGCCAGCCCGCTATCTGTGGAAGAATCGAATTGCTGCGCATAACAATCAGAAACTCATAACGAAAGTGGAGGCGGCATGAAAGTCATTGCACGCATGATGTGCGTCATCGCTTGTTGCGCCACATCGGCATTTGCACAGACCTTCCCCTCGAAACCCGTGCGCGTGATCGTGCCCTACCCCTCGGGGGGGATCGTCGACCTGCTTGCGCGCGCAATCACCGAGAAAATCTCGGCCGGCTGGGGCCAGCCCATCCTCGTCGAGGGCCGGCCCGGCGCAGACAGCAACCTGGGCACAGAAGCGGTGGCCAAAAGTGCCGCCGACGGCTACACCTGGCTCATGACCGGGCCGGCGATCCTGTCCAACCCCTCCATCTACAGCAACCTGCCCTGGGCCCCGCTACGCGACTTCCAGGGGGTGGGGGTGGCAGTGTGGAACCTGAACGTCGCCGTGGTTCCTGCCACCCTGCCGGTGAACACGCTGAAGGAGTTTGTCGCCTACGCGAAGGCGCGGCCAGGCCAGCTTAATTTCGGCAACCCCGGAACCGGCTCGTCCAACCACCTGTCCTCCGAGTTGTTCTTCCAGGTGGCCGACATCAAGCTGGTCAACATCGGCTACAAGGGCCAGCCGCCGGCGATTCCCGACCTCATCAACGGCCAGTTGCAATTCAAGGTGGTCGCCCTCGGGCTCGCTGCGCCGCACATCAAAAGCGGCAGGCTCAAGGCGCTTGCGGTCTTCAGCCCGCAAAGGCTCAAGCAGTTGCCGGACGTGCCCACGGTCGCCGAGGCAGGCTACCCGGAAGCAGGCCTGGTGCCCTGGTACGGGATCTATGTGCCGGCGGGCACACCTCGGGAAATCGTGGCGCGCATCAATGGCGAGATCAACCAGGCGCTCGGCACGCCCGAAGTGCAGGAGCGCATCGAAAAGATCGGCGGACTGCCCGGCCCGGTGAAGACCCCCGACGAAATCCAGGCGATGATGAAAGCAGACTACGAGCGCTGGGGCAAAGTCGTGCGCGCGGCCGGCATCAAGCCGGCCAAGTAGCCGGTGCCGCGTGAGCTTTTACAAGTAAATGGAGTGAGCGGCCTGCGCACCGCGTTGTGCGAGCGGCTGGGAATCAAGGTTCCCATCTTCGGATTTTCGCATTCCATCGACGTCACCGTTGCGCTGGCCGAAGCCGGCGGCTTCCCGGTTTTCGGCGCTGCGCGCGAGGGGCCCGGAAAGATTGCAGAGGACATTGCCTTGCTGCGGCGCCGCCTGGGCACGCGCCCTTTCGGGGTAGACCTCATGTACCCGAAACTCGCCGGCGAGGAAGCGAGCCGGGAGGAAGCGCGCAAGAAGTTGCCGCCCCGGCACGTAGCGTTCGTTGAAATGCTGCGCGAAAAGTACGCCATCCCGGCCGCGACCAAGCCGAATTTCTTTGCCGACCAGATCCGCAACCAGGCCTTCTTCAAGGCCCAGACCGAAGCCGTGCTCGAGTCGGGTGTCGACGCGGTGGTGACCGCCGTAGGCCTGCCGAAGGACGTGGTACAGGCCGCCAAGGCACGCGGCAAGACCACGTTCGCGCTGGTGGGCGCGGCGCGGCATGCCACCGCGGCACGGGAGGCCGGCATCGACATCCTGGTCGCGCAGGGCTACGACGCGGGTGGCCACACCGGTCCCGTTGGAACGTACACGCTCGTGCCACAGGTGGTCGAAGCCTCAGGCGGGTTGCCCGTGCTCGCCGCCGGTGGCGTGGGCCATGGCCGCCAGGTAGCGGCAGCGTTCGGCCTCGGCGCGCAAGGCGTGTGGCTCGGAACCGCGTGGCTCGCGACGCGCGAATACGGAACGCCCGAAGTCCTGCTCCGGAAGATCCTCGCCGCAAAGAGCGAGGACACAGTCATCACGCGCGCCCACAGTGGCAAACCCTGCAGGGTGGTGCGCAGCAGCTGGTCGGACGAGTGGGATGCCGCCGGCGCGCCCGAGCCGCTGCCCATGCCGTACCAGCACGTGCTCACCGGCGAGCTCCTTGCGGCGATCGAAGAGCACCAGGTCGACCCGCTGGTTTACGAAGCAGCAGGCCAGAGCGTGGCGTGGTTCAACGAACTCACCACGGTAAAAGCCGTCGTCGACAGGCTGGTCACCGAAACGCGCGCCGCGCTGCAAGCAATGAAGAACACGCTCGAAAGCGCGCGCTGAAAAGCGCCTGATTCAGTCCACCCCGAGGAGAAATAAAGATGATCGGAACTACGCGTTTGGCCGCCATTTGCATGGCGGCACTGCTGGTGTCAGGCACGGCATTTGGGCAGGCGCTGAAGAGCGTCAATGTGGGCATGCAGCCGATCGTCAACGGCCCGATCTACATCGCGATCAAGGAGAAGTACTTCGAGCAGATGGGACTCAACCTCAACCTGGTCAAGTTCACTTCCGGCCCGGCGCAGTTCGCCGCAATCGCCGGCGGGCAGGTCGACCTCGCGTGGGGCGGCATGGGCGCCTTCCTCCTGGCCAAGGCCAATGGGCAGAACCTGAATTTCTTCTCGGTGTTCATGGACTACAACCCGCTCGAAGGGATCGTCGTCCCGGGCGCCAGCCGGGTGAAAAACCTCAAGGACCTCGCCGGCACCAAGATCGCCCTCGTGCAGGGGTCGGATGCGCACTACGGCATGCTCAAGGCCCTGCGCCGTGCCGGCATGGACAAGAACGCGCTGCAGATCCTTGGCATGGCGCCTCCACAGCAGGTCGCGGCGTTCGAGTCGAAGGACGTGGACGCGATTTTTTCGTGGGAACCGTTCCTCACGCCGCTGACCCAGAAAGGCGCCCGCGTGATCTTCCGCAACAACGAGCTCAACCCCGGGCCGGCCTTCCTCGGTTGGGCGGGCAAGCGCGAATGGCTCGCCGCCAACCAGGACACGGTGGTGAAGATCCTCAAGGGCTGGGACATGGGCCTCAAAAAGATGCGCGAGAACCCCCAGCTTGCGATCCGTTACTCGATGGAATGGGCCGGGATGAACGAAGCCCAGGCGCAGGCGATCCAGAAGCAACTCATCTATTTCGATGCCACCGCGGCGCTCGATCCCGCCCAGGCCCCGTACTGGGCCAAGGGCTCGAAACTGAATCTCCTGCTGCACGACTTCCTCGCGTTCGGCAAGGAATACAACCTCGTCAAGGGCGACGCCGACGTCGACAACTACGTCATGACCGGGTTCATGCAGGCAGTGAAAGCGGCCCGCTAGGCCCCGCGGCATGCGGCCGGCCGGTGCGAACCGTTATCGCATGATCAGTGTGGCGGCGGTAGCCGCCGCGCTGGCCGCATGGCTGGCGGCGAGCTTCGCGGGCGTGCTCGACCCGAACAAGCTGCCGCCGGCGCAGGTCCTGTGGGAGACGCTTACAGACCTGCTCGACAAGGGCTATGCATCCGCGCCGTTCTGGCAGCAGGTGCTCGCCTCGCTTGGGCGCGCGCTGGCCGGTTTCACGCTCGCGGTGCTGGTCGGCGTCCCGTTCGGCATCTGGGTCGGCTCAAACCGAATGTTCGACGCGCTGGTGACGCCGTTCCTCACCTTCCTGCGCCCGATCCCGCCGATCGCCCTCGTGCCGCTGTTCATTTTCTACTTCGGCATCGGCGAGACCTCCAAGGTCGCGCTGATCTTCCTCACCGCCTTCCTGTACATGACGGTCAGCACCTCGACAGGCGTCAAGTCGGTGCCCGAAGACCTCATCCTCGCTTCGCGATCGCTCGGCCTGTCATCGCGGCAGATTTTCTTCCATGTCGTCATCCCCGCGGCCTCGGCCTCCATCATCACCGGCATGCGCGTGTCGATGACCCTGTCGTGGGCGCTGGTAGTGGCGGCCGAGTTGATCGCCGCCCAGGTGGGGCTGGGCTACATGATCATGGACGCAACCACGTTCTACCGCATCCCGGTGGTGTTCATCGGCATCATCACCATCGGCCTGATCGGGCTGGTGCTCGAAGGCATGCTCCTCCTGCTCGAGAAGCGCGTGCTGCACTGGCGCGGCAAGCAGTGAGCGCGACGCAGGCGCACGAGGTGCTCGAAATACGCAAGGTCTCCAAGACCTTCGCCGCCGCCGATGGAAAATCCATTGCGGCCCTCGAAGACGTCTCGTTCGCGGCGCGCCCGGCCGAGATTGTCTCGCTGGTGGGCCCTAGCGGTTGCGGGAAATCGACGCTGTTGCGCATGGTGGCCGGATTCGACTTCCCCTCCAGCGGACAGTTGCTGCTGGGCGCGGCCGGGATTTCCGGCCCGGCCCAGGAGCGCGGCATCGTTTTCCAGCAACCCCAGCTCTACCCGTGGCTGACGGTTTTCGACAATGTCGCCTTCGGCCCGCGCATGCGTGGCACGCGCAAGGACGCCTACACGCCGGCCGCCGATGACTATATCCGCGCGGTCGGGCTGGCCGGATTCGAGAAACACTATCCCTACCAGCTTTCGGGCGGCATGAAACAGCGGGTACAGATTGCGCGCGTGCTCATCAACGAGCCGCGGGTCCTGCTCATGGATGAGCCGTTCGGGGCGCTCGACTACCAGAACCGGCTCGTCATGCAACGCCTGCTCCTGGACCTGGCAGCCCAGTACCGTCCCACCGTCCTGTTCATCACGCACGATGTCGAAGAGGCGATTTTCTTGTCCGACACGGTGCACGTGATGAGCGCGCGCCCGGGCCGCATCGTCGAGACGCTGCAAATCGGCCTCGCGCGCCCGCGCGTTTATGAGGAAGTTTCGGGCAGCGGCGATTTCGTGCGCGCCAAGCTGCATATACTCAAGCTGTTGCAACACTGACCCGGAGGTGAAATTGGGTGCCCTTGCAGGAAACGAAACAGACCATCAGGCGTTCACGCGCGAACTGCTCTGCGGCGCCGGCGGCGCCGAGATCGGCGGGCTGGACCTGTCGAAACCGCTGCCCGAGGCGACGCTCGCGCAATTGCGGCGCGCGCTCGCCGACCACTGCGTGCTGTTTTTCCGTGACCAGAAGCTCGAACCCGCTGAGCAGAAGGCGTTCGCGCGGCAGTTCGGCCCGCTGGCCGAAACGCCTTTCATCAAGCCGCTCGAGGGGCATCCGGAAATGATGCGCGTGGTGCGCGAGCCCGAAGAAAAGAAGAAGCTCAATTTTGGCGGCCGCTGGCACTCCGACATGACCTTCCAGGCCGAGCCTGTGCTGGGCACGGTCCTGTACAGCCGCGAATCCCCGGCCGTGGGCGGGGATACGATCTGGACCAACCAGATGCTCGCCTTCGATGCGCTTTCGCCCGGCATGCAGCGCCTGCTCGAGTCGCTGACCGTCATGCACAGCGCCAAGCGTTCGTACGGACCGCAGGGCACTTACGCCGACGACGACCTCAAGGGCATGCGCATCAAGGCGAGCGAACTGGCGCTGCAGGAAACGCCGCATCCTTGTGTGCGCACCCACCCGGAGAACGGCCGCAAGATCCTGTTCGTGAACTGGGTGTACGCGATCCGTTTCCAGGACATGACCGAAGAAGAAAGCGCGCCGCTGCTGGAGTTCCTCAACCGCCACAGCCAGCGGCCGGAATTCCAGATCCGTTTCCGCTGGACCAAGGGCGCGCTCGCGTTCTGGGACAACCGCTCAACCCAGCACCTCGCGGTCAACGACTACTCGGGCTACCGCCGCGTCATGGACCGCGTGACCATCGCCGGCGACAGGCCCTACTTCAAGCCGTGAGACCAGCGCGTATCGGGGCCTGACGCGGGGAAGGGGGCCTTCTGCCCCCAGGCCGTCCCTCCCTGCAATGGGGCGCGCCGCCGGACGATGCGCCTCACTCCGGCTTGATGCCCGCCTTGCGGATCACCTCGCCCCAGCGCGGGGTGTCGCGCCGGATGACTTCGGCGAACTCATCAGGCGTGGTGCCCGTGGCAAGCAGGCCCATCTGCAGCATGCGTTCGCGCCCGTCGGGGGATTGGATGATCTTGTTGATCGCCGCGCTCATGCGCTCGACGATGGCCTTAGGCGTATTCGCGGGCGCCATGATGCCGTTCCACCCGGCGATATCGAGCGGGTGACCCTGCTCGGAGAAGGTCTGAAGGTCGGGGAAAGCGGGCCAGCGCTTGGGCCCGGTGACCGCCAGCGCAATGAGCCGGCCTGAGCGCACAAACGGCCCGACGGCAGCGAAATCCTGGATCGCCATCTGGGCGTGCCCGGCGACCACATCCTGGGTGGCCGGGCCGGCACCCTTGTAAGGCACATGCGTCATGTTCAGGCCGGCCGATCCCTTGAGCATCTCGCCGTAAATATGCGAGGTGGAGCCCGCGCCGAACGAAGCGAAGCTCACCTTGCCGGAATTCGCCTTGGCGTAGGCGATGAACTCGGGCAGAGTTTTGGGACCCAGCCCCGCGGGAACCACCATCGCCAGCACTGACAGCCCGATCTGCGTCACGGGTACAAAATCTCGCAGCCCGTCGTAGGGAAGCTTGGCATGCACGTGCGGATTGATGGAGATGTTCGACACGTTGGCGTACACGAAGGTGTAGCCGTCGGGGGGCGAATTCTTGACGGCCTCGAGGCCCACGATGCCCTGCGCGCCGGCCTTGTTCTCGACGATCACGGGCTGGCCCAATACCGGGCCCAGGCGGTCGGCGAGAAAGCGTGATACGAGGTCGGTCTGCCCGCCGGGCGGATAAGGCGCCACCAGGCGCACGGTTTTGTCGGGCCACTGCTGCGCGCCGGCGAAGGGTGAGAACGCCAGCGCGAGCAACGCTGCCCCGGCGCATTGCGCGAGGCGGGAGAAAGCGCCTCGACCCCTGCGGCCGGGCCCCCAGGGAAGCGCGAAGCCTGGGCTGGAGGGGGACCGCGGGGCGATGGCGTACATTGAAGATACTCCTCTGTTATGACGCGCGCATGACTGCAGCATGACGGCAGGATGACTGCAGCATGACATCAAATTGTCGCACCGGGATTTCGCAGCGCAGCATCGGCGCATGCGCCGCGCCAGCCTGCACCACGCTCAATCGGCGCGGACGTTGGCCGCCTTCACCACCGCGCCCCAGCGTGCGATCTCGTTGTGCAGGAAGCGGTCGGCAGCCTCGGGTGAGTTGCCGATGACTTCCGACCCCCCGTCGACGAGCCGCTGGCGGATTTCCGGGATGGCCAGCACCTTCACGACTTCGGCGTTCAGCTTGGCCACCACGTCCTTGGGCGTGCCGGGCGGCGCGAGGAAACCGAACCATGCCACGGCCTCGAAGTCCTTCACGCCGGCTTCGGAGATCGACGGCACGTCCGGCAGCAGCGGATGGCGCTTTGCGCTCGACACCGCCAGCGGGCGCAGCTTGCCGGACTTGAAGTGCGGCATGAGCGCGACGATGTTGTCGAACATCACCTGGATCTGCCCGCCCATGAGGTCGGCATGCGCGGCGCCCGAGCCCTTGTAGGGCACATGCACCATGTCGATGCCGGCGTCGAGCTTGAGCTTTTCCCCCGTCAGGTGGTGCGAGGTGCCCACGCCGAGCGAGCCGAAATTGACCTTGCCCGGGTTGGCCTTCGCATACTCGATGAACTCGCGCACGGTCTTGGGCGGAAAATTCGGGTTGGCCGCAAAGCCCAGCGGCGAGTGCGTGAGCACGATCACCGAAGTGAAGGCGGACGTGTCGTACTTGAGGTTGCGGTAGGCCGACGCGGTGATCGGCGTGGCCGCCGTCGACAGCAGCAGCGTGTAGCCGTCGGGCGGCGCCTTGGCCACGAACTCGCTGCCGATTGTGCCGCCGGCGCCGGGGCGGTTCTCGACGATGAACGGCTGGCCCGTCCCCGCCGTGAGACGGTCGGAAATCATGCGCGCCACGATGTCCGAGGTGGCGCCGGTGCCGAAGGGCACCACGACCTTGACGACGCGGTTAGGGTAGCCCTGCGCCAGCGCGGCGGCTGGCATCAGGCAGGCGGCTAGGATCATTGCGCAGGCGCGCACAAACAGGCTTTTCATCAAGGCAATCCCTCTCTTTATGGTTTTAGTAGTGCGGCAAACGGTTTCGGATCAAGCGGCGGCCTGGGCGGC
>JBDTRN010000031.1:0-16123 GCA_039931715.1 Betaproteobacteria bacterium
TGCTCGACCAGGTGTGTGGCGACCACGTGCACATCGAGGAGCGCACGGTCGACGTGCATATCCGCCGCCTGCGCAGCGCGCTGGCTGCCAGCGGCCATGACAGGCTGATCGACACCGTGCGCGGATCGGGTTACGGCCTGCGCGCCGGCTAGCGTGGAGGGCCTCGACGGCGCCTTTGCATGGACGCTGGTGGCGCTCGGCGTCGCTGCGATTGCGCTGGCGGCGCTCGCCTACCAGCTGGTGCAGGCGCGGCGGCTGCGTGCCTGGCTCGAGGGTCCGCGCCGGCGCACCCCACCCGAGGCGATCGGCGCATGGGACCGCGTGTTCGCAATGCTTTACCGGCGCGAGCGCGGTCATGCGCGCGACAACCGCCGCCTGCGCGAACTCATGGTGCGCGCAACGCAGGCGGGCCGTGCACTGCCAGACGCGGTGGTGGTGCTCGACGCGGCCGGCCGGGTCGAGTGGTGCAACGACCGCGCCACGCACTACCTGGGCATCGACCGCCGGCGCGATTCCGGGCGGCCGATCACCAACCTCGTGCGCGACCCGGATTTCATCCGCTACATGGATACGGGCGCCTTTTCCGAGGCGCTGGCCCTGCGCCCGTCGCGCAGCCCGGAGCTCGCGCTGTCGATGCGGCTGGTCGACTATGGGCAGCGCCGCAGGTTGCTCATCTGCCGGGATGTCACCCAGCAAAGCAAGGTCGAGACAATGCGGCGCGATTTCGTCGCCAACGTCTCGCACGAACTGCGCACGCCGCTCACGGTGCTCTCGGGATTCCTCGAGACGGTGCGCGACCTCGACCTCGACGCCGAACGGACACGCAAGTACGTCGAGCTCATGTCCGGCCAGGCCGCGCGCATGCAGCGCATCATCGAGGACCTGCTGGAGCTCTCGGCGCTCGAGTCCGCGCCCGCGCCGCCGCGCCGTGAGCGCGTTGCGATGGCCGATCTGCTCGAGCAGGTGCGGGCCGAGGCCGAGGCGCTGTCGGCGGGACGGCATCGCATCACGCTCAGGATCGAGGGCGACTACGACCTGCTGGGCGCGGAGGCCGAGGTCGCCAGCGCTTTCGGCAACCTCGCCGGCAATGCGGTGAACTACACCCCGCAGGGCGGGGAGGTGCGGCTTGCCTGGCGCGCTTCGCCGGCTGGCGCGGAGTTCTCAGTGGAGGACACCGGCATCGGCGTGGACGCCGCGCAGGTGCCGCGCCTGACCGAGCGCTTCTATCGCGTCGACCGCAGCCGCTCGCGCGAAACCGGCGGCACGGGCCTGGGCCTGGCAATCGTCAAGCACGCTCTGGCCCGCCACGACGCACGCCTCGAGATCGCCAGCGAGCCCGGCAAGGGCAGCCGCTTCAGCGCGCGGTTCCCCGCGGCGCGCCTCGTCCCGGTCTCCTGAGGAAGCGCTATTTCATAACTTTCATTTATAAGATCAAGCAACGGCGTGACTCCCAGGGTAAAATTGTGCTGGTACAAGTACATTAACGCAGTGGTCAGGCCGGCCGCTTGGGGACGTTACGCTCCAGCGCTCGCGCGATGCGCAGCAGGTCGCGCGGCGTGATGTCCTCGATCATCGAGCGCCACAACGGCGACATCTGCACCTTGGCCAGCGCCTGCCGCAGTTCGTCCTCGGTGTAGTCCATGGCGAGCGCCCAGCGCTCCTCCTCCGAATGCTCGCCCCAGGTCACCGGGCGGATCAGCCCTTCGTCGTCGTGGCGAAGGTCGTTCACGCGGTCGGTGACCTGCCTCACCTCGAAGTCCGCCGCCGGCGGCGCCTGGAGCATCGCGAGGATCGCCCCGAGGTTGCGCTGCGCGGGATCGAGCCAGCCGAGGTAGCGCTCTGGCTCCAGCACCGCTGGCATGCGTGGGCACACATAGTCGAGCAGGCCGTTCTGCGGCACGGTGATGATCGAGAACGAATCGAACGCGGCCGCGCCTGGGCCGCTCCAGCGCTCCCAGAGGCCGGCAAAACAGATTTCCCCCGCGCCGCGCGGCTGCACGTAATAGGCCTGCAGCCCATCGCGGCCGCCATGCTTGGCGAGGTTCTTGAATCCATACCACCCCGAGGCGGGCACGAGGCAGCGGGCCCGACGCAGGGGGCCGCCGTACAGCCGGCTTACCGCGACCTTGTCGCTGCGCGCGGTATGCGTGCTGAGGTCGGTGGAAGGCGTGGGGGAGGTGCGCGGCACGAGACCCCAGCGCGCCTTCACCAGCATCGGCCGCTGGTCGCGCCGCCGGATCACGATCGGTACAGCCGCGCCCGGGGCGATGTTGTAGCGCGCGCGTATGGGCCGCTCGAAGCCGACTGGCTCGTCGAGGAAAGGCCGGCCGCGCAGCGCCCAGTGGGTGTGATCGAGGTTCGCGGCGTACAAGGTGTAGCGTTCGCACATACTGGATGAATATACATATGCGCGCGCAAAATTGCAGCTACCGGATCGCGCGTTGCCCGACATGGCTCTGTCAGGTTCACGGAAATTTTTGGCGGTGCGATGGCGTTCGGCCTGCCTGCGGCGTTGGGGGCGCGCCCAGTCGGTAAAATCGGGGCATGTGCTATTCCGCGATGGTCGAGCAGAACCTCAAGAAACTGGCGCGCATGGTGGCCGCCGAGGTGGACTTTGCCGCCGTGGAGGAACTGTTCACGCTGCGCCTGGCCGACGACTCGATCAAGGTGGGGCGCGCGCTCGAGGCGAATTTCGACGCGCCTGCCTCGCCTGCCGAGGAGCGCATCGGGGCACTCATCGACCAGCATCGCACCCGGGTGCGCAGCGGACTGGAGACATCGCTCTTCGCATTGCGCAAGCGCCTCGCTGGCGCCGAGCGCACGCTCGCGCTCAAGCAGACCAAAAAGGCGCTCGAAGACCAGCGTATCGCGACGCGCAAGATCGAGTGGACGATGGGCAAGCTCGCCGACCTCGGGCGCACCGAGCCCGCCGAGGCCGATTCGCGCATATTCCCTTTCTGGTACGCGCCGGTGGTCATCATGCAGGACGGGCGCCGCACGCTGCGCCCGATGCGCTATCACTGCCGCCCCAATGGCAAGCCGGCCTCCTACGACCGCAGGTACGATGGGCTGTACAACGCACGGCGCGACAACCTCGAAGGGTTCTGGAAGAACGTCTTCGGGCGTCATCACGCGATCCTCGTGGCGAAGAGTTTCTACGAGAACGTGGCGCTGCACGATTTCGAGCGACGTGCGCTTGGCGAGGGCGAGAAGCCGCAGAACGTGGTGCTGCATTTCAACCCGCGCGCCTCCGCGCCGATGCTGGTGGCCTGCCTGTGGGACCGCTGGCAGGCAGCGGGGGAACACGACCTGTATTCTTTCGCCGCGATCACCGACGAGCCGCCTCTCGAAGTGGCGCAAACCGGGCATGACCGCTGCATCATCCCGCTCGAACCGCGAGCGGTGGACGCATGGTTGTCCCCGCACGATGACCGCAAGGCGCTCGATGCCCTGCTCGACGAGCGCGAGCGCCCTTACTACGAGCATCGTCGCGCCGCTTAGGCCGGCCGGGGGCGCTTGCTCGGGACCTTGTTAGAAGGTGTAGGCGAATTCCTACGCTTCGAACGGCTGGCGGCCTATAACCCGGTGCGCGCCCTTCCCGCATCATGGCAAGGTAGCGCCGCAAATCTGCGGGGCAAGGTCGAAAGCGAGAGGAAAAAACCATGAACATGAACGAAACCATCAACGAAGCCGCTGACACTGCGGCCAAGAAGGCGCAGCCGCTGGTCGATCGCGTCAAGTCGATGGCGTACGATGCCACCGACAAGGCGAGCACCATGAAAGACGAGGCGAAGGACTGGCTCGCGAGCCAGGGCGAGCAACTGTCGGCCCGGCAGAAACAGGCCGTCGACAGCACCGCGAATTACATCTCCGCCAACCCGTTCAAGTCGATCGGCATCGCGGCCCTGGCCGCGCTGGTGATCGGCCGCCTGATGCGCTGATCGCGCGCTGAAAACAATGCATGCCTTCGGCCGATACCCGTCCGGGGGCATGCATTCATCGCGCCCTGCGCCCGCGAATTACATTCCGCGCATTACATTCCATACGGGCGCGGCGCAACCTGCTGCCAGCCCTCGCGGCACTCCCTCACATATGGGTAATAACCGTTCGATGAAGCGCAGAAGAACCAGTTGAAGGATTGCGCCTGCACGGTCGGTTGCTGCACGTAGGCCTGGGGCGCGGCATAGGCCGGCGCGTACGCTGGCGCATAGGGGTAGGCATAGGCATACGGCGGCGCGTAGTACGGTGCATACGCATAAGGGGAGTAATAGCGGGGCGCGTAGTAGCCCGAGGCCAGCAGCGGCGCGCTGAGCGCAATGCCCAGGCCCAGGCCCCAGCCAAATCCCCAACCGCCGCGAGCATTGGCCACGCCTGGTGCTGCTGCGGTGGCGAAGGCGGCCGCGACCAGGGCTGCTTTTGCGATCTTCATTCGAGTCTCCTTCGGGTTCGATGGCGCCGCGCAATGACCACGCAAGTGCCGCAAGGGGCTTCACTGGACGGAATTGAACCGTCCCGCAGCGAAAGACACAACCGGAAAAGTGTAACCGCGGCCCACCACGGCTATCACTGCGGTGACTTCGGCGGCTCGGCGAACGTCCGCACCCTGAAGCGTCCATCGGTGCGGAACAGGAAAGTTTCCAGGAAGCGCACCGATCCGTCGTGCCGCGCGAAGTGCCTCGCCGGTGCGGCGAAGGGCCCCGCGCGTCGCACGCTGGCGAGCGCCACCTTCTCCAGTTCACGATAGCCGTTGGAGCGATGGACCAACACGCCGGCCAACCGCCCGTCGCGGTCGATCGTCACCTCCACGACCACGATCGACTTGAATACCTGGGGCAGGGCCTCTACGAAGACCTCCGGGCTGGTCTGCATGATGCGCTGTGCGACGTCCTTCTTGTAAGCCTCCATCGAAGCCGCCGGGACCGGTGCGACCCGCGCGAGCAGCACCGGCGCGGCCTGCTCGGCGACGGGAGGACGCGATTCGTGCGGCGCCGGCTTGTCAATGACGCTGGGCGCGATGCCGGAGTCCGGGGCGGAACAGGAAACAAGGAGCAGGGCGAGCAGCACGGACAGGATGGAGGGCATGGGATACCGGGGAGACTCGGGCGTGCGCATTGAAGCCGTTTTTGATGCCGGGTACAACCTGCGTATGTAAACCGGGAGACACCCGCTTACGCCGCTTGCGCATGGGTAGCCGTTCTGAGCGCGAACTTTCCACGCCGGATTTGAGATTACGTTTGACTGCATGAAGGCGCGCGCCTAACGTTCCTCCACTTTCGGGAGAACACGATGCAGGCAGCGGCGCTGGCGCGGCAGGAGTCCCCTCTCGGTTACTTCGCCGAAGGCATCGACCTTTCGAAAGATCTCGACGCGGCGAGCTTCGATCGCCTGCATGAGGCCTTCAACGCCAACGGCGTGATGGTTTTCCGCGGGCAGCGGCTGTCGCCCGAAGCGCACATCGCGTTCTCGCGCCGCTTCGGCGAACTCGAGATCCACGTGGTCACCCAGTTCCTGCTCGAGGGCTACCCGGAGCTGTTCAAGATCTCCAACCTCATGCAGGACGGCAAGCGCGTGGGCGCGAGCGCCGAATATTGGCACAGCGACCTCACCTACATGGCAAGGCCCAGCCGGTGCTCGCTGCTGTATGCGATCGAGGTTCCGGTCGACCCGGACGGCACCACCCGCGGCGACACCATGTTCGCCAGCACCATGCTCGCCTACGACGCGCTGCCCGATGCGATGAAACGAAAGCTCGCGCCGCTCAAAGGGGTGCATCGCTTCCTCGATGCATACAACCGCCAGAACGAGCGCCGTGCCGAGCGCGGGGTAGCGCGCACCGCGATGCAGGAAAAGGAACTGCGCGAAAAGACCCCGGACGTGCTTCACCCGGTGGTGCGCACCCATCCCTTCACCGGGCGCAAGTGCCTGTACGTCAACGAGGGTTTCACCGTCGGCATCGAAGGCATGGGCGAGGTCGAAGGGCGCGCGCTCATCGCCGAGTTGCATGCGCACTGCATGCGCCCAGAATTCGGTTACCGGCACCAGTGGCAGGTGGGCGACCTCGTGGTGTGGGACAACTGCTCAACCGTCCATTCGGGCACCACGGACTACGGCCCCGATCATCGGCGGCTCCTGTATCGAACCACGGTCAAAGGGGGAGTGCCCCACTAAAGCTGGATCGGGCGGGGAGCGCGGCAACGACCAGGATCGTTGCCGGCACATTACGCAACGCTTGCGAGTTCGCGCCGGTTACCCGCCTTGGAGCTTGGTGAGTTCCTGCAGCACTTCGGCCGGGTCGGGGAGCACGCCGGCGGCATAGGTGTGGAATGCGCGTACCACGCCCTCGGGGTCGATGATCGTCACCGAGCGCGCGGGATGGCCGCCTTCGGCATTGAGGATCCCGAGTGACGCGGAAACCTTTCCCTGCGGGCAGTAATCCGCCATCAGCGGGTAGCCGATGCCGCCCAGGCTGGCCGACCACACTTTGAGCGAATAGACCGGATCGCACGACAGGCCCAGGAGCTGGGCGCCTTTTGCATCAAATTGTTTCAACGCACGGTTGAAAGACGATGTCTGGTTCGTTCATCCGCCCGTGAACGCAAACGGGTAGGCCGAGATCACCACCCATCGCGAACCGCGGTACTGCGCCAACGAGATCTCGCTTCCGTCGTGTGCCTTGAGCTTGAAGTCCTGTGCTGCCTTGCCGATTTCAGCCATTTTATTTTCTCCGGGTTGGAATTGCTGCGCGACTAGGATACCCGATGCGGGCGAGGCGCATCGCATCGCCATGGCGTGCAAACGCGCCCAACGCGAACAAGGCGCCCGCCCGCAGCGCCGGTTTCCCGCAGGACCGCCTAGACGACCTTGCGCCCGCTGATGACCCGCAGCAGCACGATCACGATGGCGATGACGAGCAGGACGTGGATGAAGCCGCCGATGGTGACTGACGACACCATTCCGAGCAGCCAGAGGATGAGCAGGATGACGGCGATGGTATAGAGCATGGGAGTTCCTCGAAGTTTGTTGGGGTGATCGGTTCCCGGCACGTTGCCGAGCTGTGCCACGGTACCCGAGGCCACCCCACAATTCAGTTCGCTCCCGTACAGAGCCGCTTACCTTCGACCGAGGTCGGTAATGCCCTCGGCCACCAGTTTGGTCCGGTTGGCCACCAGCAGGATGTCCGGCCCCACGCGCACATAGCGGTGGCCGGTGGGCGGATTGCCCAGTTTGGCAAGCAACGCAGGCGGCAGGTCGAAGCGGATCGCACCCGGCGGCAGGGGTTTTCCCACGGCCCATTGCCTCGGCTTGGTCGGCGCCGCGCAGCCATCGTCGTGCTTTGCGAAGCCGATCGGGCAGTTGCCCGCGCGCATCTGCTCGTTGTAGTACCCGCGCACCGCGCCCCAGTGGCGCTCGCCGAAAAAGGCCGCTTTCTCGCGCGCGATGCCCGGCGTGCTCGTGAGGGCCAGTGCCAGAACCAACAGCAAACTGCGGATCATTCCCGACGTTTTCACTCTGTGCCTGAATCCCGTTCACGCGATGGGCCGGTTCCGGGCGCCTGGGACATTGGCACCGGGCCAGCTTCGCTGCCAGCCCCGATTTTCGCCGATTGGGGTGAGTCGTGCCACTTCCAGGGTGTAACGGGGCCGGTGAAAGCGCACCGGCCTGCCCCCCGGGCAGCGTCTGCCCGGGGGGGGTGAAGCGACTAGCCGAGGTTCCTGGCGGCGAAGTCCCAGTTGGCAAGTTGCCAGAAATTATCGACGTACTTGGGCCGCTCGTTGCGGTAGTCGATGTAATACGCGTGTTCCCAGACATCGCAGGTGATGAGCGGCGTCTCGTCCCACAGCAGCGGGTTGTCCGCGTCGTCGCTGTTCTTGATCGCCAGCTTGCCGTCCTTGCCCTTCACGAGCCACGTCCAGCCGGAGCCGAATTTGGTCGTGCAGCTGGTCTTGAATTTCTTCTCGAATTCGTCGAACGAGCCGAACGCGGCGTCGATCGCCTGCGCGAGCTTGCCCGAAGGCTTGGCACTCTTGGGCGTGAGCGAGTTCCAGTAGAAGTCGTGGTTCCAGATCTGCGCGGCGTTGTTGAAGATCCCGCCTTTGGCTTTCTTCACCACGTCGGCCAGCGCCATGGACTCGAACTCGGTGCCCTTGGCCAGTTCGTTGAGCTTGTTGACATAGGCGCGGTGATGCTTGCCATGGTGGTACTCGAGCGTTTCCTTCGAGATGTGCGGGGCCAGTGCATCGATGGGAAAAGGCAGGGGCTTCAGTTCGAATGGCATGGGGATCTCCTGGTAAAAAAGGGGGGGTGCGATGCGATCGATCCAAAGGCGGGGTAATCGCATTCGCCGATTGGACCGACAACATGGATCGACAACGAAATACCTGCTTTCGTTCACGCCTTTTTTAGCATATCTGCGCCGGTTGCGAGCGTCGCCGTTCCGGGTTAGGCGGGACGTGGCGCCGCAAAGGGCGGCATCAATCGCGCCGCAGGCGCATTTCGTAGGCGAAGGCGGTGGCGGCGTGGAGCGAGTCCGACACTTCGAGAAGCCTGTCCCTAGAGTCGAAGTAATACCGCCGCACGCGCAGGCCGATGGCGGGTGCGGAGCCGGCCGTGCCCTTGGCCGGACGGGCGGGCCCGAGGGCGGCGGCCTGCGGCTCGCCCAGCGGGACGGCCTCGATGCGTTGGTCGATGCGCGCAATGCGCACGCCGAGTTCCTGCTCGACCATCGGGTAGATCGCGCCGGCCGAGCGCGGGAGGCGCTTGGCCAGGCCGGCAAGGGACTCGTGCAGGTACACCGTGATGAGGCACAGCGGGATCGCGATCCCGGGTTTGCGCCGCACACCCGACAGCCGCACCCACGCCTGGCCGCGGCGACAGCCCAGTACGGCGAGGTCTTCGCCGGCGGCATGGATGCGCTCGCGCCGCTGGATGACAAACCTCGTGTCGGTCGCATAGCGAAACAGGTCGGCGGCCGAGCTGAGCGGCAGGCTGAAAGCGGTGGAGGTGCCCGCGGCGGTGACGGTGGAGCCCGCGCGCGGGCGGCGCGTGATGAGGCCTGCCTCGCGCAAGCGCCGCAACGCTTCGCGCGCCGTGTAGCGGCTCACGCGGTATTTCTTGCACAGGGCGGCTTCGGTGGGCAGAGAATCGCCGATCGACAGCGCGCCCGAAGTGATGCGCTCGCCCAGCGCCTTGGCGATCTGCTCGTAGCGGTGCTGTTTCACTGCCAGCGGGGCGGCCTGGTCAACCGACCGCGCGGCTGGCCCGCAGCGCCGCGATGCGCTCGGCGTCGTAGCCCAATTCGGACAACAGCGCGTCGGTATCGGCGCCCAGCGAAGGCGCCGCCCGCCGGGGCAGCTCCGCGCCGCCAACGCGGATCGGGTTGGCCACCAGGCGCGCGGTACGGCCATCGGGATAAGCGAATTCGGTGATGTTGCCCCGCTCTGCAACGAAGGGATTGTCGAGCGCCTGGGCGATGTCGTTCACCGGCGCGACCGGGACTTTTCCCGCCAGCCGGTCCAGCCACGCGGCCGTGGTGTCGTGGGAGAACGCTTCGTCGAGCATGACGGTGATTTCGTCGCGGTGCGCAAGCCGCTCTGCGAAATTTTCGTAGCGCGGATCGGCAGCCCACTCCGGGCGGCCCAGTTCCCCGGCGAGCACTGCCCAGAACTTTTCCTTGTTGCACATGATGAAGATCCAGCCGTCGGCGGTGCGGTAAAGCTGGCTGGGCACGAGCGACGGATGCGCCGAGCGCTTCTCGCGGCCCTGCACCGCGCCGGCGTTGAGGTACCACGCCCCGGGATAGTTGAGGTTGAACAACGCGAGGTCGAAGAGGCTGGTGTCGAGGTCGCGGCCACGCCCGGTCTGGCGTGCGCCGTTGATTCCCGCCAGCAGGGCGAAGCACGCGGTGAGCCCGGTCATGAGGTCCACCACCGAAAGGCCATAGCGTTCCGGCGGGCCGGCCGGATCGCCGGTGAGCGACATGTGGCCGGTTTCGGCCTGCATGAGGTAATCGTAGCCCGGCCATGCCGCGCGCGAGCCTTCGCGCCCGTAGGCCGAGAGATGCGAGCACACGATGCGCGGGTTGACCTCCGCCAGAGCTGCAAAGGTGAGGCCGAGCTTTTCGGGCAGGTCGCCGCGCAGGTTGTCCACCACGCCGTCTGCGGTGCGCGCAAGGTCGCGGAACACCGCCATACCCCCCGCCGAGCGCAGGTCGAGCGCCACCGAGCGCTTGTTGCGGTTGAAGGTCTGGAAGAACTGGCTGTCATCGGGGCCGAAAAAGTGCGGCCCGACCCGGCGACCCACATCGCCGCCTTCGCGCAGGTTCTCCACCTTGATGACTTCTGCGCCGAGGTCGGCGAGGTACACCGTGCCCGCCGGCCCGGCGCCGTACTGCTCGACGGCGAGCACACGCAGGCCCGCCAGCGGCAACGCATCGGCCATCGGCAGAGCGTCGGCCTGCGGCAGCGCGTCGGCCTGCGGCAACTTAGCGGACATCTGATCCGTCGCCCACGAGCGCCTCTTCCAGCGAGCGCGCCGATGCGCCGTCCAGGCCGAGCACCGCGTCGCGTATACGCTCCGCGCGCGCAGGCGTTACGCAGCCGGCGGCGTTCTGCATGAATTTCTCCACCACTTCGGCATTCGCCATCGGGCGATCGGCGCTGCCGCGATTGACCTGCTCGCGATGACGCAGTTCGCGTCCGTCGGTCATGCGCACCACGACTTCGCCCGAGTAGTGGGAGGGAAATCCGGAGTCGGGATCGACCTGGTAACCCACCTTGTCAGCGAGGGCGAGGGTGGCGGGGTCGCGCAACGCATCGGCGTGCAGCTCCTCCAGCCCAAACCTGCCGTGGCGCAGGCTGGCCGCGATCGCATAGGGGACGCTGAAGCGCGCGTCGTAGTCGTTGGCCGGGCGCTTCTTGCTGGCGACCGGCTCGCACACCGTCTGGACGACTTCTGCAGGCACCAGCGCGGTGATCGAGGCGATCGATGCGGCATCGGCTTCCAGCCCTCCGTGACGCAATGCGATGGCCGCGTCGGCGAAGGCGTGGACGAAATGGCAGGCGGGGAAAGGCTTGACCGCCACGTTCATGGTTTCCCAGGTGGAGGCGAGGCCCGCGGTGGCGCGCGTGTAATCGCAACCGGCGTCAAGAGAGCCGAGGTGAGTTTTGTACAGGCCGAAGCGGCCTTCGTAGGCCGCAGCCGGGGCCACGAAACCGCGCCGCGCCATGGCTGCAGCGGTGATCCCGCCCACCCCGGCCCAGCCGGCGTGAAAGCGCTTGGTCCACGAGCCGTCCTCGAGGAATTCGAGGCTTCCCGCGGCGGTCGACAACGCCACGCCCTGCGCATTGACCAGTTGCGCGGCGTCGAGGCCGTGCAGCTTGCCGGCCGCGAGTGCGCTTGCGAACGCGCCGATGACGCCGGTGGGATGAAACCCGACCTGGTGGACCGCCCCCCTTGCGACCGCCCCCAGCCGCGCGCCCGACTCGAGCCCGGCCACATAAGCCACCAGCAGGTCGCGGCCTGACCGGTCGAGCTCGGCCGCCACGCCCATCGCGGCGGGCAGCACGCCCACGCTCAGGTGGACGATGGACTCGCTGTGGGTGTCGTCGAAATCCAGCCCATGCATGAGGATGCCGTTGGCGAGCACCGCGTCGCGCAGCGGAAAACGACGCGCCACGCCGAGCACGCCGCGCGGCCCGCTGCCGCCGAGGTCGGTAACGGCGGCGAGCGAAACTTCGGCAAAGTCGAAGCGCCGTGCCGCGAGGCCGCAGCCGATCGCGTCGAGCATGAGGTGCCTGGCGCGCTCGCGGACAGTACCCGGAATGGCCTCCCAGGCGAGGGCCGCGGTGAACTGCGCCAGCGCAGAAGAAATGGTGGCCGGCGCTGGTGAGGGCCGCGCGGTCGTGGAGGATGAGGCCATGGGTGTATTGTACAATTGTCTGGACAATTAAAAGGGGCAGGCGATGGCAGGCGAATCGGTGCAGGTGGGCGACAAGCGCTACCGTGAGCGCTTCGGACGCTACTACGAGGACTTCGAGGTGGGCGCGACCTACGAGCATCGCCCGGGGCGCACGATCTCGGAGACGGACAACACCTGGTTCACCCTGCTCACCATGAACCAGCACCCGATCCATTTCGATGCCGAGTACGCCAAGCACTCGGAGTTCGGCAAGCCGCTGGTGGTAAGCACATTGACGCTCTCGATGCTGGTGGGCATGAGCGTGTCCGACACCAGCCAGAAGGCGATCGCCAACCTGGGGTGGGAAAAGATCACCCTGCCCAAACCTGTGTTCGCGGGCGACACGCTGTACGGCGAATCGAGCGTGCTTGCCAAGCGCGAATCCAAATCCCGCCCCGACCAGGGCATCGTCACCATCCGCACCACCGGCCGCAACCAGCGCGGCGAGGTCGTGTGCGAGTTCGAGCGCACCATGCTCGTCATGCGTCGCGGTAACACGCTGGAAGAAAAAGCCGGCTACTGAGGCCCAGGCCGAAATCTCGCCACCCAAGGACATTTATGAACGCACCCGCAGACCAACGGCCGCGCTACCACGTCGGCCCGGATTCGCCCGAGGCAGGGCAGATTCTCGAAGCCATCGACCGCTGGCTCACGCGCGAAGTCGAGCCGCACGTGATGAAGCTCGAGCACGACGACGTCTGGCCGGAAAAGATGGTGGAGCAGATGCAGGAACTCGGCCTGTTCGGCGCCACCATCAGCCCGGAGTACGGCGGGCTGGGGCTGTCGGCGGAGTTGTACGGGCGCATCGTGGCGAGGATCTCGGAGGTGTGGATGTCGCTTACGGGCATCTTCAACTCGCACCTCATGATGGCATTGCTCACCGAGCGCTACGGCAGCGAGGCGCTCAAGGCGAAATACCTGCCCAAGTTCGCCACCGGCGAAATCCGCGGCGGCCTCGCGCTGACCGAGCCCAATGCCGGCACCGACCTGCAGGCGATCCGCACGCGTGCCGTGCGTGCGCCCGACGGCAGCGGTTATGTGCTTAACGGAACCAAGACGTGGATCTCCAACGGCATCCGGGGCTCCTGCTTTGCGGTGCTGGTCAAGACCAACCCCGAGGCCGAGCCGCGCCACAAGGGCATGTCGATGTTCCTGTGCGAGAAGGGCCCCGGCTTCACCGCCAGCCGCAAGCTGGAGAAGATCGGCTACAAGGGCATCGATTCGGCCGAGCTGGTGTTCGACGACTACCGCATCTCTGCCGAAAACCTCATCGGCGAGGAAGGCCGCGGATTTCACCAGGCGATCGGCGGGCTGGAGCTCGGCCGCATCAACGTGGCTTCGCGCGGTGTGGGCATCGCGGCGGCCGCGCTGGCCGAGTCGGTCAAGTACTCTCAGCAGCGCCACACCTTCGGCAAGCCGATCTGCGAGCACCAGGCGATCCAGCTCAAGATCGGCGAGATGGCCACGCGCGTCGAGGCGGCTCGCCTGCTGGTGAAGAACGCCGCGCAGATCTACGACCGTGGCGAGCGCTGCGACATGGAGGCCGGCATGGCCAAGTATTTCGCGACTGAGGCCGCCTTCGAGAACGCGCACGAGGCGATGCGCATTCACGGCGGCTACGGCTACTCCAAGGAATTTCCGGTCGAGCGCCTGTACCGCGACGCGCCGCTCCTGTGCATCGGCGAGGGCACCAACGAAATGCAGCGCATGATCATCGCCAAGCAGGTCATCGCGCGCAACAAGATCTAGGCGAACATGGCGGACGAGACACTAAGCAGTCCAGGGGGCGCCGGCCAACCCGCGCCGGGGGCGAGGGGGGCCCTCTGCGGCCTGCGCGCGATCGAGATGGGCCAGCTCATCGCCGGGCCGTTCTGCGGCCAGCTCATGGCCGACCACGGCGCCGAAGTGATCAAGATCGAGCTGCCGGGCGAAGGCGACCCGATGCGCACCTGGGGGCAGGGTAAGCCTGTCTGGTTTCCGGTGATCGCGCGCAACAAGAAGTGCATCACGCTCAACCTGCGCACGCCCACGGGCCAGCAGGTGCTGCGCGAGTTGCTGGCGAAATCGGACTTCCTCATCGAGAATTTCCGCCCCGGCACACTGGAGAAATGGGACCTCGCCTACGAAAAGCTGCGCGCGGCCAACCGGGCGCTGATCGTGGTGCGCGTGTCGGGCTACGGGCAGACCGGGCCGTATTCGGGCCGCGCGGGCTACGGCTCGATCGGCGAAGCCATGGGCGGCATGCGATATCTCGCGGGCGACCCGTCCACGCCGCCTTCGCGCGTGGGCCTGTCGATCGGTGACGCACTCGCGGCGACTTACGCGTGCCTGGGCGCGCTCATGGCGCTGCATCACCGCCACGTTTCGGGCGAGGGGCAGGTGGTGGACAGCGCGATCTACGAGGCGGTGCTCGCGATGATGGAGTCGACCGTGCCCGAATACACCGAGGCCGGCGTCATCCGCGAGCGTACCGGCTCGATCCTGCCCAAGATCGCGCCTTCCAACGTGTACAAGACGCTCGACGGGCAGATCGTGATCGGCGCCAACCAGGACAGCGTGTGGAAACGCATGGCCGAAGCGATGGGGCGGCCCGAGCTCGGTTCGGATGCGCGTTATGCGACCCACGTCGCCCGGGGCGAGCACCAGGCCGAGCTCGATGCGTTGATCGACCGATGGACCAGTGGCTTCGATTCGGCCCAGGTGTTGCACCTTTTGCATACCGCCGGCGTGCCGGCCGGCAAGATCTACCGTGCGCCCGACATGCTCGAGGACGAGCACTTCAAGGCGCGCCAGGCGCTCATCAAGGTGCCGCACCCGCAGTTCGCCAACCTGTGGATGGCAAACGTTTTCCCCAAGCTGTCTGTTACGCCGGGCGAAGTGCGCTGGGCGGGGCCGGCGGTGGGCCAGCATAACGAGGAGATCTACGGCGAGCTGCTCGGCTACGGGCGCGAAAAGATGGCCGAGCTGGGCGCCGCAGGCGTGATCTGAGGCGGCACAGGCGACCCGAGGTCAGCGACATACGGCCCGGGTAGAGAGCAGGCCTGCGCGAGTCTTCGCGCAGGCCGGTTGCAACTACTTCTTCGCGTCGATCGCCTTCTCGTCGGCCTTGACGTTCTGCTTGTCGCGGTAGACCTGCGCCGAATCCTTCGATTCGGCCGACATGCGGCCGGCGGATTTGTTGGCCCTGAGCTTGGCCTTGTCCGCGCGCAATTTTGCCCGCTGCTTCTTGAGTGCGGCTCGGTCGGCTACCCTCTGCGCAGAGCCGTGCTTGCCGGAGGCGATATTTTTCTTCATACCCTTGATGCCGGCCTTGTCGTGGCGGACCTGCGCCGCATCCTTGGACTCGGCGGCCATCTTGCCCGAAGCCTTGTCGTCCTTGAGCTTCTCCTTGCTGGCGTCGAGCTTGTCCTTGTCGCGCTCGAGGCCGGCCTTGTCGGCCTTCATCTGGGCGGGAGACGTCGACTGGGCAAACGCTGCGCCCGAGAAGGCGAGGGCGACGGCCAGCGCAATGATCGTTTTCATGGTGTTACTCCAGTCAGTGGGTGAAGTTGGAAAACCGACCAGAGCATGCGGCGCTCACAGGCGGGCGTCTGTTGGGTGGCGAACATGGCCTCGCATGCTAGTCTCCCGCGCATGGCACTGAAGCACTCCAAGGCCCCGCCCGGCACGGTCGTCGTGCTCGAGCACACCTCGAAAATCCTCAAGGGCAACCCGCTCGGCGACCCGCATGTGCGCAAGGTCGGCGCGTGGCTGCCGCCGCAGTACGAGTCCGAACCGCAACGGCGTTTCCCGGTCCTCTACGACCTCGTCGGGTTCACCGGCTCGGGCCTGTCGCACACCGGCTGGAAGCCTTTCGGCGACAACGTGGCCGAGCGTGTGGCGCGGCTCGTCCACGAGAAGAAGATGGGGCCGGCAATCATCGTGTTCCCCGATTGCTTCACTGCGCTGGGCGGCAATCAGTACGTGAATTCGTCCGCGATCGGGAACTACGCGGACTACCTCACGCAGGAGATCATCCCTTTCGTCGACCGCGAATTGCGAACGCTCGCCTCGCGCGAGCATCGCGGCTGTTTCGGAAAGTCCTCGGGCGGCTACGGCGCGATCGTGCACGCGATGAAGTATCCCGGGTACTGGGGGGCGGTCGCCGACCACTCGGGGGATGCGTAC
>JBDTRN010000032.1:0-15967 GCA_039931715.1 Betaproteobacteria bacterium
GCTTTCACCGGCGAGAGCCAGGCCTGGTGCTTCTTGTCCTTGCCCTGCACCACGTTGAAGAACGCCTTTTGCAGTGCTGCCGTGACCGGGCCGCGCTTGCCCGCGCCGATGACGCGGCCATCGAGTTCGCGGATCGGCGTGACTTCGGCCGCGGTGCCGGTGAAGAACAGCTCGTCGGCGATGTACAGGTCGTCGCGCGTGATCCGCTTGGCGGTCACGGTATAGCCGCGCTCGGCGGCGAGCTGGATCACGCTGTCGCGCGTGATGCCGATGAGCGCGCTGGTGAGTTCGGGCTCATATATTTTGCCGTTCTTGACCACGAACAGGTTCTCGCCCGCGCCCTCGGCCACGAACCCGTCCACGTCGAGCAACAGTCCCTCGTCGTAGCCGTGGTCGATCGCCTCCTGGTTGGCGAGGATCGAGTTGGCATAGGTGCCGGAATACTTGGCGCGGCACATGGAAACGTTGACGTGGTGGCGCGCAAACGACGAGGTTTTGACGCGGATGCCCTTCTCCAGCCCATCCGCGCCGAGGTAGGCGCCCCAGGGCCACGCGGCGATCGCGACGTGCACGCGCGCGCCCTTGGGCGACACGCCCATTTTTTCGGAGCCGTAGAAGGCGATCGGGCGGATGTAGCATTCCGCGAGCTTGTTGGCGCGCACGACCTCTTTCTGCGCCTCCATCAGTTGCTCGGGCGTGAACGGGATCTTCATCATGTAGATGTGCGCCGAGTTGAACAGCCGCTCGGTGTGCTCCCTCAGCCGGTAGATGGCCGTGCCGTTGACCGTCTTGTACGCGCGCACGCCCTCGAACACCGCCAGCCCGTAGTGCAGCGAGTGGGTGAGAACGTGGGTGGTCGCGGAACGCCAAGGCACGAGCTTGCCGTCGTACCAGATGTGCCCGTCGCGGTCGGCCATCGACATGATTAAAGCTCCAGTTTCTGCGGGAAAGAAGCTATTTTAGCGGACTCGGAGACTAACGCGGCGCAACGGCCGGGGATGCGAAGCGCCCTCCGCGGCGACATCCGCTTCCCCAAGCGTAAGGGTACTGCGGCACAGGCGCACTGCAGCGCTAGAGTCCCCCGGTGCCGGCGCTTTCCGCCGCGGGCGCGTTGCCGAAGACCTCCTCCCACAGCGCTATCACGGCCGCCGCATGCCCGGCCGCCGCCCCGGGCGCAACCCGCGCGTACTTGGCACCGTTCAGGCGCAGCGCATGCTGCATTTTGCGGAATTCGCGGTAGGCCCCGCCCACCGCGCCGGCGTGCTCGGCGCCCACCAGGCCGAGCTCGGCGCAGATCCCGAGCAGCGCGATGTTGCCCAGGTTCCCCACCAGGCGCTTGTGCCGGTGCGCGTGCGCGAGCACGAGGAACTGCACGATGAACTCGATGTCGATCATCCCGCCGCGATCATGCTTCACGTCGAACAAGCCGCTCGCATTGGGGTGCGCCGCATGCATCTTGGCGCGCATGGCGAGGACTTCACCCGCCAGCGTGTCCGCGTCCCGTCGCCGGCGCAGCACGCGTTCGCGCACCGACTCGAACGCTTCGCCGACGGCCGCGTCGCCGGCGCAGTAGCGCGCGCGCGTGAGCGCCTGGTGCTCCCACACCCAGGCGTCGTCCTGCTGGTAGCGCGTGAATCCCTCGATCGAGGACACCAGGAGGCCGCTCGCCCCGCTGGGCCGCAGCCGCAGGTCGGTATCGAAGAGCTGCCCGGCGGAAGTGCGGCTCGTCAGCCAGTTGTTCAGGCGTTGCGCCAGGCGTGCGTACACCTCGGGCGCGGCGGGGTCGGGGTCGTCGTAGAGAAAGATGATGTCGAGGTCGGAGGCGTACCCCAGTTCCTTGCCGCCGAGCTTGCCGTACGCGACGATGGCAAAGCGCGGCGGGGTGTCGGCGTGCCGCCCGCGCAGTTGCGTCCAGCACAGTTCGAGGGTGCGCTGCAGGAGGATGTCGGCCAGGAGCGAAAGGTGGTCGGCCAGCGCTTCGATACTGAGGATACCGGCGAGGTCTTGCGCGAGCAGCTGGAACACCTGCGATTGGTGGGCTTCGCGCAGCGCATTCATCTGCCGCTCGGTGTCGCCTGCGGCCACTTCGAGCTGGGCGGCGAGCGCCTTCGAAAAGGCCTCCCAGTCGGGCTTGGCGTACAGCATCCGGTCATCCAGCAGCTCGTCGAGCAGCAACGGGTGGCGGGTGATGAACTCGGCCGCCCAGCTGGCCGCGCCTATCATTCGCGCGACGCGCACCAGCGCTTCGCGGTTCTCGGCCAGCAGCGCGAGGTAGGCGGCGCGGCGCGCGATGGCCTCGATAAGGTCGAGCCCGCGCGCAAGCGTCGCGTCCGGGTCCGGAGTTTCCACCGATGCGGCGGCCAGCCGCGGCACGAGGGCGTCGAAGCGCTGGCGCGAGTCGGTGGGCAGGGCGTGGTAGCGCTGGCTGGTACGTGTGGCCACCAGGCGCGCCGCTGTGGCTTCGGGCTCGTGAAAGCCGGTTTCGCGCAGGGCGCGGGCGACCTCGCCTGCGTTGTCCTGCCAGACCGCGTCGAAGGACGAGGTCGCCTCGGGCGCCTGGGCGAACACGGTGCTGAACTGCGTCGAGACCCCTTCGCGCACCGCATCGAGCCGTGCGGCGAATGCCTCCCAGCTCGCGAAGCCGCACATGGCTGCAACGCTTGCGCGATCGTCGTCTTCCTTGGGCAGGCGGTGGGTCTGCGCATCGTCGAGGTATTGCAGGCGGTGCTCGAGGTTGCGCAGGAACACATAGGCCTGCGCCAGCTCCGCGGCCGCCTCCGGCGGCAGCGGCGGCAGGTCGGCGAGGCGCGCAAGGATCGCGAGGGTCGGCCGGCCGGTGAGCTGGGGGTCGCGGCCGCCGCGCACCAGTTGCAGCGCCTGCGCGACGAACTCGATCTCGCGGATGCCTCCCGGGCCCAGCTTGATGTGGTCGGCGAGGTCGCGCCGCTCGACTTCGCGGCGCACTTCGGCGTGCAGCTTGCGCATCGCCGCCAGGGTGGCGTAGTCGAGGTATTTGCGGAACACGAACGGCAGCCGGATCGCCTCGAGCTCGGCATGGCACTCGCCAGTGAGCGCGCGCGCCTTGATCCACGCGTAGCGTTCCCACTCGCGGCCATGCGAGACGAAATAGGCTTCGAGCCCTTCCAGGCTGATGGCGAGCGCGCCCGACTCACCATCGGGACGCAGGCGCATGTCGACGCGGAACACGAACCCGTCGCCGGTCGCCTCGTTGAGCAGCGCGATGAGCTTGCGCCCGAGGGTGGCGAAATATTCGTGCGCGCTGACCGGCTTGAGGCCGGTGTTGCCTTCGCCGTCGTCACCGTCGCTTTCACCTTCGGACGGGTAGACGAACACCAGGTCGATATCGGAGGACACGTTGAGCTCGCGCCCGCCGAGCTTGCCCATCCCGACCACGATGAGGTGTTGCGCCTTGCCGCTCGCGTCGCGCACCACCCCGTGGCGCTTGCGCATCATGGCTTCGGCGAACGATTGCGCCGCCGCTATCGTTGCTTCGGCGAGGTCGCTCATCGTCGCGCAGACCTCATCGAGCGAGGCGAGCCCGGCGAGGTCGCGCGCCATCACGCGCAGCAGCACACGCTGGCGCAGCAGCCGCAGGATGCGCTGTGCGAGCGCTTCGTCGGCGCCACCGAGCGCTTCGAGCGCGGCGTCGATTTCGCCGCGCGCGAACGGATGCGCGCCTTCGGCGTCCAACTCGTTGGCGAGCGCAGGCCGCGCCTGCAGGATCCGGGCGGCATAACGCGATACGGCGAGATGCGCGGAGAGCTCGCCCACGGCCCGGCTCATAGGGAGGAAATCCGAATCAGATCGGATGTTTACAGTTAAAATGACCACGCAACTATAGGGGCACGCGCAGCACCATGCAAACGCAGTCAGGCACCGACGCGAGCAGCATCGAGGCTGGCGTCGCACCCAAGGCGGGAGCCGCGCGGGATGCGCACACGCGCACGCTGCCGCGCTGGGTTCGAGGTGTGCGTCACCTCGTTGGCGGGGTGCGCCTGTTCCTGCGCTCGGTCGAGTTGCTGCTGTGGGCGGCGTTCTTCCTCGTCGCCATCACATTCCTCGCGTTGCGCTACTGGGTGCTGCCGAACGTCGAGCGCTATCGCCCCGCAATCGTGGCCGCGGTCAGCGCGGCGGCCGGCCGCCCGGTCACGGTGGAGCGCATCAGCGCCGACTGGCGCGGGCTGCGCCCGCAACTCGAACTGGTGAACGTGCGCGTGTTCGACGAGGGCGGGCGCGAGGCGCTGGTTCTGCCCAGCGTGGTCAACGTGATCGCATGGAGCTCGCTTGCGTTCCTCGACCTGCGCCTGCACTCGTTCGAGGTCGACAACCTCAAGCTGTCCGTGCGGCGCGAGCCCGACGGGCGCATTTCGGTGGCCGGCATCGTCCTCGATCCGCAGAAGAAGGGCAACGGCAGGCTGACAGACTGGGTGCTCGGCCAGCGCGAAATCGTGGTGCGCAATTCCGACATCGTGTGGCAGGACGAAATGCGCCACGCCCCGCCGCTCAGGCTCGCCAACCTCAACTTCCGCCTGCAGAACGACGGTGACGAGCATTCCGCCGGATTCTTCGCCACGCCGCCGCCTGGCCTGGGGACATCGGTGGAAGTGCGCGCCGAACTCATCGGTCCCAGCGTCACCCAGCCGTCGGAGTGGAACGGTCGCCTGTTTGCCGAGGTTGGCAACACCGATCTCGCCGCATGGCGCGCGTGGCTCGACTACCCGGTCGACGTGCATAAGGGTGACGGCGCGGTGCGAGTGTGGGCGACGCTGGCCGGAGGCAAGGTGCGCCGGGTGGCCGCCGATCTCGCGCTGTCCGGCCTTGAAGCGCAGGTCGAGCCCGAGCTGCCGGTGCTGCAGCTGGCTGGCGTGCAGGGCCGGCTGTCGTGGCGCCATACGCCCACCGGTTTCGAGCTCGGCAGCCGTGAGCTGCGCTTCAATGCGATTGACGGGGCACAAATGCAGCCCACGACATTGCGGCTGGTGCTCGAGCGCGCCACCGGCGCGCGGCCGGCCCAGGGGACGTTCAAGGCCTCGCGCCTCGAGTTCGCCCCCATCGCGCGCATCGCCGGGTCCCTGCCTTTCCCCGCGGACGTGCGCAAGCTGCTGGGTGAGCTCGCGCCGCAGGGCGTCATGCAGGAGGCGCAGTTCAACTGGGTGGGAGAGCTGCCGCAGCCGGCAACCTATGTGGCGCGCGGCCGTTTCGAGGGACTGGGCATGAACGCACGGGGCCGCGTGCCCGGCTTTTCGGGTTTGTCCGGGTCGCTCGACGCGGACGAAAAGCGCGGCACGCTGAGGCTCGCCGCGCGCGACGCCGTCATCGACCTGCCGAAAGTTTTCCGCGATCCGCGCACCCAGTTCGATTCCCTCTCCGGGCAGGTCAGCTGGGAAAGCCTTGGCGCATCCAATTCCGGCGCGGCGGCGCCCCACTTCAAGCTCGCCGGCCTTGCCTTCTCCAATGCGGCCTTCGCCGGTACCGCCTCGGGAACGTACGCGCTTACCGGCCAGGGCCCCGGGACCATCGACCTGTCGGCGCAACTCACCCGCGCCGATGCGCGGCAGGTGGCGCGCTACGCGCCGCTGGTGCTGAGCGAGGGCCTGCGCTCGTGGCTCGCCAGCGCGATCGTCGCCGGATCGTCCAACGACGTGCGCCTGCGCCTGCGGGGCGACCTTTTCGACTTCCCCTTCGCCAACCCGGCCAAGGGCGAGTTCAAGGTGGCAGCGAAGGTGCACCAGGGCGTGCTTGACTACGTGCAGGGCTGGCCGCGCATGGAGGGCATCGATGCCGACCTCGTGTTCGAGCGCGAGCGGGCGGAAGTCGTGGGGCGAAGGGCGACGATATTCGGCACTACGCTCACCGGGGTGCGCGTGTCGATCCCGAACATGGGCGCGGGGCTCATCAACATCAGCGGGCAGGCCGACGGACCCACCACCGACTTCCTGCGCTATACGCAGCAAAGTCCCGTGCGCCGCATGATCTCCGGGGCCACCGACGCAATGCAGGCCAGCGGCCGCGGCCAGCTCAAGCTGAAACTTGACTTGCCGCTGGGCGACCTGTCCAAATCGAAGGTGGCTGGCCAGTACCAGTTCAACGCCAACAATGTGCTCGTCGATCCGCGCCTGCCGCAGGTGGAACGGGCCACCGGCCGGGTCGAGTTCAGCGAGGGCTCGCTCGCCATCCGCGACGTGCGTGGCGCGCTGTTCGGCGGCCCGGTGAGCATCGCCGGCGGCACCCGGCCCGAGGGGGGCGTCGCCGTGACCGCGCGGGGGGATGCGACGGTGGCCGGCATACGCAGCGTATTCGACCATCCGTGGCGGCGCTTCCTATCGGGGGGGGCCCCGTACTCTGCGACGGTCATTGCTGCGGAAGGCAAAGTGCGCGTCGCGTTCGAGTCCAGCCTCGCAGGGGTGACGAGCGAGCTGCCGGTGCCGCTCGCCAAGGGCGCGCAGGAAACGCTGCCGTTGCGCGTCGAAATCGTTCCCGTCGACAATGGCGATCGCATCAGCGTGACGCTGGGCAAGTTCGTCAACGCCGAATTCCAGCGCCGCCGCGAAGGCGATGCGCTCGTGGTCCAGCGCACCGGCGTCGGCCTGAACCAGCCCACGCGCCTGCCCGAGCGTAACGGCCTCATGCTTGCGGGTACGCTGCCGGCCCTCAGCCTGGACAGCTGGCTGCCGCTGATCGGATCGGCAAGTGGTCCCGACACGCCGGCTGCAGGCGCGTCCGGCCCGGCGGGTGCCGTCGCCGCGCCTGGCCCGGCACCTGCGCCGAGTGCGTCGACTTTCGACCTCAAGCTGGGCACGCTCGACGCATTCGGTAAACGCCTGCATGCGGTCGCCCTGCGTGCGGGCGCCCAGGGCAGCGGGTGGCAGGCGAATATTTCGGCCAACGAGATGGCCGGTGACCTGAGCTACAGCGGCGAAGGCCGCGGCAAGCTCACCGCGCGGCTGGCGCACTTCACCCCGCCAGGTGAGTCTCCCAGTGCGCGCCAGGGCGGCTCGGGCGACCTGCCGGCGGTGGATCTCGTCGCCGAGCGGTTCAACTATCGCGGCAAGCAGCTTGGCCGGGTCGAAGTGGTGGCGAAGCCCGAAGGCGCCAACTGGCGCATCGAGAAGGTCGCCAACGTGAACCCCGAGGCGGCGATGACCGCGAGCGGGCTGTGGGTCACGGGCGCGAACTCGCGCACTTCGATCGATTTCATGCTCAACGTGAACGACACCGGCAAGTACCTCGACCGCGTCGGCACACCCGACAGCGTCAAGGGCGGCACGGCGAAGCTCACCGGCGCGCTGGCTTGGTCGGGCGACCCGCTCAACATCGATTACCCGAGCCTCGCGGGCACCATGACACTGCTGGCCGAGAGCGGCCAGTTCCTCGAGATCGAGCCGGGAATCGGCAAGCTGGTTTCGCTCATGAGCCTGCAGATGCTGCCTCGGCGCATCGCGCTCGATTTCCGTGACGTGTTCTCCAAGGGCTTCGCCTACGACAAGATCACCAGCAGCCTGACCATCGACAAGGGCGTGATCGACACCAAGGACTTCAAGATGCGCGGTCCCGCCGCGGAGGTCGACATCGTGGGCACCGCGAGTCTCGCCAAGGAAACCCAGAACCTGCACGTCAAGGTGGTACCAGCATTGGGCGACACTGCTTCCACGATCGTGGGCCTGCTCAACCCGGTGTACGGCGTGGCGACGCTGCTTGCGCAAAAGCTGCTCAAGAACCCGCTGGGCAACATCTTTGCGTTCGAGTACGCGGTCAGTGGCACGTGGACCGACCCCAAGGTGGAAAAGCTGCGCGTCGTGCCGCTCGAGTCGTCCCCGGGTGGAGGAATGCCCTGATGAGCAGCGTGACCCCTGCAGGCAATACTGCAAACGCAGCGCCGCTTGCGAGTGGCGCCATGCGTGAGCGCCACCGGGTGGCGGCGATCCAGATGGTTTCCGCCCCCGAGGTGGCCACCAACCTCGCTGCGGCCGGGCGCCTCATCGCCGAGGCTGCTGCCCAAGGCGCGCAACTGGTGGCCCTGCCCGAGTATTTTTGCATCCTCGGGCGGCACGAGACCGACAAGGTCGCGGTGGCCGAGCGCGACGCCGCCGAACCAGGCGGTGGCGGGCCGATTCAGGCGTTCCTCGCGGAAGCGGCGGCGCGCAACAACGTGTGGCTCTTGGGGGGCACCATTCCGATCGTGTCGGGTGAAGCGGGGCGCGTGCGCAGCGCCTGCCTGCTGTTCGATGCGGCGGGCCAACGCGTCGCCCGCTACGACAAGATCCACCTGTTTTCTTTTCGCCAGGGCAGTGAGAACTACGACGAAACGCGCACCATGCAGGCGGGCACGCAGCCCATCGTTGTCGAGAGCCCCTTCGGCAGGCTGGGGCTTTCCGTTTGCTATGATGTTCGTTTCCCGGAGCTGTATCGCCCCGGAATCGAAATCCGCGGCAGTGCGCCCACTGGCGCCCATCCCGGATCGACCTTGCAACCGGCCAATACGCCCATAGATATCTGGTTCGTCCCGTCCGCGTTCACCGCGACCACGGGTGCGGCGCACTGGGAGATCCTGCTTCGCGCGCGCGCGATCGAGAATCTCTGCTATGTGGTGGCGCCGGCCCAGGGAGGCACCCATCCCAACGGTCGCCGCACGCACGGGCACACAATGGTCGTCGGTCCGTGGGGCGAGATCCTGGCGGAACAGGCCGAAGGCGAGGCCGTGGTGACCGCCGATATTGACCCATCACGCATCACCGAGGTGCGCAGTTCCTTACCGGCCCTCGACAACCGCAGGATTCCATGAAGACCCAAACCGCACAGATTTCCGAGGCGATGTCCGCCGATTCGCATCTCGCCACCGCGCACGAGTCGCTGCTTGCGCCTTACGACCTCGATCTCGGCAAGCTCGGGCCGGTATTCGGCGCGCTCGCCGAGCACCGCATCGACTATGCCGACCTGTACTTCCAGTACACCCGCTCCGAAGGCTGGAACCTGGAGGAAGGCATCGTCAAGTCCGGCAGCTTCAACATCGAGCAGGGCGTCGGCGTGCGCGCGATCTCGGGGGAGAAGACGGCTTTCGCGTATTCGGACGACATCAGCTTCAACGCGCTGCAGGATGCTGCGCGCGCGACCCGCGCCATCGGCCGTGCCGGCACCGGCCGCAAGACCAGGATCGTCACGCGTAACGCGCCGGTGCGGCTCTACCACGCCATCGACCCGATCGCGTCGCTGTCTTCTGTCACCAAGGTCGGCCTGCTCGAGAGGCTCGAGCGCATGTGCCGCAAGCTCGACACGCGCGTGACCCAGGTCATGGCCAACCTCGGCGGCGAGTACGAAGTGGTCCTGGTGGTGCGCTCCGACGGCGTGACCGCCGCCGATGTGCGGCCGCTGGTGCGCCTGTCGGTGCAGGTGATCGTCGAGGAAAACGGCCGCAGGGAGAGCGGCTCGGCCGGTGGCGGCGGGCGCACGGGCTACGAATACTTCACCGACGAGCTCCTTGCCGACTACGCGCAGAAAGCGGTCAGCCAGGGCCTCACCAACTTGTCGGCCAAGGCCGCACCAGCGGGCACCATGACGGTCGTTCTCGGACCGGGATGGCCCGGCATCCTGCTGCACGAGGCGATCGGGCACGGCCTGGAGGGCGACTTCAACCGCAAGGGCAGCTCGGCGTTTTCCGGCCGCATCGGCGAGCGCGTGGCCGCCCCGGGCGTGACCGTGGTCGACGACGGCACCATTGCCGACCGGCGCGGCTCGCTGTCCATCGACGACGAGGGCAACCCCACCCAGCGCATGGTACTCATCGAGGACGGCGTGCTGCGCGGTTACATCCAGGACAGCCTGAACGCGCGCCTGATGAAAATGCCGGTCACGGGCAACGGCCGGCGCGAATCGTTCGCTCACGTCACCATGCCGCGCATGACCAACACCTACATGCTCGCCGGTTCGCGCGACCCGGAAGAAATCGTGCGCTCGGTCAAGAAGGGACTTTACGCGGTCAATTTCGGCGGCGGCCAGGTCGACATCACCAACGGCAAGTTCGTGTTCTCGGCCTCCGAGGCCTACATGATCGAGAACGGCAAGGTCACCTACCCAGTCAAGGGCGCGACCCTCATCGGCAGCGGCCCGGATGCCCTCAAGCGCGTGAAGATGATAGGCAACGACATGCAACTCGATTCGGGCGTGGGCACCTGCGGCAAGGACGGCCAGAGCGTCCCGGTCGGCGTGGGCCAGCCCACGCTGCGCATCGACGGCCTCACCGTAGGCGGAACCGGCTGACCCGACTTTATTACCAGTCGGGGTCCCACAGGCGCCACCAGGGCACGTCCTTCTGGACCTTGCCGGTGAGGTACTTGCTCTGCGGGAAGTTGGTGCGCATGACGCGGTCGGCGCCATCGCGCAGGTCGGTCATGCCGAGCGCGTCGTAGGCCTTGGCCATGATGAAGACGGCTTCCTCGACGGCGGGTGAGTTGGGGAAATTCTGCACCACGTACTGCGCGCGGTTGGCTGCGGCCACGAAGCCGTTGCGCTTCATGTAGTAGCGCGCGACGTGGATCTCGTTCTGTGCGAGCGCGTTGACGAGGTATTTCATGCGCGCCGCGCCGTCTGATGAATACTTGGAATCGGGAAAGCGCGTGACCAGCTCGCGGAAGGCCGCGAATGCTTCGCGCGTGGCCTTGGGGTCGCGCTCGGTCATGTCCTGCGTCGACAGGCGCGCGAACAATCCGCCGTCTTCGTTGAAATTAACCAGCCCCTTGAGGTAGTAGGCGTAGTCGACGCTCGGGTGGTTCGGGTGCAGCTTGATGAAACGGTCGGCCGCGGCGATCGCAGAGGCGCGTTCGTTGTCCTTGTAATAGCAGTAGGCGATTTCCAGCTGCGCCTGCTGCGCGAACCGGCCGTATGGGTAGCGCGCCTCGAGTTTCTCGAGGTACTTGACCGCCTTGGACCAGTCGCGCCCGCCCATCGCGTCCTTGGCCTCGCCGTAGAGCTTGTTGGCCGACCAGCCGACGGTTTCGTCCTTCTTGTCGTCGAGGCCGCTGCAGCCGGAAAGCAGCGCGGCGAACGCCATCGCGGCGACGACCAGCAGGCGGGGAAGTACACTAGGATGCATGGCGAAAACCTCTTCGAGTAGCGGCGGCAATTATAACGATTCGAATTCCCCTTCGATCCCGGCGGGAATCGGCGCAGGCGACGAAAGGCGCGCCCGGATCCCCGCCGAATCGGCAGGGCTGCGGTTGGACCAGGCGCTGGCCCGGCTGTTCCCCGAATATTCGCGCAGCCGCCTGCAGGCGTGGCTCAAGGCGGGCAATCTGCGCGTCGAAGGCGTGCCCGTGGAGGCCAAATACGCGGTACGGGGAGGCGAGAACGTGGTGCTTGCCCCGCCCGGCTTGCCCACCGGCGCGATGCCGCAGGCCCAGGCGTTGCCGCTGGAGATCGTGCACGAGGATGCGCACATCCTCGTGATCGACAAGCCCGCCGGCTTGGTGGTCCATCCCGGCGCGGGCAACCCCGACCACACGATGCTCAACGCGTTGCTCGCGCATGCGCCCGCGCTGGCGGGCCTGCCGCGCGCGGGCATCGTGCACCGGCTCGACAAGGACACCAGCGGCCTGCTGGTGGTGGCCAAGACAGTGGCGGCGCAGACGAGCCTGGTGCGCCAGTTGCAGGCGCGCACCATGGGCCGCACCTATAACGCGCTCGCGTGGGGCAGCGTGCGCGCCGCGCGGGGCGTGATCGATGCGCCTATCGGCCGCGATTCGCGCAGCCGCACGCGCATGGCGGTGACCGACCGCGGCAAGCCGGCGCGCACCGATTACGAGGTCGTCGAGCGCCTGGCCCTGGCGACGCTGCTCTCGTGCAAGCTCGAAAGCGGACGCACCCACCAGATCCGCGTGCACCTGCAGTCGATCGGCCATCCCTTGGTGGGCGACCCGGTATATCGCCGCGGCGCCAAGTCGCAGCCGATCGGCGATTTCGCGCGCCAGGCGCTGCACGCCGCGCGCCTCGAGCTCCTGCATCCGGGCACGCGTCGCAAACGCGTGTGGGAGTCGCCGCTGCCGGCGGATTTCCGCCGCCTGCTGAGGATGTTCCGCAATGCCATCGACGCCTGACGCCGGCGCGACGGGTCGGGTCATCGCCGACTGGGCCGCTCCGCCCGGAGTGCAAGCCTTTTTCACCACCCGCGCACTGGGCGACATGAAAGATGCCACCGGGCGGGCTGCGCTCGGGGCGCTGCTGCCCGCGCCGCCCATCTGGCTCAGGCAGGTGCACGGCACGCAGGTGGTCGATGTTGCCGCGATCGCGCCGGGAACCCTCCCGGAAGCCGACGCCGCATTCACTACGGCGCGCGGCACGGTGTGCGCGATCATGACCGCGGACTGCCTGCCCGTGGTGCTCGCAGCGAGCGACGGCAGTGTGGTCGGCGCGGCGCACGCGGGCTGGCGCGGCCTGTGCGCCGGTGTCGTCGAGCGCACCGTGGCGGCGATGCAAGTGCCCGGCGCCTCGTTGCAGGCGTGGCTGGGGCCGGCGATCGGCCCGCGCGTCTACGAAGTGGGCGCCGAGGTGCGCGATGCATTCGTCGCCAAGGACGCGCGCGCGGCGGCGGCATTCGTGCCCACGCGGCCGGGCCACTGGCTGCTCGACCTGTACGCGGTCGCGCGCCAGCGCCTGGCCGATTGCGGGGTCGATCGCGTCGATGGCGGCACGCATTGCACGGCGAGCGAACCGGAATTGTTCTATTCCTTCCGGCGCAACCAGGCGCCGCAGCGCATGGCGGCTGTGGTCTGGCGCGTATAATCGCCCCCCTTTTCGACCCAAGGCAGTACGGATGACGCTGGCATGGATCGTTGCCGCCTCGCTTGCGGGCGGCCTGCTCTCGGTCGGCCTCGCGGCGGCCTTCGCGCTGACCGTGCGCACCTCCTGGGTTCCGATGCTGGTGTCGTTCGCCATCGGCGCGCTGTTGGGCGCGGCCTTCCTCGAAGTGATTCCGCATGCGTTCGAGCGCGCCGAGCCGCGCACCGCCGCGGCCACCATCCTCGCCGGCATCTTCGTGTTCTTCATCCTGGAAAAGCTCGTGCTCTGGCGCCATTGCCACACCGAGGACTGCGAGGCGCACGACCAGCACGCGGCCGCGCACGACCACGGGCGCTCGGGAATGATGATCCTGGTCGGCGACACGGTGCACAACTTCATCGACGGCGTGCTCATCGCCGCGGCCTTCCTCGAAAGCACCCAGCTCGGCGTGGTGACCGCCATCGCCATCGTCGCGCACGAGATCCCGCAGGAGGTGGGCGATTTCCTCATCCTGCTGCACTCGGGTTACACCAAGACGCGGGCGCTGGTGCTCAATATGATCTCGTCGCTCGCCTCGCTGGCCGGCGGGGTGATCGGCTACTTCGCCTTGCAGGCCATGAGCGGCGCGGTGCCCATCCTGCTCGGTGTGGTCGCCGCGAGCATGATCTACGTGGCCGTCGCCGACCTGATCCCGGGGCTGCACAAGCGCCCTGAGTTGCGCGCCACGGTGTCGCAAACGCTGCTGATCGCGCTCGGCGTGGGCTCGATCGCCCTTGCCCGCATGGTCATCGGCGACTAGACGGGACCGCCCCTCCGGCCCGCGTCGAACTCACCTGCTGCGCGGGGTTGACCTCGCCAATGGTGCGGCGCAGAATCGGCGCCTGTTTGCAGCGCGCGCACTTCCCCAAGCGCCCGGTTCCGGGGCGCCCAGAAACCAGGAAAACGTGGCCAGCCAATTCGATTCGCCCGAAGCCTTCCTCGCATCGATCGCGAATGCGGGCGCGAGCATGGGCCCGGCGTGGATGGGGTTGTTGCCGAACCTGCCGGCTGGCGGGCAGGGCGGAGCCAACCCGGCCGCGTGGACGCAGGCTTTTTCGGCCGATCCGGCGCGCCTCGGGCAGTTGCAGGCCGGCTATGCCGAGCGCCAGGCGAAGCTCTGGATGAGTCTCGTCGGCCGTGACCCGGCCGCGCCGCCGCAACCGGTGGCGGCGCCAGAGGCCGGTGACAAGCGTTTTCGCGCCGCCGAATGGCGCGAGAACCCCTATTACGACTATCTCAGGCAGTCCTACCTGCTGTTGTCCGGTTACATGGGCGAGCTGGTGGAGTCGGTGCAGGCCGAGCCTGCGGCGAAGGACCGGCTGCGCTTCGCGGTGAAGCAGTGGGTGGACGCGAGTTGCCCGGCCAATTTCCCGGCCACCAACCCTGAGGCCCTGCGCAAGGCCATCGAGACCAAGGGCGAAAGCCTCACCAAGGGCCTCGCCAACCTGATTGCCGATGCCGGCAAGGGCCACATCAGCCAGACCGACGAGTCGGCTTTCGAGGTCGGCCGCAACATCGCGGTCACACCCGGCGCGGTGGTGCACGAGAACGAGCTCATGCAGCTCATCCAGTACACGCCGACGACCGCCAGCGTCGCCAAGCGTCCGCTGGTGATCGTGCCACCCTGCATCAACAAGTTCTACATCCTCGACCTGCAGCCGGAGAACTCGCTGGTGGCCTACGCGGTGGCCGAGGGGCACACCGTATTCATGGTCTCGTGGCGCAACGTCAAAGCCGACCTCGGCCACCTCACGTGGGACGACTACGTCGAGAAAGGTGTAATCGAGGCGCTCACCACCGCGCGGGAAGTTGCCGCAAGCGACAAGGTCAACGCGCTCGGTTTTTGCGTCGGTGGCACGCTGCTGGGCGCGGCACTCGCCGTGCTCAATGCGCGCGACGAAGAGGTTGCGGCCAGCGTCACCTACCTCACCACCATGCTCGATTTCTCCGATACCGGCCAGATCGGCTGCCTGGTCGACGAGCAGGGCGTGCGCTCGCGCGAGCAGGCCATCGGCCAGGGCGGCATCCTGCCCGGGTCGGACCTTGCCTTTGTGTTCTCGTCCCTGCGCGCCAACGATCTCATCTGGCCCTACGTGGTCAACAATTACCTCAAGGGCGAGTCGCCGGTGGCGTTCGACCTGCTGTACTGGAATGCGGACAGCACCAACCTGCCCGGGCCCATGTATTGCTGGTATGTGCGCAACACCTACCTCGAAAATCGCTTGCGCGAGCCCGGTGCGCTCGCCAACTGTGGCGTGCCCGTGGATCTCGGCGCGATCGGCCTGCCCAGCTTCGTGCTGGCCTCGCGCGAAGACCACATCGTGCCGTGGAAAAGCGCCTACCGGACCCTCGGCATCCTCGGCGGCGATGTGAGGTTCGTCCTTGCGGCCAGCGGCCATATCGCCGGTGTCGTGAACCCGGCGTCGAAGGGCAAGCGCAGCCACTGGGTGTCGCCCGGCATGGCGGCGACGGACCCTGCCGCGCCATCGCCCGATGAGGCGGACGCGTGGTTCGAGGCGTCAACCGAACGCCCCGGCAGCTGGTGGCCGGTGTGGTCCGAATGGCTCGCCACCCACAAGGGCGGCGACAGGAAGGCAAGGAAGGCATTGGGCAACAAACGGCACAAGGCGATCGAGCCCGCGCCCGGCCGCTACGTCAAAGAGAAATTCAACTCATAGCAGTTCAACCGGCAGGCTCGCGGAGGTTCATCATGGAAGAAGTCGTCATCGTCGGTGCAGTGCGCACCGCCATCGGAAAATTCAGCGGGTCGCTGGCCAAGGTGTCGGCCTCCGACCTCGGCGCGATCGTGATCCGCCAGCTGCTGGAAAAGAGCGGAGTCAAAGCCGACCAGATCTCCGAAGTCATCCTCGGCCAGGTCCTCACCGCCGGCGTGGGCCAGAACGCCGCGCGCCAGGCCGCGATCAAGGCGGGCCTGCCGCACATGGTGCCCGCCATGACCATCAACAAGGTGTGCGGCTCGGGCCTCAAGGCCGCGATGCTGGGCGCGCAGGCGATCCTCAACGGCGACTCCGATTTCGTCATCGCCGGCGGGCAGGAGTCGATGAGCATGTCGAACCATGTGATCCCCGGCTCGCGCGACGGCTTTCGCATGGGCGACGCGAAGATGGTCGACACCATG
>JBDTRN010000033.1:0-15947 GCA_039931715.1 Betaproteobacteria bacterium
GGCCGGCCGGCGCCGCGGTAGGCGTCCACGGGCACGGTGTTGGTGAATACCGCGGTCACCTCGCAGTGGATCACCGGAGTCTTGTATTGCCCCGCCAGCAGCGTGGCATACAGGATGGTCGGCACGCTGGAAGCGAAGGTGGACAGGTAGGCGCCCATGTTGGCCACCGTCATCACCCGCATCGCCAGGAAGTTGCCGTCCTTGTCCATCGCCAGTTCGGCGGTGGTGACATGGTCGCGCCCGTGGGCGTCGGACACGAACGATTCGCTGCGCTCGGCGGTCCACTTGACCGGCCGGTTGATCTGCTTGGAGGCCCACGTCACGACGACGTCTTCGCCGTACAGGAAGATCTTCGAGCCGAAGCCGCCGCCCACGTCCGGGGCAACCACGCGCACCTTGTGCTCGGGCAGCCCGAGCACGAAGGCTGTCATGAGCAGCCGCTCCACGTGCGGGTTCTGGCTGGCGACATACAGCGTGTAGCTGTCGTCGGCGCGCGAGTACATGCCGTTGACCGCGCGCGGCTCGATGGCGTTGGGGATCAGGCGGTTGTTGACGAGGTCGAGCTTGGTCACATGCGCGGCCTTGGCGAACGCAGCATCGACGCCCGCCTTGTCGCCGAGCGCCCACACGTAACAGGTGTTGTCGGGCGCGGCCTCGTGCAACTGTGGCGCGCCCTTGGCGCGCGCCTTGGCCGCATCGACCACCGCCGGCAGCACGCCGTAATCCACTTCGAGCAGCTCGGCGGCGTCCTGCGCCTGGTCGAGCGTTTCGGCGATCACCACCGCGACCTGGTCGCCCACGTGGCGCACCTTGCCCTGGGCGAGCGGCGGGTGTGGCGGCTCCTTCATGGGTTGGCCGTTGACGTCGGTGATCAGCCAGCCGCACGGCAGGCTGCCGACCTTGAGATCCTCGCCGGTGAACACGGCCAGAACGCCCGGCGCCTTGAGCGCCTTGTCCTTGCGGATTGCCTTGATGGTCGCGTGCGCATGCGGCGAGCGCACGAACACGGCATGCGACTGGCCCGGCAGCGTGACGTCGTCGGTGTACTGCCCGGCTCCGGTCAGGAACCGGTAGTCCTCCTTGCGTTCGATCCTTGCGCCGATCAGCGGTGCGTTCATGCTTTTCTCCTCGGTCTGTCCACTCAACTTGCTGGAACTTCCCTGGAATGCTTTTGCGCGGCCTTTTACTTGGCAGCGGCCATCGCTTTGGCGCCTGCGGCAATCGACTTGACGATGTTGTGGTAGCCGGTGCAGCGGCACAGGTTGCCTTCCAACCCTTCGCGGATCTCGGTCTCGGACAGGTCGGGACGGCCCTTGGCGAGGTCGATCGCGTTCATGACCATGCCCGGGGTGCAAAAGCCGCACTGCAGGCCGTGGTTCTCCTTGAACGCCGCCTGCATGGGGTGCAGCGTGCCGTCGGGAGCGGCGATGCCCTCGATGGTGACGATGTTCGCGCCCTCGGCCTGCATGGCCACCATCGAGCACGATTTCACCGCCTTGCCGTTCATGTGCACGGTGCAGGCGCCGCATTGCGCCGTGTCGCAGCCCACGTGGGTGCCGGTCAGGCGCAGCTCCTCGCGGATGAAGGTGACCAGGAGCGTGCGCTCCTCGACCTGGGCCGAGGCGGGTTTGCCGTTGACGGTCATGGATACTTTGATGGACATGGAAGCTCCTTGCTCTTGGATTGCCTGGGTTGCGATTTTTTTCTGGGCGTACCGGCGCAGTGCGGTCCGGCCGGAAGCCTGATCCGCCGGGGAATCGGGATGCTAGCGCACGCGATTGGCCCCGGCAAACGAATCACGGTGCGTGGGGTCGCTGTCCGGCAGGACGTTTGCAATGCCATCCTCGCAGTCCCGCGAGGAGTATGCAGGTCACCCTCGGCCGCCACATTTTGCTGCACTGCGATATCCACCAAATGGAGGATGTAAGGTCAGCGTCAGCGTGTTGAAAGCTGGCGGCAAAGCCCTGCTGCTAGCTTGCACACCCCTTCGCCTGTACGGGTCCTTATTCTGTGTATCGCTTTGTCCTGACCCTCGTGACTGCCGGGTGCGTTTGCGCTACCGGGCCGGCGTTCGGGCGCGACTTGTCGCTGGCCGAAGCCGAGCAACTGGTGGTGCGCGGCAACCGCGACCTGCAAGCCGCGCGGCGCCTGGTGGAATCGGCCGGGGCGGGCATCCTGCAGGCGGACGTGCGCCCCAATCCCGTCGTTTCGTACAACGCCTCGGGGATCAGCAACAGCATCGGCGCCGGTCCGCCCTACAACAAGCGCATCGACAACACTTTCCGCATCGACCAGCTGGTCGAGCGCGGCAACAAACGCGAGCTGCGCGTGGAGGCGGCGAAAAACCTCGAGCGCGCGGCGCAGAACGACGCCTCCGACGTGATGCGCCAGCAACTCCTGCTCGCACGCAACGCCTACACCGACCTGCAACAGGCGCAGGCCAAGGCCGAGATCCTCGTCGGCATGGCCGGGCTGTTCTCCAGCACCTACTCGGCCGCGCAGACGCGCCTGAAGGCGGGCGACCTCGCCTCGGCGGACGTGGCGCGCGTTCAGGTCGACTACGAGCGCGCGCAGAACGACCTGCGCGTGGCGCAGGCGGAACTTGCGCGCGCGAGGTACGCACTCGCCTACCTCGTCGCCGACGAGGTAGGCGCAGTGCAACTGCGCGCATCCGACCCATGGCCGGCGGTCGAGGCTCTCGACCCGGCGGAGGTGCAGCGGGCCATCACACAGTCGGTGGAGGCGCGCCCCGACGTGCTCTCGGCCAGGGCGCGGGTGGAAGCCACCGAAAAGCTGCGTGACCTCGCCCGGAGCCAGCGCACACGTGACATTTCCGTGGGAGCGCAGTTCGAGCGCTATCCGGGCACCCAGCCGGCCAACAGCGTCGGCGTCGGGCTTTCTTTCCCGCTGCTGTTCGGCAACGATTTCTCAGGCGACATCCAGCGCGCCGAAGTCGACCGCTACGCCGCGCTCGACACGCTCGACAAGGTGCGCGCGGTGGCGGTCACCGAGATTGCGCGGGCTGCCTCAGACCTGCAGTCGGCGGCCGATAGGCGCAGCCGCTACGACGGGTCGCTGCTCGCCGCGGCGCAACGCTCGGCCGAGGCCGCGGAGTTCGCATTCAAGCGCGGCGCCACCTCGGTGCTCGAAGTGCTCGATGCGCGCCGCACGCTGCGCGCGGTGCAGCTCGAAGCGCTCGCCGCGCGCGCCGAATACGCCAAGGCGGTGCATGCGTGGCGCGCGAGCCTGCAAGGTGCCGTGCCCGCCATGCCCAGTGCCGGCGCTGCGCCGAGCGCAGGCGTGCCGACCCAGAAATGAGTCCCACGCATAAGTTGCGGGGCCGATCCGCACCCGATGAAATCCTGGTCACCAGGGTCGCTGTCCTGCCCGCCGCGTGGCGGGCGGTTTTCCCGGCACTGTTCCTCACCGGCGCGGCGCTGCTATTGGCCGGTTGCGACGAACCTCCACGCGCGGCGCAGCCGTTGCAGGTGGCGACAGCGGTGGGCAACGCCGTCGAGTTCCCACAGGGGAGCACGCAGCTCGGCGCTATCGTGACCGAAACCGTCGCGCCACGCGGCGAGGCGGTCACGCGCCTTAATGGCCGCATCGTATGGGACGAGGACCGCACCGTGCGCGTCTTCCCGCCACTGGCCGGGCGGGTGCTGTCGATCGCCGTGCGCCCCGGCGACACGGTGCAGGCGGGCCAGACGCTGGCGGTGGTCTCCGCGCCCGAGCTGGGACAGGCCCAGGCCGAGGCGCGCCGCGCCGAGCAGGACCGCGCGCTGGCGCAGAAAAGCCTCGCTCGTGTGCAGGAACTGCACGGCGCGGGCGTGGCGCCGGCCAAGGATCTGCAGGCTGCGCAGGCCGAGCTTGCGCGCAACGAATCCGAGCTCGCGCGCACCGCCGCCAAGCTTTCGCTCTATGGCGCGCGTTCGGCGGGAGTGGACCAGCGGTTCGCGCTGCGCAGCGCGATCGGTGGCGTGGTGGTGGAGCGAAACCTCAATCCCGGCCAGGAGCTGCGCCCGGACCAGGCGCAGGATCGCGCGCCTTTCGTGATCTCCGACCCCACCCGACTGTGGTTCGTGCTCGACGTGGCCGAGGCCGACGCCGGGCTGCTGCGGCCGGGCGCTGTGGTCACGCTGCGCTCGCCGCTGCTGGGCGACGGCGTGGCGGCCGGGCGGGTGGTCCACGTGGCCGACGCGGTCGACACGCAGTCGCGCACGGTGAAAGTCCGCGGCACCGTGGACAACAAGGACCGCCGCCTCAAGGCGGAGATGTACGTGACCGCCGAGATGCACAGTGCCGCTGCGCCCGGCATGGTGGTGCCGGCCAAGGCGGTGTTCCTGCGCGGTGACCGTTACTTCGTGTTCTTGCAGGCCGCGCCGGGGCGATTTGAGCGGCGCGAGGTGAGCGTGGGTCCGGCGACCAACGGTTCGCAGGTGCTCCTGGGCGGGGTCAAGGCGGGCGACAAGGTGGTGGCCGACGGCGCCCTGCTCCTGCAGCGCATCCTCGCGACCGCGGGCAACCGCTGAACCGCGCAAGCGCGCCGGCCGATTGAGCCCATGAAGCCCGTCGCAACCCGCGCGAAACGCTCCCACAGATGATCCGCAGGATCGTCTCGTTCTCGCTCTACCAGCCGCTTTTTGTGGTGCTCGGGCTGGTGTTCTTCATCGGTGCGGGCATCGCGGCGTTCAATTCGCTGCCGGTAGAAGCTTTTCCCGACGTGACCGACACCCAGGTCACGGTGATCACGCTGTATCCGGGGCGCGCCGCGGAGGAGGTCGAAAAACAGATCACGGTGCCGCTTGAGGTCGCGCTCTCCGGGCTGCCCAACGCGGTGCGCATGTTCGCCCACACCCAGTTCGGGCTGTCGTTCGTGATCCTCACGTTCGATGACAAGGCCAACGGCTATTTCGCGCGCCAACAAGTGGTCGAGCGACTGCGCGAGGTGGACCTGCCTGCCGGCGTGCACGCCGAACTCGCGCCGTTCTCCACGGCGGTGGGCGAGATTTACCGCTACCGCATGAAGGGCGAAGGCGCCTCGGCCACCGACCTGCGCACCTACCAGGACTGGGTTGTGCTGCGCCAGCTGAAGCAGGTGCCCGGCGTGGCCGACGTGGTGAGCCTGGGGGGCCTGGTCAAGCAATACGAGGTGCACCCGGATGCCGCGCGCATGCGCGATTTCAAGGTCACCCTCGCGCAGCTCTCGCTGGCCATCGAGCGAGGTAACGCCAACGCCGGCGGCAGCTATGTGGAGCAGGGCCGCCAGCAATACCTCATCCGCGGCATTGGCCTGTTCACCGGGCCACAGGACATCGCCGACGTGGCGGTGGCCGAGAGGAACGGCGTGCCGGTGCTGGTGCGCGACATCGCCACGGTCAATGTGGGCGCGGTGCCGCGCCAGGGCATCTCGGGCCAGAACGAGGAGGACGACGTGGTCACCGGTGTGGTGCTCATGCGCCGTGGCGAAAACCCATCCAACGTTCTCAGGGGCGTGCGCGAAAAAATCGACGCGCTCAATGCCACCGGCCTGCCGCCAGGCGTGAAGGTCGAGCCGATCTACGACCGTACCTGGCTCATCAGCAAGACTTTGAAGACCGTGTTCACCAACCTGGTCGAGGGCGCGCTGCTGGTGTCGTTCGTGCTTTGGCTGTTCCTCGGCAACCTGCGAGCCGCGGCGATCGTCGCGGTGACCATCCCGCTCGCGCTGCTCGCCACCTTCCTTGGCCTCACGTGGGTGGGCATCCCGGCCAACCTGCTATCGCTCGGCGCGATGGACTTCGGCATCATCGTCGACGGCGCGGTGATCGTGGTCGAGAACGTATTCCGCAAACTGTCCGAGGCGAGCCACGGCCACAAGGTGCTCGAGTCGGTCAAGCGCAAGCACATCATCCTCGAGGCGGCCGTGGAGGTGGGCCGGCCGACGCTGTTCTCGATGCTGATCATCATTGCCGCGCACATCCCGATCTTCACCCTGCAGCGTCACGAGGGGCGGATCTTCGCGCCGATGGCCTACTCGGTGGTTTCGGCCCTGGTGGGCGCGCTGGTGCTCTCCCTCACGCTGGTGCCCCTGCTGTGCTCGGTGATGCTGAAGAAGAACCTGCCCGAGAAGGAGAACTTCATCGTGCACGCTGCGCGCAGCGTTTACGAGCCGTCGCTGGCGTGGGCGCTCGCCCACACCAAGACTGTCATCGGCGCGGCGGTGCTGGCCCTGGCGGCAAGCCTCGCGCTGGTGCCGCGCCTGGGCACCGAGTTCCTGCCCGAGTTGAACGAGGGGGCGGTGTGGATCAACGTGCAGCTCCCCAACAGCGTCTCGGTGAGCGAATCGCAGGAGATGACGGCCAAGATCCGCGCTGCGATCCGCAAGTTCCCCGAAGTGGCCGGGGTGACCTCCAAGGCCGGCCGGCCCGAGGACGGCACCGATCCCAAGCTGATCTCGATGGCCGAATTCCTCGTCGACGTGAAGCCCGAGGACGAGTGGCAGAGAAAAGGCGGCAAGCCCGCGCTGCTGAAGGAGATGGACGAGGCCATCTCGCGCATCCCCGGCATCAAGCCCACCTTCTCGCAGCCGATCCGCGACAACGTGCTCGAGTCGATCTCGCAGATCGACGGCCAGATCGTGATCAAGGTGTTCGGCGATGACCTGGAGGTGCTCGCCGAGCAGGCGCGCGCGGTGCTGAAGAACGTCGAGTCGGTGCCCGGTGTGGCGCGCGCATTTGTCGACCGGCTGGGCGAGCTGCCGCAGATCCAGATCCGCGTCGAGCGCGCCCGCGCCGCGCGCTACGGCCTCAATGTGGCCGATATCCAGGACGTGATCGAGACCGCCCTCGGCGGCAAGGCGGTGACCCAGATCTGGGAGGGCGAGCGGCGCTTCGGCGTGGCGGTGCGCCTGGAGGAAACCGAGCGCTCGCTCACGCGCATGCAGGGCCTGCTGGTGGCGACACCGGCCGGGGCCTACGTGCCGCTGTCCGAGGTGGCCTCTTTCCGCACCGTCAGCGGCAGCATGAACATCGCGCGCGAGAACGGCCGGCGCGTGGTCTCGATCGGCGTGTTCATCCGCGGCCGCGATATGGGCAGCGTGGTGTCCGACATGCAGGACCGGGTGGCGAAGAACATCACCCTGCCCAAGGGCTACGAGATCACCTGGTCGGGCGAATTCGAGAACCAGGAGCGCGCCATGGCGCGCCTGTCGGTGATCGTGCCGATCTCGATCCTGATCATCTTCCTGATCCTGTTCGACGCCTTCAAATCGTTCAGGAACGCCCTGCTTATCATCGCCAACATCCCGTTCGCGCTGATCGGCGGCATCTGCGCGCTGTGGGTGACCGGCATCTACCTGTCGGTGTCGGCGGCCATCGGCTTCATTGCGCTGTTCGGCCAGGCGGTGCTCAACGGAGTGGTGATGGTCACGCTGTTCAACGACCTGCGCGAGCACGGCGCCACTCCCGCCGAGGCGGTGACCAGCGGCGCGCTGCTGCGTTTGCGCACCATCCTCATGACCGCGCTGCTCGCCTCGCTCGGACTTCTGCCGATGGCGCTGTCGCACGGCATCGGCGCCGAGACGCAGAAGCCGCTGGCGGTGGTCGTCATCGGCGGCCTGGTGAGCGCGACGCTGCTGACGCTGTTCGTGCTGCCGGTGCTGTATGTCCTGTTCTCGGGCGCGCGCGGCCGCGCCGGGGAATCCCGCCCCGGCGTGCCAAAACAAGCCTGAATCCCCGAAGGAGAGTGCATGGAATCCGATCGCCCGGCAGTCAACCCTCCCCGCAACGCCCAGCACACGCATCCTGAAAGCGGCCAGTCGCGCCTGCTCATTGTCGAGGATGACGGCAGCCTCGCCGCGGGTCTCGCGCGCGCGCTCGGCCTCGAAGGCCACTCGGTCGAGCACCTCGACTCGGGCGAGGCGGCGCTCGCGCGCATCAACGAGGTCGCGTTCGACCTGGTAGTGCTCGACATCGGGCTGCCGGGAATCGACGGGTTCGAGGTGCTGCGCAGGCTGCGCCTGGCGGGCCAGGCGGTGCCGGTGCTGGTGCTCACCGCGCGCGATGCAGTCGGGGACCGAGTGCATGGCCTGGACCTCGGGGCCGACGATTACATGTCCAAGCCTTTCGCGCTGCCGGAACTGGCCGCGAGGGTGCGGGCCCTCATCCGTCGCGGCCAGGCCGACGCGGGACCGCGCTCCTCGCACGGGCCGCTCGAGCTCGATCGCGCCGGCCGGCGTGCCTACCTGCGCGGCGCCCCGCTCGAGCTGGCCGCACGCGAGTGGGCCGTGCTGCAGATCCTGCTCGAGAAAGTCGAGAAAGTGGTGAGCAAGGAGTCGTTCATCGAATCGCTCACCAACTACGAAGAGGACCTGTCCTCGAATGCGATCGAGGTCTACATCTCGCGCTTGCGCGCCAAGCTCGAGCCGGCCGGCATCCGCATCCGCACCGTGCGCGGCTTCGGCTACATGCTGGAGGAGTTCCGCGAAGCACCGGGGTAGCCAGCTTCAGGTGCGTGCAAGCGCAAGTTAAGGCTGTCGCAAGTGCATTGCACCACAATCCGCACTCCCATTTTCCTGGCGTGACCGCACCATGCGCAGGACTCCTCTCTTCGTCGCTGCCCTGGCCTTCGCTGCCGCCGTGTTTTCTGCCGGCGCGTGGTGGGGCGGGCGTGCTCCCGCGCCTGTAGCCGCCACCGCGGTGGTCGTCATGAAGGAGCCCGACGTGCTGCGCTTTGCCGCCGGTGCGCCGCAACTTGCGATGCTGCAGATCACCGCCGCCCCGCAGATGCCGGTGCCGTTGGCTGAACCGCTCAACGCACGCATCGTGTTCGACGAGGGCGCGACCGCGCGCATCGCGAGCCCGGTGCCGGGACGCATAGTGAGCCTGTCGGCCCAACCCGGCGATGTGGTGAAGGCGGGTGAGGCGCTTGCGGTCATCGATGCGCCCGACCTCGGCGCGGCGCAGGCCGACCTCGCCAAGGCGCGCGCCGACGAGCGGCGCAAGTCGCTGGGTTATGCGCGTGCGAATGAGCTTTTCAAGGGCGAGGTCCTGCCGCGCAAGGATCTGGAGTCCAGTGAGGCCGACCTCGAAGCCGCGCATGCGGAGTCGCAGCGCGCCTCGCTGCGCCTGGCCAACCTCAATCCGCGCAGTGCGCGGCTCACGGGTCAGCGCATGGTGCTCGCCTCGCCCGTGGCCGGCGTGGTGGCTGAGCGCAAGGCGAATCCCGGCATGGAGGTGCGGCCCGACCTCGCCGACCCCCTCTTCGTGGTCACCGACCTGAAGCACGTTCAGGTGCTGATCGACGTGCCCGAGGCGCACCTGGCCAAGATCGGCGTGGGCCAGCGCATCGGCGTGCAGGTCGACGCCTATCCGGAGGAGCGCTTCACCGGCCGGGTGGAGCGCATCTCGCCCTCGGTCGATCCCTCAACGCGCCGTGTGCAGGTGCGCTGCTCGGTCGACAACTCGGCGGGGCGGCTGCGGCCCGAGATGTACGCGCGCGCCACGTTGCTGGCCGACGAGCACCGCACGGCGATCCGGGTGCCCAATGCCGCGCTGGTCACGCAGGGCGTGCAGCACTTCGTGTTCGTCGAGCGCGAGCCCGGGGTGCTGGTTCGACGCCGGGTCGAACTCGCGGTGCAGGACCGCGAGTACAGCTATCTCACCTCGGGCGTGGCGCAGGGCGAGCGCGTGGTCACCGCGGGCGCACTGCTGCTCGCCTCCGAGCTCGCCTCCGGCCAGTAGCCGGGGCGCCGCGCCATGCTCGACCGGCTGGTCACGTTTGCGCTCACCCAGCGCGTGTTCGTATTGCTGCTCGCGGCAGCGCTGCTGGTGTTCGGCCTGCGCGCGTTGGACGACCTGCCGATCGAGGCCTTCCCCGACGTGCAGGACGTGCAGGTGCAGGTGGTCACGCAGTACCCTGGCCAGGCACCTGAGGAGGTCGAGCGCGCCGTGAGCCTGCCGATCGAGCGCGAAATGTCGGGGGTGCCGCGCCTGACACAGTTGCGTTCGGTGTCGATCACCGGCCTGTCGGTGGTGACGCTGACCTTCGCCGACCGCACCGACGACTACTTCGCCCGCCAGCAGGTCCTGGAGAAGCTGCAGACGGTGAGCCTTCCGCCGGGCGTGCAGCCGGGCCTGGGTCCGCTCACCACCGCGGTGGGCGAGATCTACCGCTACGTGCTCGAGACACCGCCGGGCATGGCGGCCACCGATGTGCGCGCGCTGCAGGATTGGCAGGTGCGCCCGGTGCTGCGCATGGTGCCGGGGGTGGCCGACGTCGTGTCCTTCGGCGGCGAGGTGAAGGAGTACCAGGTGCGCGTCAATGCGTTCGCGCTGCGCCGCTTCGGTGTCACGCTCGACCAGGTGGGGCAGGCGGTCGGGGCCAACGGCGCCAATGCGGGTGGCGGACTCCTGCGCCGCGGCGACGAGGCGCTGGTGGTGCGCTCGATCGGCCTGTACACCTCGCTGGAAGACCTGCGCAACACCGTGGTAGCGGCGCGCGGCGGGCGAACGGTGCTGGTGTCCGACCTGGCCGAGGTCGCCGTCGGCCCGCGGCCCCTGTCGGGCATGGTTGCCTGGAACCAGCACGACAGCGTGGTCGAGGGCATCGTGCAGATGACCAAGGGCAACGACGCCGCCAAGGTCGTCGAGGCGCTCAAGGCGAGGGTGGCCGAGGTGCAGAAAAAGCTGCCGCCGGGGGTGCGCATCACGCCGATCTACGAGCGCACCGAGCTCATCCGCCACACCGTTCTCACGGTGGTGGAGAACCTCGCGGTGGGCGCCGCACTGGTGATCGGCATATTGCTCATTTTCCTGCGCAACTGGCGCGCCGCGCTCATCGTGAGTGCGGTGATTCCGCTGTCGCTCCTCTTCGCGTTCATCCTCATGGACGCGCGCGGGGTTTCGGCCAACCTCATATCGCTGGGCGCGGTCGACTTCGGGATCATCATCGACAGCGCCGTGGTTCTGGTCGAGGCGCTGATGGTGAAGCTTGCGCTCGCGCGCGACGACGCGAACCCCATGCACCACACCTACGGCCACCGGCTGCACCTGCTCAAGAACACGGTGGTCGAGCTGGGCCACCCGATCCTGTTCTCCAAGGCGATCATCATCACCGCCTTCCTGCCGATTTTCACGTTCCAGCGTGTCGAGGGAAAGATCTTCTCGCCAGTGGCGCTGACGCTGTCGTTCGCGCTTGCCGGCGCGCTGCTGCTCACGCTCACGCTGGTGCCGGCGCTCTTGTCATGGGCGGTGCGCGGTGACGGCATGGCCGAAAAGCACGTCGCCTGGATCGACCGCCTGCAGGTGCGCTACCGCGCGCTGCTCAATTACACCATCGGCCACGCGCGCACCATAGCCGCGGCCTCGCTCGGCCTGCTTGGCGTTGCGCTGGTGGCCGCGCCGCTGCTGGGCACCGAGTTCCTGCCCAAGCTCGACGAGGGCAATATCTGGCTCACCATCACGCTTCCCTCGGCAACCGCGCTGGACAAGACCAAGGAGGTCGAGCGCGACGTGCGCGCGATCCTGCGCGGCTACCCCGAGGTAAAGCAGGTCATCACCCAGGTCGGGCGCCCGGATGACGGCACCGACCCCAAGGGCCCGAACAACCTCGAGATCCTCGCCGACCTGCAGCCCAAGTCGACCTGGCGCTTTCCCAGCAAGGACGCGCTGGTGGCCGACATGGCGGCCAGGATCCACGCCACGCCCGGCCTGCCCACCAACTTCTCGCAGGTGATCCAGGACAACGTGGAGGAGGCGCTGTCGGGGGCCAAGGGGGAGATCGTGGTCAAGGTGTTCGGCCAGGACCTCGCGATCCTCGAGAATGTCGCCTCGCGCACTGTGGAGGTGCTGACGGCCATCCGCGGCGCGACCGACGTGGCGGCGATCAAGATCGGCGGCCAGAGCGAAGTCGACATCACTCTCGACCGCGGGCGCCTCGCGCGGCTGGGCATCTCGGTCAACGACGCCAACTCCATGGTGCAGACGGCGCTTGCGGGCAGCGCGATCAATACGTTCTATGAGGGCGACCGGCGCTTTGACATCACCGTGCGCCTGGCCAAGCCCTACCGCGACGCGGTGGATGACATTGCCAACCTGCAGGTGCCGCTGCCGGCCGCCGCGGGGGGCGCGCCGGGCGGCACGATCAACCTGTCCGAGATCGCGCGCGTCGAAGTGCGCCAGGGCGCGGCGCGAGTCACGCGCGAAGCCGGCGCGCGCAGCGTGGCGATCAAGGTCAACCTGGTGAACCGCGACCAGGGCGGCTTCGTGTCCGAGGCGCAGGCGAAGGTGGCCGAGGCAGTCAACCTGCCGCCGGGCTACGTGATGACCTGGGGCGGCCAGTTCGAGAACCAGCAGCGCGCCGCCAAGCGCCTGCGCGTCATCGTGCCGATCTCGGCACTGGCGATCTTCTCGCTCCTCTTCTGGGCCTTCCGCTCGGTGCGCCAGTCTTTGTTGGTGCTCGCGATGGTGCCTTTCACGCTCATCGGGGGCATCGCCGGCCTCGGCCTGTCCGGGCTGCACCTGTCGGTATCCGCGGCGGTGGGCTTCATCGCGCTGGCCGGCATCTCGGTGCAGAACGGCGTGATCATGCTCGAGCACATCCTCGAGCGCATCAGGAACGGCGCCGAACCGGTCGAAGCGACGATCGAGGGCGCCACACAGCGCCTGCGCCCGGTGCTCATGACCGCGCTCATGGCGGGCCTGGGACTGCTGCCGGCGGCGCTGTCGCACGGCATCGGCTCGGAAACCCAACGGCCCTTCGCGGTCGTGATCGTCGGAGGCATCGTCAGCGGCACGCTGTTCACACTGCTGCTCCTGCCGCTGCTCTTCAATCGTTACGGCGCCGCCGGCGAGCAGGGGCGCCGCGGCGAGTAAGTCACCCGCCCATCCATCTCACCCCCGGGGGATCCCGTCATGCAAACCCAGCCGCCGTCCGCGCCTTCCCCTTCGCTTGCCGCGCGAGCCCGCCCCGCCCGTGGCCAGCGCTTGCTGGTGGTCGAGGACGACGCAAGCGTCGCCGCGGGCCTTGCCGGTGCCCTGAGCCTGGAGGGGCACGTCGTGGAGCATCGCGCTTCGGGCGAGGCGGCGCTCGCGCGCATCGCCGGCGCCCCGTTCGACCTCTTGGTGCTCGACATCGGCCTGCCCGGGATCGATGGTTTCGAGGTACTGCGCCGACTGCGCCTGCAGGGCCATACCACCCCGGTCCTCGTGCTCACGGCGCGCGACGCGGTGGGTGACCGCATCCATGGCCTGGACCTCGGCGCGGACGACTACATGACCAAGCCGTTCTCGATCCAGGAGCTGGCAGCACGCGTGCGCGCGCTGTTGCGTCGCCGCCTGGCTGCGCAGGGCCAGCGCCTCGTGCACGGGCCGCTCGAGCTCGACGTGATCGCCCGGCGCGCATTCCTCTCGGATGCGCCGCTCGAGCTCGCGGCGCGCGAATGGGCGGTGCTCGAAGTGCTGCTCTCGCGCGTCGAGAAGCTGGTGAGCAAGGAATCCATCGGCGATGCGCTGACCGGCGGGCGCGAGGACCTGTCGGCCAACGCGATCGAGGTCTACATCTCGCGCCTGCGCGCCAAGCTCGATCCGGCGGGCATCCGGATCCGCACGGTGCGCGGCTTTGGCTATATGCTTGAGGAGTTCCGTGAACGCGGGCCGGACCCGGTCTAGAGCCCGCCCCTTTTCGCATGTCGAAGTTCCGCTGGCGCGAACGGCGCATCGTGCCGCTCGCAGTACTTGCCCTTGTGTTTGCCGCAGGCTCGTTCCTCGTGCGGCTGGTGTTCGCCTTCTCGGGCGGCGACCATGCTCCGCTCGGCGCGATCGAGGTGGTGCGCGCGTTCGCCCTCGGCCTGTACTTCGACCTCGCGGCATTCACCTACGCGGCATTTCCCTTCGTGCTGTACCTGCTGCTCGCGCCGGGCTGGATGTTCCACCGGCGCTGGCACCGCGCGGCGTGGCTCACCCTGTGCTGGGCGCTGGTGTTCGGGATGCTGTTCCTGTTCGTGGCCGAATGGTTCTTCTGGCAGGAGTTCCGCACCCGTTTTAACTTCATCGCGGTGGACTACCTCCTCTACACCCGCGAGGTCATCGGCAACATCCGCGAATCCTACCCGGTGGGCCGGATCCTCATGGGCCTGGGCGCGCTTGCGGCCGTCATCGTGTGGCTCCTGCGCCGGCCGCTGACCGCGCCCATGGATGCGCCGCGCGCCGTGGCCGAGCGGTTTCGCCACCGGCTCGCGTGGGCCGTGCCGCTGCTGGCGGCGCCCATGCTCGCGTTCTGGTGGGTCGACCACTCGCAGCGCGAGTTCTCCGCCAATCCTCTGGCCAACGAGCTGGCCGGTGACGGGCTGTACGAGTTCTTCTCCGCCGCGTATCGCAACGATCTCGACTACGTCAGGCACTACGCGAGCCTCGACCCGGCCAAGGCGCGCGCCTTGTTGCGCGCGCGACTGGAAACCCCGCATGCGAAATTCGCCGCGGGTACCGCAGGGGCGGATTCGCCCGACCTGGTGCGCCAGGTCAGCTACCCGGGGCCGGAAAGAAAGCTCAATGTGGTGCTGGTGTCGGTGGAGAGCCTGTCGGCCGACTTCATGGCGCGCTTCGGCAACGACAAGGGCATCACGCCGCGGCTGGACGCGCTCAGCCACAAGGCGATGTTCTTCACCCGGCTGTACGCCACGGGCACGCGCACGGTGCGCGGGCTCGAGGCGCTGTCGGTGGGCTATCCGCCCACGCCGGGACAGTCGATCGTCAAGCGCCCCCACAACGATGCGATGTTCACCCTCGGCTCGGTGTTCAAGGGCAAGGGTTACGACGTGCGCTACCTGTACGGCGGCTACGCCTATTTCGACAACATGCGCGACTTCTTCGCCGGCAACGGCTATGTGGTCGAGGACCGCACGGTGATCCCGGCGGAGAAGATCCACCACGAGAACATCTGGGGCGTGGCCGACGAGGACCTGTTCACCATGGCGCTCGAGCGCGCCGACGCCGCGCACGCGCGCGGCCAGCCGTTCTTCCACCAGGTGATGACCACCACCAACCACCGGCCTTTCACGTATCCCGATGGCAGGATAGACATCCCCTCCAAGACCAGCCGCGACGGCGCGGTCAAGTACACCGACTGGGCGATCGGCGATTTCATCGAGCGCGCGGCGGGCCACGCATGGTTCAAGGACACGGTGTTCGTGGTGGTCGCCGACCACTGCGCCTCGAGCGCCGGAAAAAGCGACGTGCCGATCAATCGTTACCTGATCCCGATGCTGATCTACTCGCCCGGCCACATCGAGGCGCGCACCGTCGACCGGCTCATGAGCCAGATCGACATCCCGCCGACGCTCCTCGGCCTGCTCGGGTTCTCGTACCGCAGCCAGTTCCTCGGCTACGACCTGTTCGACCTCGAGCCCGGGCGCGAGCGCGCTTTCGTTTCCACCTACCAGGAGCTGGGCTTCATGCGCGCCGACAAGCTCGTCGTGCTGCGGCCCGGCAAGCGCGTGAGCGTGGTGAAGCCCGACCCGCGCGATGGCTCGGCCACGCCGGCACGGCCCGACGCGAGCCTCACCGACGAGGCCATCGCGTGGTACCAAGTGGCCTCGCAGATGTTCGCCGAGCACCGCGCGGCGCGCCTCGCGGGACGCTGATCCGGCGCTGACTCCGCACCGGTTGCGGGGCACGCGGGCTGACGGCCGGTGCGCTCCGGCGCTATCATGGCGCTCCAAGCAGCACATGCCCTCCAGGAACGAACCCCGAATGCGCATCCTGATTGTCGAAGACGATACTTCGCTTGCCACCGGCATCGGCCGGATCCTCGAGGCCGAGGGGTACGCCGTCGACCTGATGCGCACCGGCGAGCACGCCGCGATGGCCGCGCGCCAGGAAAGCTTCGACCTGGTGATCCTCGATGTGGGGTTGCCGGGCATCGACGGGTTCGAGGTGCTCAGGCGCATGCGCGCCGAGGGCCGCGCGATG
>JBDTRN010000034.1:0-15776 GCA_039931715.1 Betaproteobacteria bacterium
GCCCATTGCTTGTAGTAGTCCACCAGCGGCCGGGTCTGCGCCGCGTAGACATCGAGCCGCTTCCTCACCGTGTCTTCCTTGTCGTCCTCGCGCTGGATCAGCGGTTCGCCGGTCGCGTCGTCGCGTCCCTCGGCCTTGGGCGGGTTGAATTTAACGTGATAGGAGCGCCCCGATGCGGGGTGCACTCGCCGACCGCTCATGCGCAGGATGATCTCGGTCGACGGCACCTCGATTTCGAGCACCCAATCGAGCGCAACTCCGGCCGCCTTCATCGCGTCGGCCTGCGGGATGGTGCGCGGGACGCCGTCGAGCAGGTAACCGTTGGCGCAGTCCGGTTCCTTGAGGCGTTCCGTCACCAGCCCGATGATGATGTCGTCGGACACCAGCACGCCCGAATCGATGACTTTCTTGGCAGCCACCCCCAGCGGCGTCCCCGCCTTGACCGCTGCGCGCAGCATGTCGCCGGTGGAGATCTGCGGGATGGCGTACTTGTCCCTGATGAAGGCAGCCTGTGTGCCTTTCCCGGCACCCGGTGGGCCAAGCAATATGAGTCGCATGCTGTTTCCCTGTCCCTCGCCCTGCATTTGTTGTTGTGCGCCGGCGCCGCAGCCTTTCACTGCCACCGAACCGCGAGTTTACGCACTTTCTCCAGGTCTTCGGGCGTGTCCACGCCGGGTGGCGAAGCGGTTTCGCTGATCGCCACCGCGATGCGGAACCCATGCCAGAGCACGCGCAACTGCTCGAGCGCCTCGAAACTCTCGAGTGGACTCGGCGCGAGCTGCGCATAGCGGGCGAGAAACCCCGCCCGGTAGCCGTACAGGCCGATGTGGCGGTAGCAGGGCAACTGCGCCGGCGCCTGCGCGGGCTTGCCGCCGGCGCCCCAGGCATCGCGCGCAAACGGTATCGGGGCGCGGCTGAAGTACAGCGCAAAGCCGCGCGCATCGAGCACCACCTTCACCACGTTGGGACTGAATATCTCCGCCGCATCGGCGATCGGGTGGCACGCGGTAGACACGGCGGCGTCCTTTGCGTCGGCCAGTACCTGCGCCACCCCGGCGACGAGGCCCGGATCGATGAGCGGCTCGTCTCCCTGCACGTTGACCACGATCGCGTCCTCGGCGAGGCCGAGTTTGCCGGCGGCCTCGGCGATGCGGTCGGTGCCGGTCGCGTGGTCGGCCCGCGTGAGGATGGATTCGATGCCGTGCGCGCGGACGGCCGCTTCGATGCGCGCGTCGTCGGTTGCCACGTAAACGCGTTCGGCGCCGCTCTGCGCGGCGCGCTCGGCCACGCGCACCACCATCGGCTTGCCGGCGATGTCCGCCAGCGCCTTGCCCGGAAACCGCGTCGACGCGTGGCGCGCCGGGATCACCACGGTGAACCGGGTCACGCGACCTCTTCCAGCGGATCGAGCTTGCGCGCCTCGTCTTCGAGCATCACCGGGATGCCTTCGCGCACTGGGAACGCAAGGCGGTCGGCCTTGCAGATAAGTTCGTTGGCCTCGCGGCGCCGCACCAGCGGCCCCTTGCAGATCGGGCAGACGAGGATTTCGAGCAGCTTTGGGTCCACGGCATTACCTCGGCGAATTGGGGTTGAATTGCGCGGCGACGGCGTGCGCCCGGGCGAGCTTCGATTCGAGCAGCGGGCCGAACGCGGGGTCGAGCTGCGCGCTGACCGGCAGCACCCACAGCGCGTTCGGCGATTCGCGGCCTCGGGCGTGCATCGCCAGGCCGCGGCATTTTACCGCGTCCTTTTCGGTCATCACGATCGGCAGGCCGTCGTCGAAGGCGAGATCGGCAGGGGTGAAGCGATGGTGGTCGGGAAACGGGTGCGGGACCACCTCCAGCCCGAGCGATGAAAGATGCGCGAAGAAGCGGGCCGGGTTGCCTATTCCGGCAACCGCATGTACCCGCGCCGAACCCAGCGCAGCGCGCTCGAGCATCCGGCCCGGCTCGGCAAGGCGCTCAAAGCGTTCGCCTGCGAGCCACATCGAAAATGCCGCGGGTGCATCGGGCCGTCCGCTCCTGCTTGCGGCGTTCCGGGGAGCGCCGACCTCAATGGTGTGCACCACTGCATCGACGCTCGCCAACCGCGCGGCCGGCTCGCGCAACGGCCCGGCGGGAAACAGGCGCCCGTTGCCCAGGCCGCGCGCGTCGAGCACCGCGATCTCCACGTCGCGCGCAAGACCGTAGTGCTGCAGCCCGTCGTCGAGCACAAGGACATCGCATTGCGGATGCTGCACGCGCAGTGCGAGGGCGACCGCAGCACGGTCCGCACCCACCCACACCGGGCATTGGGTGCGGCGCGCGAGCATGAGGGGCTCATCGCCCACCTCGGCGGCGTCGGAGCCGATGCTCACTTCGGCCGGCGGCGCCCCTCGCGCCGCGATGCTTCCCCCGTATCCACGGCTGACGATCCCCGGCCGCCATCCGGCGGTGGCAAGGTAATGCACGATCCACAGCACCAGGGGCGTCTTGCCGCTGCCCCCGAGGGTGATGTTGCCCACCACGATGACCGGCACGCCGGCCTTCGCCACCGGCAGCACGCCGATGCGGTACAACACGCGCCGCACCGTGACGGCCGCGCCGAACACCCACGCCAGCGGCGCCAGCAGGCGCGTGACGGGAGTCACGCGGGTCCAGTGCGGAACGAGGGTTTGGAGCGAGATGGCCGGGCCCCGCGTGATTGCGGGCCTGCCGCCTACTTGGCAGGCGCCTGCGTGGTGAAGGTGATCTGCGCGTAGCCGGCGACGCGCGACGCCTCCATGACCCGCACCACCGACTGGTGGGTGGCCTGCGCATCGGCGCTGATCACGATGATCGGTTCCTTGCGCTCGCCACCCGCGTGGCGCAGCGCGTCGGCAAGTGCTGCAATGTTGGTGAACGCCACCGGCGACTTGTCGATCACGTACTGCCCGCTGGCGTTGACCAGCACCGAGATCTCGTTAGGGCGCTCGAGCTGCTTTTCGGCGTCCGCGGTCGGCAGGTTGATCTGCAGCTCGGTGTACTTGGAGTACGTGGTGGTGATCATGAGGAAGATCAGGATCACCATCATCACGTCGATGAGCGGGACCAGGTTGATCTCCGGCTCCTCGCGCACGCGGGCGCGGAATTTCATCGCGCGGGCTTGCCTTTGTAGTCGCCGCGCTCGCCGTGCACGATATCCACGAGCTTGGCCGCCGAGCGCTCCATGTCGACCACGAAGCCGTCGACACGGCTGCGGAAGTGGCGGTAGAAGATGATCGAGGGCACCGCGATGCCGATGCCGAACGCGGTGTTGTAGAGGGCGATGGAGATGCCCTGCGCGAGCTGCTGCGGGTTGGTGCCGGTGGGGCCCTGCGAGCCGAAGATCTCGATCATGCCGATCACGGTCCCGAACAGGCCCAGCAGCGGCGCGGCCGAGGCGATCGTGCCGAGCGTGGTGAGGAAGCGCTCGAGGTCGTGCGCCGCGCTGCCGCCGGCCTCCTCGATGGCCTCCTTCATGACTTCGCGCGGGCTGTTCACGTTGCGCAAACCCGCCGAAAGCACCTGCCCGAGCGGTGAGTCACGCGAGAGCTTTTCGAGCACGTCGGGCGTGATGCCCTGGCGCCTGTACACGGTGACGACTTCATCGAGCAAGGTGGGCGGCACGATCTTGCGCCTGCGCAGGCTGACCGAGCGTTCGATGATCAGCGCGACGGCGACGATTGAGGCGAGGAGCAACGGGTAAATCGGCCAACCGGCAGCCTGGATCATTGCGAACAAATTCGATTCTCCTCAAGGTGCTGCGGATCGTTCCGGCGAACCGGCCGGGGACCGGCCCGGCCGCAGGCACCGACGTCAGGCGCGCACTTTACGCAAACCCTTCTCCCCCGGCAACTTTGTGCAGCGCATCGGCGGGCCCGCAGCCAGTGTGGCAGATTCGGGGCCCCGGAATGCACCGAAAAAGCATTGTTGCGGCGCGCAATCGTGAGCTGCCCAGTGTTATCCACAAAACCTGTGGATAAGTTTGTGGATTGTGCATGTACAGATCGCGTTTTGCCTGCCAAGAAGCCGCCTGAACTCGGTCTGGTTAATTTTTCATCGCCGTAATGTCTTTCAAAAACATTATGTTGCGACTAATAATCGGCCTCCGCGGGGAGTCTGGGCAAAATACGCTTGCGCATCAGGGGCAATGTGGATTAGTCCCTTAAAGTGAGCCAAAAACAGCAACCAAATTAAGGGGTTTGTAGGTGTCCGGACTACAGGTGTAAGCAGCGCCCACGACCAGCCTGGATGGGCGCCGAAGGGTACACTTCGCCGGCTCCCGGGTTGGCCCAAGATGGGGCCAAAGCGGCGGCCGATGCGCGGCAACCTGCCAGAATCCAGCCTACTCCCCCGCCACGGCCCGCCTCGCCTTCCGGCCCCAAACTCGCATTCACACACAGCCGCCTTTCTCCCCCCGACCCGGTCTTTCACCCTCCCCCCGAAATGTCGGCCCCTTACGACAAATCCCTGTTCGACCCGCCCGTGATCAGGGTCTCGGAACTCAACCGCAGCGCCCGCGAGATCCTCGAGCGCCGGTTTGCGCTGGGCTGGATCGCGGGCGAGATTTCCAACTTCAAGCGCTATGACTCGGGGCATTCGTATTTCACCCTCAAGGATGCGTCGGCGCAGGTGCGCTGCGTGATGTTCCGCACGCGCGGCCGCGCCCTCGATTTCCAGCCGAAGGAAGGCATGCAGGTGGAGGTGCGCGCGCTGGTCACGCTGTATGAGGCGCGCGGTGACTTCCAGCTCAATGTTGAGACCATGCGACGCGCGGGCCTGGGGCCGCTGTTCGAGAAATTCCTGCGACTGAAGGAGAAGCTCGAAGCCGAAGGGCTGTTCGACCCGGCGGCCAAGCGGGCGATTCCCGCGTTTCCGGCTCGCGTCGGGATCGTCACTTCGGTCGCCGCGGCGGCGCTGCGCGATATCCTCGCCACGCTGCGGCGGCGCAACCCATCGATCGAGGTCATCCTTTACCCGGTGCCGGTGCAGGGCGATGGCGCGGCCGAGCGCATCGCCGCGATGCTCGCGACCGCGGGGCGGCGCGCAGAGTGCGACGTGCTGCTGCTCGCCCGCGGCGGCGGCTCGATCGAAGACCTGTGGGCGTTCAACGAGGAAGTGGTGGCGCGCGCGATCCGCGCCTGCCCGATCCCGGTGGTGGTCGGTGTGGGCCACGAAACCGATTTCACCATTGCCGATTTCGTCGCCGATCTGCGCGCGCCCACGCCCACCGCGGCCGCCGAAGCCGTGAGCCCTTCGCGCGACGCGCTCTTTGCCCGCGTGGCCGAGCTGGTCGGGCGTGCCTCCCGTGCAGCGTTGCGCGCGATCGACAGTGAAATGCAGAAAGTCGACCACCTCGCGCGCCGTCTCGTGCATCCGCGCGCGCGACTGGCCGCCAGCGCGCGCCTGCTGCACCAGCTCGCCGCACGGCTGGCAGCCGCCCGCCCCGACCTCGCCGCGCACGAGCGGCGGCGCGCCGAGCTCGCGCGGCGGCTCGACTTCGCGCTGCGCCGCAATCTCGAGCGCAACCGGCAGCGACTCGAAAGGCTGGGCGCCAGCCTAGTGGGCCTCGACCCGGCTGCGGTGCTGTCGCGCGGCTACAGCCTCACGCGCAATGCCAACGGCGAAGTAGTGCGCGATTCCTCCGCGCTCGCCGCAGGCGACACGCTGACCAGCACCTTCGCGCGCGGCTGGGCCACGAGCGAAGTTACCGGGCGCGGCGAATGATCCGGCGCGCGGCGCAATGCGGCGTTCCCCGCGCGAAAATAAGCGCCGCATGTGCGGGCGCCAGAGCCGGGTCGCACGCCGGCACGTAAAGTTATAATCCCGGGCATGGGACACCGCCTTTCCAAGATCTATACGCGCACCGGTGATGCCGGCGAGACAGGCCTGGGCGACGGATCGCGCGTACCGAAAGAAAGCGCGCGCATCAATGCCATCGGCGACATCGACGAGCTCAACTCAACCATCGGCATGCTGCTGGCCGAAGACCTTCCCGAAGCGATCCGCGCCGCTCTTGAAGGCGTACAGCACGACCTGTTCGATCTCGGCGGGGAAATCTCGATTCCGGGGCGGGAGGCGATTGGCGAGGCGCACGTGAAGCGGCTCGAAGACCTGCTCGACGGATTCAATGCAGACCTGCCCCCGCTCAAGGAATTCATCCTGCCGGGCGGTTCACGCTCAGCCGCGTGCGCGCACCTCGTTCGCACCGTGTGCCGGCGCGCGGAACGCAGCCTGGTGGCACTAGCCCGCGCCGAGACCGTAAGCGAGCGCTCGCGCCAGTACCTCAACCGCCTGTCCGACCTCGCTTTCGTCATCGGCCGCCTCGCCAACCGGCACGCCGGGCGCGGCGACGTGCTGTGGCAGCCTGGTCGCAACGCCGGCTGACCTCCATCTTGCGGTCAACAGCGCAGCAAGGCCTGTGCTTCGGACGACGTTTGCACACTTCGCCTACAGGCGCGCCCATTGGCGCGTGCTATATACGGTTGCATGGATAAGGCTCTGGTAACGCTAGGGACGGCGGCGCACCCGCCAGGCACTTCTGCGCGCCATGTGCGCGGCTGCATGGCGCGGCTTGCCGCCGTCGCGCTGCTGGCCGGCGGCAGCGTCGCGGCGCACGCCCAGGATCGCGTCGAGACGCTGTTCAACCTCGTCAACTTCTCGGCGCAGGCCGAACGCGAAGTCCCGAACGACACCATGACCTCCGTTCTCGCGGTCGAGTCCGAGGGCAGCGACCCCGCCGCCCTCGCCGACGGCGTCAACCGCGCGATGCGCGAGGCGCTCCGGATCGCTGCAGGCTACCCCGGCGTAAAAGCCAAGTCCCTCAATTACCAGTCGTTCCCGATTTACGACAAGGCGCGCATCACGCGCTGGCGCGTGCGCCAGGAGCTGCGCCTCGAGGGCCGCGATTTCGCCAAGACGAGCGAACTCATCGGCAAGCTGCAGTCCACGCTGGTGGTTACCGGCATGTCGGTGGGCTTGTCGCCGGAAGCGCGCAAGCAGGCCGAGAATTCGCTGGTGGTCGAGGCGATGGCGGCTTTCCACGAGCGCGCGGGCATCGTGCGCGAGGCGCAAAAGGCCGGTGGCTATCGCGTCAAGGAACTGCAGGTCGCCACCGGCGGCGGAATGCAGCCGCGCATGTACGCCGCGCAGCGCGGCGGCGTGGCGGCCAGCGCCATGGCCCCCCCCGCCGTCGAGCCGGGCGCCTCCACCATCCAGGTCACCATCAGCGGGACCATCCAACTCCAGTAGCGACACGACGCTAGGCCGCACGCGCTGCGGCGGATACTCGAAACAACTTCCGCGTCGGACAGCGCCCGGGCCTGCGGCCGCCGGTCCTGCCCTTACAATAGGGCTCCACCCCGCTGGCAGGCGCTTCCCACGATGCGTAGCAAATATTCCTTCATCAAGGCGCTGGTCTTCGACGTTTTCGGGACCGTGGTCGACTGGCGCGGTTCGATCATCCGCGAAGTACGCAGCCTCGCCCGGGCGAAAAAGTTCGACCTCGATCCGGCGCAGTTTGCCGACGCATGGCGCGCCGGTTACCAGCCGGCGATGGCGAAGGTGCGCTCGGGAACGCTCGGCTGGACCAAAATCGACGCACTGCACCGGATGATCCTCGACGACCTGCTCGTGCGCTTCGGGGTGAGCGGCCTGGCCGAAGCCGAGATCGACCACCTCAACCGTGTGTGGCACCGCCTTGCGCCGTGGCCCGATGCGCGCGCCGGCCTGAAAGCGCTGAAGAAGACGCGCGCCATAGGCACGCTGTCCAACGGCAACGTCTCGCTGCTGGTGAACATGGCGAAATCCGGCGGCCTGCCCTGGGACGTGGTGTTTTCGGGCGAGACCTTTCGCCATTACAAGCCCGACCGCGAAACCTACCTCGGGGCCTGCGAGCTGCTTTCGCTGGCACCGGCCGAAGTCATGATGGTCGCCGCGCACAAGAACGACCTCGTCGCGGCCAGTGCCTGCGGCCTGGCCACCGCGTTCGTGCGCCGGCCGCTCGAATTCGGCCCGGACGTGAAGAAGGACCTCAAGGCGGAGAAAGATTTCGACATCAACTGCAACGACTTCCTCGACCTCGCAAGGCGCCTGGGCCCGTGAGCACCATCGACCAGGCGCCCCGCCACCGCGTAATGATCGTCGACGACGAGGAAATGACGCGGCTCCTGCTCGCGCGCATCCTCACCAACGACATGGAGGTCGAGGTGACGCTGGCGGGCACTTGCGAACAAGCGCTGCGCCTGGGTGGGGGATTCGCCTACGACGCGATCCTGCTCGACCTCATGATGCCGGGCATCGGCGGCATGGGCGTGCTGCGAGAACTGCGCGCCAACTCTCCCAATTCGGCCACCCCCATCATCGTGGTGTCGATGCTGTCGGAACCCGACACGGTCGAGCGCACCATGAAAGCCGGGGCCAGCGCCTACCTGATCAAGCCGGCCGAGCGCAATTCACTCACGGCGACGGTCCGCGCCCAGATCGCCGGGCGCAATCGGCCGCGGCCCGACACGCCGGCATAGGCAAACCCCATTCCAACCACTACGGAAACCTCCATGGCAGACATCCGCATCTACAACCCCGACTCCCTCGGCGCACCGCTCGGCCAGTATTCGCACGTCGCCCGCGTCAAGGCCACCGAGACCCTTTACATCGCCGGCATGCTCGCGCCCGGCGACGACTTCGACGCGCAGTGCAGCGGCGTGTTCCGCAGCATCCGCGCGGCGCTTGAGTCAGCGGGCGCTGGCTGGGGCAACGTGGCGCAGTTCACGACATACCTCGTGCACTCGCAGGACATTCCCCGTTTCATGGCGTGGCGGCTGCGCGAGTTCCCGAAGATGTTTCCCGACGGCAAGTACCCGCCCAACACGCTGCTGATAGTCGACCGCCTTGTGCAGGAGCAGTTCCTGGTCGAGGTGCAGACCATCGCCGCCCTGTAAAAGCCGAACATTTATTATTTCGGAATCAATGCCGGCAAGGCTCTCCGGGCAGTTGAAATAACAATTCTGCTATAACCGCCGGCTGGGTGCCAGCGCCTCCGGGGTGGGGTCGGATCAGTCGGGCTTGGCCCCGGAAATCCTGACCAGCTTCGCGTAGAGGGCCTTCTCCGATTCGATGAAGGTCGTAAAGGCCTCGGGCGTGCGGATCGCCGGCGTCTCGGAGCCCATCGAGCGCAGGCGCTCCTTGGTGTCGGGCGCATCGAGCGCCCTGACGATCTCGTTCGACAGGCGCGTCACCACTTCGGGCGGTGTCTTCGCGGGGGCCATCACGCCCCACCACGTGGTCATGTTGAATCCCTTGAGGCCGGACTCGTCCAGGGTCGGCATTTCGGGCAGGAAGCTGGTGCGGTTCGCCGTGGTAACTGCCAGCGCGCGCACCTTGCCCGCCTTGATGTTGGGGAGCGAACTGGCGAGATTGTCGAACATCAGTTGCAGCCGCCCGGCCAGCAGGTCGAGCACCGCGGGCGCCGAGGCCTTGTAGGGGATGTGAACCATGTAGGTGCCGGTCATCTGCTTGAACAATTCCCCGGCGAGGTGGCCGGTGGACCCAGTGGAGCCGGAACCGAAATCGAGCTTGCCCGGCCGCGCCTTGGCCAGCGCCACCAGTTCGGCGACGTTCCGGGCCGGCAGGTCGTTGTTGACGATCAGCACGTTGGGCACCTGCACCACCAGCGCGATGTGCCGGAAGTCGCGCATGGGGTCGTAGGGGAGTGACGCCATGAGCGCGGGGTTGATCGCATGTGTGGCGATGGCGCCCATGAGCAGCGTGTAGCCGTCCGGCGCGCTCTTGGCAACGTAGTCCGCCGCGATCACGCCGCCCGCACCGGGGCGCGTCTCTACGATCACGGGCTGGCCCAGCGCCTCCTGCAGCTTCTGCGCGATGACGCGCGATGAAATATCCACCGGCCCGCCGGGATAGGGACAGATCAGCCGCACCGGCTTGGCGGGCCACGCCTGCGCAAAGGCAGCGCCTGCTCCCGTAAGCAGGGCCAGCAGGACGAAGATTATTTTCATGGCGCTCCTCCGTGTAGAAATAAAAAGGGCGCGCCGAGGCGCGCCCTTTGCAACGTCGCGTCGGCGCTAAGCCTCGACGAACGCCTCTTCGCGCTTCTTCCTGATGTTGGGCAACAGCAGGATGATCAGCAACGCGATCGAAGCGATCAGGAACCCGGCGCTGATCGGCTTGGTGAAGAACACGATCGGGTCGCCGCGCGACAGCAGCATGGCGCGCCGCAGGTTCTCCTCCATCAGAGGTCCGAGGATGAAGCCCAGCAGCAACGGTGCGGGCTCGCACTCGAGCTTCACGAAGACGTAGCCCAGCAGGCCGAACAGCATCATGAGCAGCACGTCGAAGGGGTTGTTCGACAGGCTGTACACGCCGATGGCCATGAACACCAGGATCGACGGGAACAGGATGCGGTAGGGCACCGTCAGCAGCTTGATCCACAGGCCGATCATCGGCAGGTTCAGGATCACCAGCATGAGGTTGCCGACCCACATCGAGGCGATCATCCCCCAGAAGAGTTCCGGCTTCTCGGTCATGACCTGCGGGCCCGGGGCGATGCCCTGGATCATCATCGCGCCGATCATCAGCGCCATCACCGCGTTGGACGGGATGCCGAGTGTGAGCAGCGGGATGAACGAGGTCTGCGCGCCGGCGTTGTTGGCCGCTTCGGGCGCGGCCACGCCCTCGATGGCGCCCTTGCCGAACTCGTGCCCGTACTTGGACACTTTCTTTTCCAGCGTGTAGGCGCCGAACGAGGCGAGCAGCGCGCCGCCACCGGGCAGGATACCCAGCGCCGAGCCAAGGAATGTGCCGCGAAGGATCGGTTTCCACATGCGCTTCCAGTCCTCACGGGTGGGGAACATGTTGGTCACCTTGTTGGTGAACACCTCGCGCTCGTCCTTCATCTCGAGGTTGGTGATGATCTCGGCGATGCCGAACACACCCATGGCGACCGTCACAAAGCCGATGCCGTCGGCCAGCTCCGAGATGCCGAAGGCGAAGCGCAGCACGCCCGAGTTCACGTCCGTGCCCACCAGACCGAGCAGCAGGCCGAGGATCACCATGGCGACCGCCTTGACGACCGAGCCGTGCGCGAGTACGACCGCGGCGACCAGGCCGAGCACCATCAGGGAAAAGTATTCCGACGGGCCGAACTTGAGCGCGACCTCGGCCAGCGGCGGCGCGAACATCGCCACAATGAGGGTCGACACGCAGCCGGCGAAGAAGGAGCCGATCGCAGCGGTGGCGAGCGCGACACCCGCCCGCCCCTGCCGCGCCATCTGGTAACCGTCAAGGCAGGTCACCACCGACGAGGATTCGCCCGGCAGGTTCACGAGGATCGCCGAGGTCGAGCCGCCGTACTGCGCGCCGTAATAGATGCCGGCCAGCATGATGAGCGCGGTGATCGGCGACAGGCTGAACGTGACCGGCAGCAGCATGGCGATGGTGGCGACCGGGCCGATGCCGGGGAGCACACCGATCAGGGTTCCTAGCAATACCCCGATCAGGCAGTACATCAGGTTGATAGGCGTCAGCGCGACACCGAAGCCGAGCGCGAGGTTGCTGAAGATGCTCATGTCCATGGCGAACCCCTTAGCTCATGAAGTCCGGCCACAGCGGGAAGGGCAGCGTGAGCCCCTTCACGAAGGCCAGGACCGAAAAGACGATCAGGACGACCGCCAGGATGGCAACTTCCTTGGCGCGGAATTCGTGGCCGCCGAACGCGGAGACGAACACCAGCACGACCAGGGCGAGCACGAAGCCGATGGGCTTGAGGAGATAGCCGAACAGGATCAGCGCGAGCGAGATGAAGAAGATCGGCTTGAACGAGAACTGGGGCATCGGGCCGCCCTGAATCGTCAGCGACTGGAACAGGACAATGGCGCCGAGAACGGCCATGATCCCCCCGAGCACAGTGGGGAAATAGGCCGGCCCCATGCGTACCGCGCTGCCCATCTGGTAATTGCCTGCAACCACGAGAAAGAACAGGCCGAACCCGATGAACATCAGGCCTGCCCAGAAATCCTTGGGACTTTTAATTTTCATCCTGCCCTCCTCCAAATACAGAATGCCACAGCGGGATTGACGCTTGGGCTGCGACCCGGCAAAAACGCGTCGGAGTGTATCACGCCCCTTTTACGAAAATGGGACGGGATGCGGAGAACGAATACTGTCCGCGAGCCTGTCCCGATTGTCAGGCGTTTCGGCAATTCGCCCTGCTGGCAACGCACGGCACTGGTGCGTGCAATGTGCCGCGCGAGGGCGCTGTCCGGCCTGCGCTGTCCAGCCTGTTGTCGGCGGCCGCCAACCTCAGTCGATCCTTGCGCCCGAGGCCTTCACGACCTTGGCCATCTTGTCGAAATCGGCGCGCAGCAGGCGGTTGAATTCCTCGCTCGTCATGGCCTGCGGCTCGATGCCCTGGCGCGCAAGGCGATCGAGGATCACCGGGTCGCGTAACAGCTTGCCCACCGCCGCGTTCACCTGCTCGACCACCGGTTTTGGAATGCCGGCCGGGCCGAGCAGGCCGAACCACGAATCGAACTCGTACCCGGGCAGGCCGCTTTCAGCGATCGCGGGAAGCTCGGGCAGGAACCTTGAACGCTTGGCCGAGGTCGCGCCGATGAGCTTCACTCGCGCATCCTTCACGTAGGGGATCGCGCCGATGTTGGCGGCGATCACGGCCTGCGCGCGCCCTACCAGCACTTCATTGACGGCCTCGCCGGTGGCCTTGAACGGCACGTGCACCACGTCGATGCCGGCCAACGCATTGAAGTACGCCATCGACAAGTGGGTGGCGCTGCCGTTGCCAGCGGTCGCGTAGTTCAGCTTGCCGGGGTTGGCCTTGGCGTAGCGGATGTACTCGGCCACCGACTTGGCCGGCACGGCGGCATTGATGATGAGCACATAGCTCGCATTGCCGATATGCGCGATGCCGGTGAAATCCTTGATCGGATCATAGGACAGCTTCGCATACAGCGAGCCGTTGATGGTGTGGCTCGCGGCCGAGAGCACCATGGTCGTGCCGTCGGGAGCGCTCTTGGCCACAGCGGCATTGGCGATCGTCCCGCCGGCGCCGGGGCGGTTCTCGACGATGACGGGAGTGCCAAGAGCCTGGCCGAGTTCGTTGCTGATCGAGCGCGCGAGGATGTCCTGCACGCCTCCAGCGGCGAAAGGCACGACGATATGCACCACCTTGCCCGGCGTGAGCTGGGCGGCGGCCGGTGGCGCGCACACGCCGAGGGCGAGGGCAAAGGCAACGGCAAGAAAATGGGGGAATGCCATGCGGAACTCCAATCGAAGGCGTCAGGGGGGCCGGGACCCGAATGATATATCGCCGTAGAACGCGACCGCCGTCTCGCCGGTATTGTCGGTGTCGGTGGAAACGATCACCCCAGTTACCGCGGGCGGCTCGGCACCGAAAGCGCGCCGGTAATCCGCGCGCACGTCGCGCCGCATGCCGACCCACTGCCCGACGCGTGCGGTGCCGCCTTCGGCGACGACCATGTGCACGCGCCCTGTGTAGGCATTGGGCACGCTCGTGTCGCGCGACGCTTTCCCGTCCCACACATAGCACAGCGCGGCAGCTGGTACCTTGTCGCCATACACCAGCCGCGCCATGCCGAGCTGCATGCGCTCGCCCGCCGACAGGGTCGCCGTGTCGAGGTCGAAGGTGACGTACACGCGGGCGGCAAAGTCGTCGCCCGCCTTGGTGCGCAGGTCGCCGCCGGCCACCACATTGAGCACTTTCCAGCGCCATGACAGAAGCGGCAGGGCGCGCGGATCGAGCTTGAGTTCGCGCGCGATGCCGGAGGTGGATGCTGCGGCGTCGGCGCGCAGCACGACCACGCCCTCGTCCTCGACGAGCGAATAGCGGGTCGGCTTCTGCCCGCCCGCAAATGACCACGGTCTGAGGTCGGCCGGCAGTGTGTCGCCCGCCTTGAGCGCGGAGAAGCGCATCGCGCTGATCTTCGCCGGCGGCGTGGATGCGGGCACGGTTGAAGCGGGCGCGCCCGGAACCTGCGCACCGGGCGAAAGGGAGCCGGGCGAAGACTGCGCACCGGCGCCGGGCGATCGCGCGAGCGCCCAAGGCAGCGCGAAAGCGGCGCCGAGCAGGGCGCGGCGCCGCGGGTTCATCCCCCGCCCGCCGAGCGCGCGCGCGGCCAGTCGAGGAGGCCCGCCACGCGCAACCGTTCGAGGTCTTCGGGACGGTCGACGTCCCACAGCGTGCGCAGTTCGCGCCAGCGCCACCCCAGCGCGGCAAGGCGCTGGCGCGTTTCGCCCATCACGGCCGCCGTGCTCCATGCGATGGCATCGAACAGCCGGGGCGAATTACGCGCCAGGCCGATGAGCGGGTAACCGCCGTCCTCGGCAGGCGCGAACACCGCATCGCAGCTTCGCAGCCAGCGCGCCGCGCGCCTCACGTCGGCGCAGGCGAGCGCGGGGCAGTCGGTGCCCACGAGGATCATGCGCCTGTGCCGGCGCAGGCCGCGGCGAAAGGCCTGGTGCATGCGGGTGCCGATATTGCCGCCCGATTGGGCACGCATTGCAATCCCATACCGGCGCGCGATGCTGCGCAGAACCGCGTGGCCGGCCGGCGTCCCATGCAACTCCACGACGCCGCAGTCGGCTGCGAGCACCGTAGCGATGGTTTTTTCCACCAGGCGCCCATGCAGTCGCGACGCCGCGTCCTCGCCAATCGACACCGCAAGGCGAGTCTTGACGCGCCCGGGCTGAGGGGCCTTGGCGAAGATGGCAATGAGGGGAGCCGAAGCGCGCAAACCGGTCACGCCCTGCCGGTGTAGATGCGCGCCAATCGCTCCGGGTCGGCGCCGCAAAAATACGCCAGCCGCAGGCGCCACATGAGCATGATCGTGCGCAGCACACCGTGCTTCTCCCAGCGGCGCGCTGAGGTGATCACCACCTGGGCGAGACAGGCGGGCGGACCCTGCTGCTTGAGGCGCGCGCTCAGGGCAATGTCCTCCATGAGGGCAAGCGCCGGGAAGCCGCCCGCGGCCTCGAACGCGGCGCGTCGGGCGAACAGGGCCTGGTCCCCGGTGGCGATGCCGGTGAGGCGCGAGCGTGCATTCATCATGAAGGACACCAAAGCCAGCAGCGGACGGGCCGAATCGATGCGCACATCGAAACGCCCCCACTGGCGCTCGTTAAGCGCGGCATCGATTGCACCGTCGGCGCTCGCGGGCAGGCGCGTGTCGGCATGCAGGAACAGGATCGCATCGCCGCGCGCGACGCGCGCGCCGGCATTCATCTGGGCGGCCCGTCCGCGCGGGGCCGCCAACATGCGGTCGCACAGGGGCTGGGCAATTGAAGCGGTTGCATCGGCACTGCCGCCATCAACGACGATCACCTCGTGACCGCGGGCGCGCAAAGGCTGCAGCGCGGCCAGCGCGGATTCGATGTGCTCGGCCTCATCGAGAACAGGGACGATGATCGACAGGCGCACCACGTGATGCCCTCATCTGCCCGCGTCGAACATCGCGCCGACGCCGCTCATTTCCGCGCGTCGTTCAGGCTCCAGTCGTACTCGAGGAAGGCGAGGGGCGCTCGCCCTTCGGCGACCTGCTTCTGCGCGTCGGGCGTGTCGGCCAGCAGCTTGGCGTAGCGCGCGAAGAACTGCTCGCGCACGCCGAAATCTTCCTTGAACCAGTCGAAGATCTTCGACACCTCGAGCTTGCCGTCCTCGAATCGGTTGCGCGAATGATCGGACAGGAAGCGCGTGGTCTGCTCGGCAAGCTGGGCTTCGAGCCGCTCCGG
>JBDTRN010000035.1:0-15770 GCA_039931715.1 Betaproteobacteria bacterium
CCCTTGGCCTGCAGGATGTCGCGCACCAGCTTCATGTTCTTTTCGTTGTCTTCGACGATCAGGACCAGGCTCATGGGGCGCTCGGAATGGTGAAGGTGAAGGTCGAGCCCTTGCCAGGCTCGCTCTCGAGCCACAGGCGGCCGCCGTGCAGCTCGACAAAACGCTTGGTGAGCGCCAGGCCCAGGCCCGTGCCTTCGTTCTTGTTGGTGTAGTGGCGGCCCACCTGGCGGAATTCCTCGAACACCGCGGCCTGGTCATCGGGCGCGATGCCGATGCCGGTGTCAATGACCGCCACCTCGAGCGCACCCTCGTTGCGTCGCGAGCGAACCTCCACCCGCCCCGAATCCGGCGTGAACTTGACCGCGTTGGACAGCAGGTTGAGCAGGATCTGCTTGAACTTCCTCTCGTCAGCCGTGATCTCGCCCAGCCCCGCGGCCGCGTCGAGCACCAGCGCGATGTTGTGCCGCGTGGCGCGCTCGCGGATGAGCGTGAGCGCGTTGGCCAGCGCATCGGGCACGTCGAACGTGGACAGCTCCAGGTCCATGCGCCCGGCTTCGATCTTCGACAGGTCGAGGATGTCGTTGATGAGCGAGAGCAGGTGCTTGCCGGAGGTGTGGATGTCGTTGAGGTAATCGGCCTGCTTTTCGTTCAGCTCGCCGAACATGCGCTCGATCAGAACCTCGGAAAAGCCAATGATGGCGTTGAGCGGCGTCCTCAGCTCGTGCGACATGTTGGCGAGGAACTCCGACTTGTGCTTGCCCGCGATCTCGAGCTGGCGGCTCTTATCCTGGATCTCGTTGAAGAGGCGGACGTTCTCGATGGCGATCACGGCCTGGGACGCGAAAGTCTCCAGGATGTTGAGCTGCTTCGAAGTAAAGCCGCCGACCCGGGTACGGGCGACCCAAATCGCGCCGACGGCGACATCCTCCCTCATCAACGGGACGCCGATGCACGCGCGCCATCCGCGGATTTTCGCAACCTTCTTTGCAGTCTCGAAGTTCGTTTCGAGGATGTCGGACACTTGGACACTTTGGTGATTCAGCAGCATATTGCCGATGAGCGTGTCCGAATCGATCTCCCTCGGGAACATGCCGGCCACGGCTTCAGATGCGTCATCCGGATTCGAAAATGCCACCGGTTCGTATTTTCCGTCGTGCGCAATCCACAGGGATGCCCGGCTGCCATCGCCAATCAGTCGCGCGCTGTTTACGGCGATGGCATCGAAGACCGGCTTCGTATTCGTCGGGGATCTGCTGATCACATGCAGGATTTCCGCCGTCGCGGTCTGCTGGCTGAGCGTTTCGGTCAGCTCCGCGGTCCGCTCCTCGACTTTTCGCTCCAGACCCGCATACGATTCCCGGAGCTGCGCCGTCATCCGATTGAACTGGTCGGCAAGCGCCTCCAGCTCGTCACCGGTGCGGATGTCGATCTTCTGGTCGAGCTCGCCCTCCCCGATGCGCTGCGCGCCTTCCTGCAGCGTGCGGATCGGGCGCACGAGGCCGCGCGCCAGCCAGAGCGCGGTGAGCGCCGAGAACAGCAGGCCCGCGACCATGAGCATGGCCGTGCGAACGATCGTTGCGTTCAGCGTCGCGTAGACCTCTGACACAGGCTGCTCGACGAACACTTTCCAGCCCAGGGGCTCGACGCCCGCAAAGGCCGTCAGCACTTCCTTGCCGGCGAGGTCGTTGGTGAGGCGCGCACGCTCGCCCTCCTCCGCCGTCCCTGCAAGTGCAGCCTGCACATGGGCGAGCTTCGAATAGTCGGTCTTGCGCAGCACCAGCCCGATGTCCGGATCGGCCACCAGGTGGCCGGTCCCGTCGACGACGTAGGCCTTGCCTTTCTGGCCGATCTTGATGCGCGTGACCACGTCCCAGATGAACTTGAGGTTGACCTCGGCGACCGTGACCGGGCCCGTCGCGCCTCCCGAACGTAACGCGATCGCCATGTAGGGCTCGGTCTCCTTGCGGAAGTACACCGGGCCGAACCAGGTCTGGCCCGGTTTGGCGCCAAGAAAAGCCGGGTCCCGCGAGCGGTCCTTGGACGACCCGGCCACGTCCATGGCCAGCCGCGACACCGACAGCACCTCCTGCCCCCTGGCGTCGAGCTGGGTGATGTCGGTCACGGCCGGCACCTGGCGCAGCAGCTTGAGGAATTCGATGCGCCGCTGCTCCACGCCATCGGCGCCGAGCTGCGGCAGGGCGGCGAAACCGAGTTGCTGCTCGATCTGGCGGATGAACTGTTCGATGCGCGAGGCGGCGGCCACCGCCTTCTCGTGCTGCAGGCTGGCCAGCGCCGACTTGTTTTCCTGGTACGAAAAATAGACGCTGATGCCGCCGGACACGAGCAGCACGCCGCACACCAGCGCGAGGATGAGCAGGAAGTACTTGCGAAAGAGCCGTCCACGATAGACCCGCTTCGGGGCGGCGCCCTGGTCGAGGATGAGGTCGGCGGGCTTCATTGTCGGCACATTTTCCGGCTACTGTATCACCGGGTCACCGCACGAGAGGCGAGGGGAATTCGCCATCAATTTCCCGGATCCGAAGGACATCTTGCGCCAGGCCGACGTTGTCAGCACGACATCCGCACAATGGCGGATTCAGCCTGCGATTCCCAGCAGCCGAGCCGCCGTCTCCCCTAGGATCGCGACCCGCTCGGCATCCGACAATCCCGGTGTGGCCATCACTTCGTCCACCGCCGTCGTGGTCCACGGGAAGGGATAGTCGGTCCCGAGCATGAGCTGGCTCGCGCCGACTTCGGCGGCGAGGTGGCGCACCGCCTCGGGCGAGAAGACCATCGTGTCGAAGTACAGCTGCCTGAGGTAGTCGGTGGGCTTTTTCTTCAGCGGCCCGCCCGCCCCGCCTGCGCACAGGTCGGGGCGCGCAACACAGCCGCGGTCCGAGCGCGCTGCATAGGACGGCAGGTACCCGCCGCCGTGCGCTGCGCAGATGCGCAGGCCCGGAAACCGGTCGAGCGTGCCCTCGAAGATCAGGTGCGACAGCGCGATGGTGGTTTCGAGGGGGAACCCGATGACGTTGTCGAGGCCCCCCGCGCCTTTCAAGCGCCTGGCGATGTCGGTGGTGGCGCCCGCCACCTGCGGGTGGATGAAGACCAGCGCGCCAAGCGCCTCAGCCTTGGCCCAGAAGGGATGGAAACGCGCGTCACTCAGTTCCGCGCCATCGACACTGCCGCCGATCGCGGCGCCGCGCAGGCCGTACTGCTTCATGCCCTCCTCGAGCTGGCGCGCGGCGATGTCGGGATGCTGCAAGGCCACCGACGCGAAGCCGAGGAAGCGCTCCGGCGTTGCCGCGCACGCTTCCGCGAGCTTCTCGTTCTGCAGCCGGATGATTTGCTCGGCCAATTCGCGATCGGCTTTGTACCAGTAGGGGTTGATGCTCAGCACCTGCATGTCGATCCCCTGCGCGTCCATTGCGTCCAGGCGCTCGGCCAGCGCGCTGCCCATGTGCAGGTCGGGCCGCAGCGACGGGCCACCCAGCTTGAGACCCATGAGGGCCATCGCTTCGGGGACGGCGCAATGCGCATGCACGTCGATCACCTTTGCGCGCTTGCCGGCGACGAAGGTTTCGCGCCGGCGCATCTGCGCGTGGGCCTGGGGCATGACGCACAAGGGGCATGCGACAAACGTAAGGCCGCCGAACAGGCCGGCGGAACCGGGAAACCCGCGATGCATCGACAACATCTTTCTCCTCTAACAAGTGCAGCCATGCGATAAAAGTCAGTGCGTGGAAAAGCGTAACACGCGACCCCGCGTTAAGATTTGCACCCTGCTGACATCGATCCCAAAGGCGCGCGATGAGTGAATCCCTGCCCCCGATCCGCCGCATTGTCACTGCCGACGATGCCCATGGCCGCTCGCGCATCGCCGAAGACGCGCCGGCGACCGCGATCCGAACGGTGGACGAGCGCCCCGGCTATCGAAACGTCAATGTCTGGCGCACCCAGGAAGCGCCCGTGCGCATCGACGCTCCCGACAGCATCGCCGACCACAAGGGGATCCTGCCACCCGGCAACGGCGGCACGGTCCTGCGCATCATTGACTTTCCGCCCGAGGTCGCGGATCCCGCCGAGCGCAAGCGCCGCATCCAGGCCACGTTCGGCACCATGTTCACCGATGCGCAGCACGACAAGCGCGAAGGCGCCCATCCCGGCATGCATCGCACGGCCACGCTTGACTACGCGATCATCCTCGAGGGCGAGATCTGGGCGGTGATGGACGAAGGCGAGACGCTGATGCGCGCCGGTGACGTCCTCATCCAGCGCGGCACCAACCATGCGTGGGCCAACCGCTCCAAAAGGACCGCGCGGATCGCTTTCGTGCTGATGGACGGGAAACGCTGAGGCCGCATCGATCGGTCACGCAGCCTTCGCGGTCCCTGCCCTCCCGGCGGACCGCCACGGCCACGCGAGCGCGAAGCGTCGCCCGTGCAGGAAGACGCTGACCCAGGATCCCTGCACAAGGTAGTGGAACGTCGAGAACGCAACCAGGGCCGTGAACGCGCAGGCAAGCAGGAATTTGAGCAGGGCGGGCAGGTCGTATTGCACCAGCCAGAAGGCCGCCAGCGAGACGAGGGGCATGTGCACGAGGAACACCCAGTAGGAAGACTGCGATACGTACTGGATCCAGGGCGAGTCGCGGTCAAAGAAGCGCAGCGCCCCGCCGATGAAGGCGTAGATGAGCGCCCAGGTGCACAGCCCGTTTGCGAGCACGGCCCGAACATGAAGCGCGGTGTCGTGACCACGCACGGCATTGTCGAGCCCGCTCAGGTGCACCGCCATCGGGAACATCACAGCCGACAGCGCCGCCCAGCGCCAGAAATTCGGCGCGAGCGCCTGCAGGAAATCGCGGTAGTGGTGGAATACGTACCCCAGGACGAAGAAGGAGCCGTAGTAGACGAGCGAAGGCCCATGCGGCGTGATGTACATGAAGCCCTCCTCGACCTGCGCACCGTGAAAGGGCCAGAGCGTGGCGGACGTGTAGAGCGCGAACCCGGCAACCAGCCACGGCGAAACAAGCAATCGCCGCAGGCGGCCTTCGAACGGCAGGCTGCGTGCGACCAGCCAGCGGCACACGGGGATCAGCAGGTAGAAGTAGCACAGGTAGTAGAGGAACCACAGGTGGCCAAGCGCGGGCTCGCCTTCGCGCAGGGTGCCTTCCATGGACCGCGCCGCCATCGCGCTGCCGAATGCGTAAATGTCGCCTTTGGACGGGATGAGGTCGAACGTGCCATAGCGCGCGGCGATCATGAAATCGAGCATGAAGAGAATGGTGAGCGGCAGGATCGTGAAGACGCCCACCACCAGCGGCGCGAGGATCCGCGCTGCGCGGTTCCTGAACGTCCCCCACACGCCGCGCTTTTCCACCAGCAGCGCTGTGAAGAAGCCCGACAGCACGAAAAATGTCGGCATCCTGAAGCTGTGGATGAAGTGGAAGATGGCGTCGAAGACCGGCGAATTGTTGCTGTCGGTCGGGATCGGCATCGTCGGGGGCGGCGAGGCCATGTAGTACATCGCTGCGTGCAGGACGATGCCTAGCATCATCATGCCGCCACGCAAGGCGTCCAGGCCGAAATAGCGTCGGTTGTCCATTGGCTCCCCGGCGGCAAGGATACCCCTTCCAACTGATGGTGCTCCATCCGCGCTAAGGCGCCTCGCCTGCCTATAGAATCCGTCCTGCCCAAAGGGAGCCGCATTGATGCTGAGAACAAGAATCTACGGGTTGCTGGATCCCGCGAGCCAGGGACACTCGGCACGCCAGGTGCGCCTGCTCGAAGTCCTGCTGATCCTGGTCGGAATCGCCTGCGTGTCCGCCGGCACGGTCGACAGCCTGGCGCCGCGGACGCGCGCGCTCGCCGCCTTCGTCACCGGCATCGTCGCGTTCGTGTTTTTCGTCGAATACCTCGCCCGTCTGTGGGTCGCGCCTGACAATCCGCTGCGCCACCACGTGTCTGCGGCGATGGCACGGCTGAAATGGGTAGTCTCGGCCGAAGGCGTCATCGACCTCCTCGCAGTCATCCCGGCACTCGCCACGGTCTCCGGCAACATGCGGCTTGACGCCGAGTCCGCGTCGGTGTTCGTCCTGCTCTGGGTAATGAAGCTCGCCACGCACGCGCCGGGGGTGAGCGTCATCGCGCGCGTATTCCACAACGAGCGCTCGGCGCTGGCGGCTGCGGCGGCACTGTTCGCAATTGTCCTGTTCTCGGCCGCCACGATCGCGCACTGGCTCGAAGGCGAGCGACAGCCGGAGCAATTTGGCAGCATCCCGGCAGGACTGTGGTGGGCCGTGGTGACGCTCACCACCACAGGCTATGGCGATGTGGTGCCGCTCACGCCGGCCGGGCGCGTGCTCGGCGGCATCGTCATGCTGTGCGGGATCGCGGTGCTCGCGCTGCTGGCCGGCATCCTCGCGACCGGGTTCGCGGCCGAAGTGCGCCGGCGCGAATTCGTGCAGATCTGGGAACTGGTGGCGCAGGTGCCCTTCTTTTCCGAAGTCGGCGCGATTGCCATTTCCGACATCGTCGGCCACCTCCGCTCGCGCCGCTACCCGGCGGGTGCCACCATCATCCGCAAGGGTGCCGCGGGCGATGCGATGTATTTCCTCGTGTCCGGGGAAGTCGAGATCATCCTCGGGCCGCGCAGGCATGTGCTGCGCGACGGCGAATTTTTCGGCGAAATGGCGCTGCTCGATCGCAGACCACGCTCGGCCGACGTCGTGAGCTCGACGCCGTGCACGGTGCTGGTGCTCGATGTGCTGGACTTCTACCAGCTGGCCGGGCAGCAGCCGGCGCTGGTGCAGGCCATCGAGGCCGAGGCCCGCCGCCGCCGCGCCAGCGATGGTGTCGCCGCAGAACCGATTCCGAACGGGAGCGGCGAGGCGGCGCCTGCCCCCCCCCACCCGCCTACGCGCGACGGCGACTGAGGATCTCCACCGGGACGAGACGCCCGTCGGCGACGCCGCGCGAGGAATTACGCATCACCGCCAGAGCGATGTCGCCATGCATGAGCTGCACTGCGCGGTGCGGCATCTTCTCGCCACGGGCGACCATCGCCTTGCTGTGCACCCCCCACGCTTTGGCTTCCGCGGACGTGTCGCGAAATACGTCGATCTCGAACCCGCATGCTTCAAGCGCCGCGCGCGTCTCCTCCGGCGTGGAGAGGAAGCTCTCGGCCGCGGTCGCCGCCCACGGCGTGGGATAGTCGGGCGCCGGTCCCGCGCCGCGGGCGAGTTCCGACAACATGAGCCATCCACCCGGCCTGAGCACGCGCCCGATCTCCCGGTAGAGGGCCGGTTTGTCGGCGATGTTCATCGACACATTCATCGAGTAAGCGCCATCGAAAGACGCGTCGGCAAACGGCATTGCCAGCGCGTCGCCTTCCTCGAAGTCGACCCGCTGCTGCATTTGCATTACTCGAGTCAGATGCCGCGCCACATTGCAAAACTCGGCGGTGAGGTCGATGCCGGTGACACGGCAGCCGAAACGGTGCGCCATGTAGCGCGCCGGCCCGCCGATGCCGCTGCCCACGTCGAGCAGGTGATCGCCCACGCCGACAGCGAGCATGTCGGCCATTTCCCGTGTGGAGTCCATGCCGCGCCCGTGGAACTGGTCGTAGGGCGCGAGCGCCTCGATGCTCGGATGCGCCGGGTCGGCACCGTCCTCGGCCAGCGCGGCATCGAGGCGCGCGAGCAGCTTCCCGCTGGTGTAGTGGTCTGCGATCCTGCCCATGGCCGTTTCCCCTCGTTCGAACTGCGTTCTACGCGCGGCGCGCCCCCAGCAGCCGGCGCACGGCCTCCGCCACCACGACTACGGCAGCAAGGATCGCGAAGGCCAGCACCGCGTGGGCCTGCACCCAGTGCAACGCATCATGGCCCAGCCACGTCACCAGCGCCACGACCGGCATCGCGCCTATCACCGTGCCAAGCACAAAGGTGCCGTAGCCGATGCGCGACAGCCCCAGCACCCAGTGGGTGGGCGCGCCAAGCTGGAACACGATGCGGAACAGGATCACCGAGCGCAGGCCGTTGGCGGCGATGCGCTCGTCCAGGCGGCGGATGCGGCCCGGCAATCGCGCGGCCACCCAGTCACGCGCCACGTAGCGCGCAAAGAAGAACCCGACGCTGGAGGCCCCCGCCACAGCCAGGAGCGAAAGCGGATACGCGACCCAGAACGGCCAAATGAGGCCCGCCGGAAGCACCCACATGAAAGCCGGGATGCCGAAGGGCATCAGCAGGATGAAGCTCACGAGGTAAAGCGCGTAGGCCCATCCGCCCCATTCATTGAGCAGTGCATGCACGTGCTCAGGGTTGCCGAAAGTGTCGAATGCGCCGGCGCGCCATGCGAGCGCCACCGCCAGCACGGCAATCAGCACGATGGCCGCGCGCTCGCGCTGGTAGGCGCTGCGTTGCGGCGCGGGATCCACGACTAGAACAACGAGCTTGAGAACCCGCCGTCGACGGGAATCGCGGTGCCGGTGACGAAATCGCTGGCGTCGCTGCAAAGGAACACCGCGATGCCCTCGAAATCCGCCGGCACGCCCCAGCGCTTGGCCGGGGTGCGGTCGACGACCTTGTCGTGCAGCGCGGGCAGGATCTGGCGTGCGCGCTTGGTGAGATCGGTGTCGATCCAGCCCGGCAGGATGCTGTTGACCTGGATGTTGTCCTTGGCCCACGCCGACGCGAGACTCTTGGTGAGCTGTACGGCGGCACCCTTGGTGGCCGCGTACACCGGGGCCACGTCGAAGCCGAACAGGCTGGTCATCGACCCGATGGTGACCATCTTGCCCCCGCCGCGCTTGAGCATCTCGGGATAGGCCGCCTGGCAGCAGATGAACATGCTGGTGAGGTTGGTGTCCACCACCTGGTGCCACTCCTCGGCCGAATACTCCTGCGGCTTCTTGCGGATGTTGGTGCCGGCGTTGGCGACGAGGATGTCGAGCCCGCCGAATGCGGCCACGGTTTTCGCCACCGCGGCGTCGACCTGCTTGCGGTCAGTGACATCGGCCACGATGCCGATCGCGCGCGCGCCGAGCGCTTCGAGTTCCTTGACCGCCGGCGCATTCTTTTCCTTGTTGCGGCCGACGACCGCCACCGAGGCGCCCGCGCGCGCCAGCCCGCGCGCGATTCCCAGCCCTATGCCACCGTTGCCGCCCGTGACCAGCGCGACCTTGCCCTTGAGGTTGAACATGTGTGCGATCCCCTGCAAAGATCGCACGATAAGGCCAAAGGCCCGCTCAGGCCAAGCGCGGCCCCGGCAATTGCGCGGGCACTGCGCCGGCGCAATGCCGGCCTCGGGGACTCAGGCTTTCTTCGCGCCCGGCTGGCCTAGCGACTCGAGCAGCTGCCACATGGTGTGGTCGGCCCAGTAATCCGGGTCGGCGTTGATGCTGGCCTGGCCTTTCGCGACCAGCTCCTTGCCGACCTCGTGGCGCTGGCAGAAATCGAGCCAGTACTGCACAACTTCTTCGGTGGAAAGGTCCATCTCAGGGACGTCCCTGCCGACCGGCGTTCCTGCGCCCTTTGTTGCGCGACGGGTTGTGCGCCCCCCCGCCTCCGCCGCCGTTACCACCGCCACCGCCGCCCCCGCCCTCGCGGCGCGGTTGCTGCTGCTGTTGGGGGCGCGGACGCGCATGGCGTTGCTCGGGATTGCGGTTGGCGCTGCCCGAGAGATGCTGCACCTTGCGGATTTCGTTGGCGAGCGCATCGAGGTTGGCCTGGAGCACGACTTTGTCGCCGCCCTCCTGCAGAGCCTTTTGCTCGCGCTCGCGCAGTTCGTTCAGCTTGCGCAGGGCCTCGTTGCTCGAAGCGGCAACGCCGCCGCCATGCCGCTCGGAGTCCTGCCTCAGCATCGCGATCAGGGCGATTTCATCGATCACCTCGTCGCTTGCCCGTGTTCCATCCATATCCGCTCCTGGTCCAGTGGGTGTGCAGAGCCTGCCCCTGCACGGTACGGCCGTCAGTACGTTGCCTGACAATCAGCAGCCTACTGGCGGCAAGGTTCAAAAACGCGGGCTGGCCATCGCCAGGCGGTCCCGCCTTTCGCCCGGCGTTGCTACAATGGGCGCCCTGTCGAAGGGGAACGGGCATCGCGAGATGTCCGTTTTTTTTTGCAATAGTACACCGGGAGCCGTTTTGACTGTACCCGCCGCCCCTGCAGCCCCCCGCCGCGACCGCCAGGCCGCCATGCCGTTCATTATGTTGACCGTCCTGATCGACATGGTGGCGCTCGGCCTCATCATCCCGGTGCTGCCGGCGCTCGTGGGCAGCTTCACCGGCTCGCAGGCCGACCAGGCGTTCTGGTACGGGGCGGTCGCTTTCGCTTTCGGCATCGCCAATTTTTTCGGTTCGCCGCTGCTGGGGGCCCTCTCCGACGCCCACGGCCGCCGGCCGGTGCTCCTCATCGGGTTCTGCGGCCTGGCGCTGAATTTTTTCGCCACCGGCCTCGCCACCGCCCTGTGGATGCTGATCGTTGCGCGGCTGGTCGGTGGGGCGATGCAGGCCAACCAGGCCGTAGCCAACGCTTATGTGGCCGACATCACGCCGCCCGAACTGCGCGCCAAACGCTTCGGCCTGCTGGGGGCGATGTTCGGCGTGGGCTTCATCCTCGGGCCGGTGATGGGCGGCCTGCTGGGCGCGATCAGCCTCAACCTGCCCTTTTTCGTCGCCGGCACCCTCGCCGTACTGAACCTCCTGTACGGGTACTTCGTGCTGCCCGAATCGCTGCCCGCCTCGGACCGCCACCCATTCCGCTGGTCCGCGGCCAACCCGGTCGTGGCGTTGAAGGCCCTCGCCCAGCTCAAGGGCGTAGGCCTGCTGGTGGCGGTGATTGCCTGCAGTGGATTGGCGCAGTTCGTCCTGTATACGTCCTGGGTGCTGTACACGACCTTCAAGTTCGGCTGGGGGCCGACCGAGAACGGCTGGTCCCTTGCCGCGGTCGGCGTGGTGTCGGTGATCGTGCAAGGCTTCCTGCTCGGGCGGCTGCTCAAGGTTTTCACGCCGCAGCGGCTGGCGGTGATCGGCCTGGTCTCGTCGACCCTCGCTTATCTTGCCTGGGGCGCTGCGACCGAAGGCTGGATGATGTTCGCGGTGATCGGCATCAACCTGCTCGGCTCCACCGTGGCCGCCTCCATCCAGAGCCTCATCTCCTCCGCCGCCGATGCGCGCAACCAGGGGCGTATGCTGGGCGCGGTGAGCTCCCTCAACAGCCTGATGGCGGTCGCGGCGCCGGTCATCGGTGCGGCGTTGCTGGCGACGGTGTCGCATTACCCGCAGGGCGACTGGCGCATCGGCGCGCCGTTCTACTTCTGCGCGACGCTTCAGGCTGCGGCGCTCGCCTTCGCCGTGGTGCATTTCCGCCGCATGGCCGCGCGGACACCGCGAGGAGCATCCAAATGAGTGGCACTGGCCCCTATCCTCCCGGCACGCTTCCGGCTGGCATCCGCTCGCGCATCGTCGCCGGCATCAACGGCCTCGACATGCACGTGCTCGAAGCTGGCGAACGAGCCCCCGGCCGGCCGGCGCTCCTCTTGCTGCACGGGTTTCCAGAGCTGGCCTTCAGCTGGCGCAAGGTCTTGCTGCCACTGGCCGCAGCGGGCTTTCACGTCATCGCGCCCGACCAGCGCGGCTATGGCAGCACCACCGGCTGGGACGGTCGCTACGACGGCGACCTCGGCTCTTTCCAATTGCTCAACCTCGTGCGCGATGCGCTCGGCCTGGTGTCGGCGCTGGGTTACCGCTCGGTGGCCGGCGTCATCGGCCACGACTTCGGCGCGTCAGTCGCGGCGTGGTGCGCGCTCGCCAGGCCCGACGTGTTCCGCTCGCTTGTCCTCATGAGCTCGCCTTTCGGCGGGCCTCCGTCATTGCCGTTCGATGTGCCGGATGGCGTGCCGGCCGCGGTGCCCGACCCTGTGCACCGCGACCTCGCCGCGCTCCCCGAACCGCGCAAGCATTACCAGTGGTACTACTCGACCCGCGAAGCCGACGGCGACATGCGCGGCTGCGAGCAGGGCCTGGCCGATTTCCTGCGCGCCTACTACCACGTCAAGAGCGCCGACTGGCAGGGCAACGCGCCCTATCCGCTCACCAGTTGGAGCGCTGCCGAACTGGCCAAGCTGCCGCGTTATTACGTCATGGACCTCGATCACGATATGGCGCAGACAGTCGCGCCGGAAATGCCCTCGCGCGCAGCGGTCGCGGCATGCGCGTGGCTGACCGATGCCGAACTCGGGGTGTACGCCACCGAGTTTGCGCGCACCGGATTCCAGGGCGCGCTGCAGTGGTATCGCTGCCGCACGACGGGTGCATTCAACCCGGCGATGCAGGTTTACTCGGGGCGCACGATCGACGTGCCGGCGTGCTTCATCGCCGGTCGCAGCGACTGGGGGACCTACCAGAAGCCGGGCGAGTTCGAGAAAATGCAATCGGCCGCGTGCAAACGCATGACCGGATGCCACCTGGTCGAGGGCGCCGGGCACTGGGTGCAGCAGGAGCAACCGGGCAAGGTGGCAGGCCTGCTCGAGGGTTTTCTCGCTGGCGCCGCGCGCTCAGGGTAGGACGGTCGCGGGCGAGCGGCCTTCGGCGGTCCCGGCGGCAACGCCATCCACCGCGAGCCCGGCCTCCGGGAAGATCACCTCGCGCAGCAGCCGCGTGATGAAGTAACTGTGCGAGGGGCCGGTGGGCTCCTCCTCACGATGCTCCACCTTGAAGGCGCGCTCCAGCGTGCGCATGACACGGTCGATCGGCTTGGCCACCTGCGCGGCGCTGGTGAAATAAGCACCGCGAAGCATCACCGGCTGGTGGTCGACATGCATCGAAAACGCCATGCTGAGCAACTCCTGCACCAGCGGGCCGAGTGCGTGGAACTGCTGCGGAAAGCGATAGATCGCGGCGCGCCGCGCGAGATCGGGCTCCTCTTCCAGCCGCCCGAGCATCTCGGCGTACAGCCGGTCCTGCAGCCGGGCGAAGTCGGAAACGTACCCGCGCGAGGCGTCGACGGGGTCGACGCCGACATCGAAGGTAGTGCCCCAGACCTGGCCGCGGGCGGCCTCGTCGAGCGCACCGAAGAAATCCGCGAACCCCGCCAGCAAGTCCATCTTGGTGACCACGAGGTACACGGGAAAGCGCGTGCCCAGGCCCGCGTACAGCTCCGACAACCGCATGCGCACGTGGGCGGCGAACTGCTGCCGCTCCACCTTCGCCCACAGCAGCAGGTCGGTGACGCTGACGGTGACGATGGCGCCGTTGAGTGGGCGGTGCGGCCGGTTCTGCTTGAGGCGGCCGAGGAATGCGTGCCAGGCCATGCTGCCGGCGAGCGCGTCCTTCAGGTTGCGCGACTCGTGCGCGACGTAGCGGCCCGCGATGTCGAGAAACACGGCCTCGTCGCTGAACCACCATTCGCAATAGCGCGTGCCGCCGATGCCCGTGACCTGCGGCGGGGAATCGCCTTCACGCAGGGGGAAACGCAGCCCCGAGCGCAGCAGCGCGGTGGAACTGCCTGATCCCGGTGCGCCGACCACCACGTACCACGGCAGCGCCTCGACCGGCACCACGGTGCCGTCAGCGCGCGTAAAGCGCCCGTCGGACAGCCCGGCGGTCGATGCCTCGAACCGCTCGCGCAGCAAGGCGATTTCGCCCGCCTTTTCCTCGGGCACGGCCTGCGGCCCGAGGTCGCCCATGTGTTCGAATAAGTCCTCGCCCTTCGGCGCTTGGACGTGCGCCGGGCTGCTCATGACGCGGGGCCCACCAGAACTTGCACGCGCCGGTTGCGCGCGCGGTGCTCGGCCGTGTCGTTCGCCGCGATCGGGTCGGCTTCGCCCATGCCCTGGCTGGACACGCGCTTCGGATCGGTAAGCCGAGCCGCCAGCAACGCCGCAGCGGCTTGCGCGCGTGCCGATGACAACTCACGGTTGGAAGCGTAGGCGGCCGGATTTACCGGCGTGCTGTCCGCGTAACCGCGCACGAGCACCGGCCCCTTGACGCGCTCGACGGCCGCCGCGATGCGCTCGACCAGCGCCTTGGTCGCGGCTGCGGGCTCGACTGTCCCGGAGGCGAACTGGTGCTCGTCGCGCAGTGAGATCGCGACCCTTCCACCCTCGTCGGAGAACGCCACAAGCCCGCCCTGCAGTTCGGCGGCAAGCGCTTTTTCGAGCATCTCGCGCGGGGTAGCCACGCTTGGCGCGCGCGGCGTGGCCGCGCTTGGCGCGCGCGACGCGGCGGCTGGCGCAAACGCAACCGAAGACGAGGGGGCTGGCGCATGCGCAATCGAAGGCGAGGCGGGTGGCGAAAACGCAACTGAAGGCGAGGCGGCCTTAGGTGGTTCCGGCGCAGTCGCAGTCGCCCCCGCAGTCGCCGCCGCAGTGAGGCTCGTCGGGCTTGCCGCCGCGGGTGTTGCCGTTGCAGGTGTCGCCGCTGCAGGTGTTGCTGCTGCAGGTGTTGCTGCTGCAGGTGTTGCCGCTGCAGGTGTTGCCGCTGCAGGTGTTGCCGCTGCAGATGTTGCCACCGTGGGTGTTGCCGCTGTGGGTACAGCCACCGTCCCCGCCGCGGACGTCGCGGGTTCGACGGGGGGCTCGGCAGATGGCTGCGCCGGCTTGTACAGCGCATAAGCGATCACAAGCACCGCAAGGGCGCTCAGCGGAGCGAAGACGTAGCGCCACGTGCGGGACTGCGGCGCAGCGCGTTCGAACCGCGCCGGCGCCGGCCAGGCAGCGCCGGGCGCCGCGGGCTGCCAGCGCAACGCGATCCCGTCGACCGGACGCCTGCGGCGACGCGCGGCGAGGTCGTGCAGGTCGGCGCGGATCTTCGCCAGTTCGGCGGCGCCCGCGCCATCTGCATCCCGATAGCGCCCCCGAAAACCGAGCGCGAGGCACACGTACATGAACTCGAGCAGCTCGGCGTTCTCAGCGGCACCCTTCTCGAACGCCTGCTTCTTGTTCGCGAGCAGCGCGAAGAACTCTTCGCCGCCGTTATTCTCGCCGCGCATCTCCTGCAGCAGCCCGTGGGCCAGCCAGTCGCTGCCCCATGGCGTGGACGCCGCTGCATCGTCGACCATGCAGCACAACGCATACGTCGCGGCTTCGAGCACGTCGCCGGGCACACCGGACTTGCTCGCGCCGGCTTCGAATGCCTCGATGAGGTCCTGCAGCGTCTCCTTCAGCCGCGCGGGCGCGGGATGGCTGAGCGCCGCCGCGATCTGCGGCACGGCGCTGAGCACCGGGTTGGCAAAAGCAAGCAGGTCGTTCAGGCCGCCAAGCGCCGCGAGATTGGCTTGCAGCGCGCCGGGCAGTGCCTTGGGCGCGAAAGGATTGGCGCGCCGGCGCGGCCCGACCAGGATGTTGAACGCGTTGTTGATCGTGGCTTCCGGGTCGAACTCAGCCAACGGGCCGCTGAAAGTGGCATCCGGGTCGTCGGGTTTGGCCGGCGCCGATTGCGCTGCCCCGGCAGCCACCCTCGCGGCCACCGACTCGCGCCCAAGCTGGGCGAGTGAAGCGTCGCGGGTGGCGATCGTTCGTTCGGGATCAAGCCCCGAATCGTCGGTGCGCGTGTCCGACCCCTCGGGCGAAGCGGCAAACGGCCCGCTGACCGTCGCCTCGGGGTCGTCGCCGGGGCCGGGGCCGATCGGGCCGCTGATCGTTGCGTCCGGGTCGGGATCCGGCACGGTTTTTTTCTTGTCGCTCATCCGGGCCGTATTTTATTCATCCAGCCTTGCGTAAGCATGAACGGGCACTCGAACGCGCAGAGAATGCGCGTCAGGCCGCGGGGCCCG
>JBDTRN010000036.1:0-15762 GCA_039931715.1 Betaproteobacteria bacterium
TACGTGTCGTCGGTTGAACCAAGCCATTCCCCCCCAAGAACCCAACACCCCAAGGAGCCTCCCATGAATCCCCCCAATCGGAATGTCGCCGTCTTTGCCGCCGCGTTCCTCGTCCTCTGCGCCACCGCGCCCACGGTGCAGGCGCAGGACATCAAGATCGGCGGCCTGCTCGAGACCTCAGGATTCATCGCCTCGCTGGGCGGGCCGGGCGTCGACGGAGTCAATCTCGCGGTCGAACAGGTCAATGCCGCGGGCGGCATCAACGGACGCAAGGTGCAGTTCATCAACGTCAACTCCGAGAGCGACAACACCAAGACCGTGTCGGGGGCCAAGCGCCTCATCGAGCAGGAGAAGGTGGTCGCGATCGTGGGCCCCATGAGCTCGGGTTCGGTGTTCGCCATCACCGAAACGGTGGAGCGCGCCAAGGTGCCCATGATCGCCAACGGCGCTTCGCGCGGCATCGTGCTGCCGCCGGAGCAGAAGCGCTACACCTTCCTCGCTCCGCTCACCGACGTGGTGGTCCTCGGGGTGATTCTGAAGGACATGCAGGCCAAGGGGATCAAGAAGATTGCGATCCTCAACTCCGACGTTGCGTTCGGCACCGGGGGGCGAGATTCGCTCGAGAAGGCGGTCGGCGCAGCAGGCATCACCATCGTGGACAAGGAGACCTTCGGCAATGCCGACACCGACATGACCCCGCAGCTCACCAAGATCCGCGGTTCGGACGCGCAAGCCACCGTCCTGTGGGCGACCGGCGCGGGCCTGGCGATCGCCACCAAGAACCATCGGTCCCTTGGCATCAAGACGCCGCTGTACCTCGCACACTCGGCCAACGACTTCAATTTCCTGCGCCTGGCCGGCGACGCGGCGAACGGCATCCTGCTGCCTTCGTCGAAGATCTACGTGACCGGCGCGCTGCCGGCCGCCGACCCGCAGAAGGCGGTGGTCGAGGGCTTCGTGCAAGCCTACGAGAAAAAATACGGCAAGCCGCCGGCCACTTTCGCGGGCAACGGATTCGACGCGGCCATGATGATCATGAACGCGGTGAAGAAGGCGGGCACCGACTCGCAGAAGGTGCGCGATGCGATCGAAGCCACGCACGACTACATCGGCGTCACTGCGGTCTACAGCTATGGGGCGGCCGACCATTTCGGCACCAAGCCCGAAAGCGTGGTGATGCTCACGGTGCGCGACGGGAAATTCGCGCTCGCGGGCCGCTAGGGCGCGCAGCTTTTCGCCGTTTGGCGTGCAGAGCCTGGACATGGGGCGCGTGGCGCTGCGTCACGCAACCCCTAAAATGTTTAACTTTTCAATTTAAAGAGCTAATGCCGGCGCGGCTCTCGTGTCGATTGAATTTCCAATTATGAAAAATAGATGCCCCAATAAAAACTGATCGACCGCATCGACCACCTGCCCGTTGCGCGCCGCGGCGCGCTGGGTCCGATCCGCTCGGTGTATTTCCGCGACCCCGACGGCAGCCTGGTCGAGGTCGCCGAGTATCCCCGAACGGCGGCTTAGGGCACGAGCGCCCGCACCGCGCCGTCCGGCAGCGAGCGGCACGATGGGGTGGCCGATCAGGTCTTAGCTTGCGCGGCGAGCAGAGGGGCCACTGCGCGCGGCACGAGGCTGGTGGTGGCGAGACCCTTCATCGAAGGATCCGCGCTTTTCGCCGCCCAGTCGCGCAGCGCCACGAAGAGCTCGCCGGCGGCTGTTTCCAGCCAGAACCAGCGCAGGATATCGGCCGGCGAGTGCCGCCCCGGCTGCACGCCCTTGGCTTCGTAATAAAACGCCTTGAGCTCGTCGGCGGCCAGCTTGAGCGAGGCCCCCGGTGTGAGCGTGCTGTCGAAGGGCGGCTGCGGCGTGCCACCCACCCACGCGGCGAGGAATTTCCCCAGCGCATCGGGCGCGAGGCCCGTGATGCCGAGCGTCGTCCTGCCGTTGTGCCGGCGCGCCACTTCGTGCCACGCGCCGAGCTGCGCAATTTCGTCGCCCAGCCGTTCGCCGAGCGTGCCCTCCGGGCGCATGCGCGGAAAGCTCACCGGGCAGTTCTGCGCCTCGGCGACCTCGCCGAGGTCTTCGTACGGCGCCTCCTCGGGAAAATCTTCCAGCACCGGTCCGTCAGTGCGCTCGAGAAGCTGCAGCGCGGCGACGGTCACCTTGCGCTGGAATGCGGCGTCGTTGGGCACGCCGAAGGGCCGGCCAAGCATGAAGGGCACCCACAGCGCGCGCGGCGGCTTGAGGGCGGCGGTGTGCTCGCGGATCAGGCTGACCGACACCGTCGGGATGCCTTCCTGTTCGAGGTAATGGCTCAGTGCGCTCACGGCGCACGTGCAGAACGGTCAAACGGGTGTGAGCACCACCGCGTCGACGCCGTCGTCCTTCAGCATGCGCGCCATCTCGCGTGCCTTGGGCTCATAGCGCGTGAAGTGCAGGATCGCGCCCATGAAAGAATAGTGGAACGCCGCGATCGAGCCGATGACCTTGTCGCGCACCAGTTCGCGCAGGCGCTCTAGCGGGAACACCACGTTCCAGTCGGACTGGAAACCGGTGCGGTCGAAATTGACTGAAGCATGGCTCATGACGATGTCGCCGGCCGGCGCATTGCCCGGGATCACGCGGTAGTCGATGCCGCCGCCACCCGAATCAAATGCGCTGTCGCTGCGCAGGTGCAATCCTGCGGTGGTTACCAGCGCGACGCGGCGCTTTGCCAGCGCCGGGCCGGACACCAGCCGGGTGGGCGGGAATTCAGGAAACGTGGGGATACGGTCGAGGTGCCCCTTGCGTTCCGCTTCGGTAAGGTCTGCCAGACGAACCATGGGTAGTTGTTCCAATCAAGTGAATCGTTGAAGGGCAAGCGCTGCGCCGGGCACCCTGCGCGGCAGGGCGGGGCGGGGCTAGTTTCGCACGAGGCGTGGCGTGGCGGCGGCGGGGTCGGCCGCGGCGCCCGCGAGGGGCGACTTCGCACGCGGCGGATTGCGCGCGAAGTAGCGCTTGATGCCGTTGAGGATCGCGCGCGCCAGCTTGTCCTGGTAGGCGTCGTCGTTGAGGCGTCGCTCCTCATCCGGGTTGCTGATGAAGGCCGTCTCGACGAGGATCGAGGGCACGTCTGGCGACTTGAGCACCGCGAAACTCGCCTGCTCGACCTGCGGCTTGTGCAGGGTGTTGATCGCGCCCAGTTCCGAGAGCACATGCCGGCCGAGCTTGAGGCTGTCGCTGATGGTGGCGGTCTGCGACAGGTCGAGCAGCGTCTGCGCGAGGTAGCGGTCCTTGACGTCGAGGTTGACCCCGCCGATGAGGTCGGCTTCGTTCTCGCGCTTGGCCAGCCACCGTGCCGCCTCCGAGGTCGCGCGCCGCTCCGACAGCGCGAACACCGACGAGCCGCGCGCATGCGGCTTCACGAATGCGTCGGCATGAATCGACACCAGCAGATCGGCCTTGACCCGGCGGGCCTTCTCCACCCGCGCCGACAGCGCGAGGTAGTAATCCGAATCGCGGGTCATGACCGCGCGCAGGCCCGGCTCCTGGTCGATCATCGCTTTGAGCCGCCTGGCGATGATGAGTGTCACGTCCTTCTCGTTGCTGCCGCCGCGGCCGCGCGCGCCGGGATCCTCGCCGCCATGGCCCGGGTCAATGACGATGGTGGCCAGGCGCGCGACGTTTTCGCGCTGCGGTGGGGGGATGGGCACGGAGCGGGTCACCAGGCCATCGGCGGGGGTTAGCTGGATCGGGGCGTTGGGGGCCGGGGCGGGCGCCGGAGCCTGTGCAGGCGGGGCTGCGTATCGCTTGGTGGCTTCCTCCTGCAACAGCGCGAGAAGCGGGTCAGGCGCAACCAGCGGGTAGAGATCGAGCACCAACCGGTGGCCATAGTCGGCGACCGGCTTGAGCGTGAATGCCTGGGCGTTCACGGGCGCCTTGAGGTCGAGCACGATGCGTGTCACGCGGGGGCGGTTGAGCGCCACCCGCAGCCGGGCGACATACGGGTCGTCGGAGGTGACCTTGTTGTTGAGCTCGGCCAGCACCGCGCTCATCTCGACGCCTTCAAGGTCGACCACCAGCCGATCGGGATTATTGACCGTGAACAGCGTGTAGCGGATTTCGTTGCGCGATTCGATCGTGACGCGCGTGTAGTCTTTTGCCGGCCAAATGCGGGTCGAAAGGATCTGGCCCCACGCCTGCGGAGCGAAGCCGGCGAGGAGGGCGCCGGTCAGGAAGGCAGCAACGACGCCAAAGCGGACTGCCTCCATGCGCGCCCAGCCGCCGAGTGGACGGCGAACGCTGCGCGCCGGCGCTGGCCGGCCATCTCCAGCGTCACGTGCAGGTCGGGTGGGGGAAGTAATCCCCCGGCCTTTTCCGGCCATTCGACTATGCACAAAGACTCCGGGTTGAAGTGCTCCCGGAAACCCGAGCTCACCCATTCCTCGCGGTCCTTGAACCGATAAAAATCAAAGTGATACAAGTTTAACCTAGAAATCGCATAAATCTCAACCAGCGCGTACGTCGGGCTCTTCACGCGCCCGGCCCAGCCCAGGGCGCGCAGGAGCCCGCGCACCAGCGTGGTCTTGCCCGCTCCGAGGTCGCCGGACAGGAACAGCACCCGCCCGGCGCGCGCGCCGCCGGCGAGTGCCGCTCCGAGCGCCAGCGTCGCTTCTTCCGATGCGAGCGGCAGGGCGGGAGAAGGGGTCATGTGCGAACCATGGGGCTGCCGGTTGCTACCATCGGGCCATGCTGACTGTGGGATACGACTTTGCGGGCCTTGGGATTGCGATCAAGGCATGGGGCCGGGAACTCGGTTTCCAGGCGGTGGGGATTGCCGATACCGATCTTTCGGCCGCCGAGGACCGCCTGGCCGCCTGGGTGGAACGCGGCTGGCACGGTGAAATGGATTATATGGCACGCCATGGCACGCGCCGCTCGCGCCCGGCGGAGTTGTGCCCCGGCACGCTGCGGGTGATTGCGTGCCGCATGAACTATGCCCCCGACCCCGCCACTGACCTGGCCGGGCTCGAGGACGAAAACACGGCCTACGTGGCCCAGTACGCGCGCGGCCGGGACTACCACAAGGTGCTGCGCGCGCGCCTGCAGAGGCTCGCCGACCGCGTGGAGGAGGAGGTCGGCGCCTTCGGCTATCGCGTGTTCAGCGACTCGGCGCCGGTCATGGAGGTCGAACTCGCGGCCAAGGCGGGATTGGGATGGCGCGGCAAGCACACGCTGCTGCTGTCGCGCGAGGCCGGCTCGTATTTTTTTCTCGGCGAGATCTACACCGACCTGCCGCTGCCGGCCGATGCGCCCACGGACGGCCACTGCGGCAGTTGCACCAAATGCATCGATGTCTGCCCAACGCAGGCGATCCGCGGGCCGTACAGCCTCGATGCGCGTCGGTGCATTTCGTACCTCACCATCGAACTGAAAGGCGCGATCCCGGTCGAGTTGCGCCCGCTCATCGGCAACCGTGTCTATGGCTGCGATGACTGTCAGCTGGTCTGCCCATGGAACAGCTTTGCGCAAGTGAGCGAGGAGCCGGATTTCGCCGTGCGCAACGGCCTCGACGCCGCGAGCCTGGTGGAGCTGTTTGCGTGGGACGCGGCGCAGTTCGATGCCCGCATGGCGGGCTCGCCCATCCGCCGCATCGGCCACGAGCGGTGGCTGCGCAACCTCGCCGTGGGACTGGGCAACGCACCTACGTCGCACGAGATCGTCGCCGCGCTGCGCGCGCGCGCCGACGAGCCCTCGGCGCTGGTGCGCGAACACGTGGCGTGGGCGCTGGCGCGGCACGGCGCGGAACCTTTCGCCTGAGATGCCGCTCCATCCATGTCCGGCCGATCGACCCTGCGGGACGGACGCTACTGCCTGAAAGGAACCGCATGACCGCAAGCGCCATTGCCTGGACCGAAGACAAGCTGCTGCCCGGCTTTGAGGCCGCGACACTGGAGTTCGAGCGCGACTATGACGGCCCGGTGGTCGCCACGCTGGTGCGGCCGGCCGGCGCGGCGCGCCACCCGCGCGCAGTGCTGTACGTGCATGGCTTCATCGACTATTTCTTCCAGGTGCACATGGCCGAGCGGTTCGAGGCCGCGGGTTGGAATTTCCATGCCCTCGACCTGCGCAAGCACGGCCGCTCGCTGCTGGCGGGCCAGCACGCGTGCTTCTGCAAACGCATCGACGAATATTTTGCCGATATCACGCGCGCCATCGCCGTGATCCGTGAGAAGGACGACGGGCCGCTGCTGCTGGCGGGCCACTCCACCGGCGGGCTGGTGACGTCGCTGTATGCCGCGGGGGGCGAATCGCGGGGCGAGATCAGCGCGTTATGGCTCAACAGCCCGTTCTTCGAGTTCAACGTGCCGCCGACGGACCGGTTCAAGCTCGGCATCGCAGCGGCGATCGGCCTGGTGTTTCCTTTCCTCACCGATCCCAAGCGGCTGCCGCGCGATTACGTCAGGAGCCTGCACAAGGAGTTCGGCGGCGAGTGGGAGTTCGACCTGCGGTTGAAGCCCCTCGATGGCTTCCCGCTTTACTTCGGCTGGGTCGGGGCGATCCTCGCGGCGCACGCCAAGGTGCATGCGGGGCCGGCGATCGCCTGCCCGATCCTGTCGATGCATTCGGACGAGGCCGACATCGTGCTGGCGTGGCGCGACATCGCAAAGTGGAGCCCGGTTCTGGGCAGCGATGTCACGATGCAGGCCTACCCCGGCGGCCTGCACGACCTCGTGCTGTCGAAAGCGCCGATCCGCGACAGCGTATTCGCCGGGCTGTTCGCCTGGCTGGAGCGGTTTTCCTAGCCGGGGTCGCTGCCGGTTGCGACCGGGCGCGCAGGGTCCGCGCACCACTCGCTCCACGAGCCCGGGTACAGGCGCGAGCCCGCAAGGCCCGCGACTTCCATCGCCAGGATGTTGTGGCAGGCCGATACGCCCGAGCCGCACTGGTGCACGATCTGCTTGGGTGTGCGGTTGCCGAGCAGCGCGGCGAATTCCTTGGCGAGCGTCTCGGGCGGCTTGAACACGCCTTCCTTGGTCAGGTTCTCGGTGTAGAACCGGTTCAGCGCGCCGGGAATGTGCCCGCCGACGGGGTCGATGGTCTCGCCCATGCCCGCGTAACGGCCCGCTGCGCGCGCATCGACCACGGTGACTTCGGATTTGCCGAGGTTGGACTCGATGAAATCGACGTCGACGTGCATCGTGCGCGGTGCGGCCCGATACGTGGTGGGAGTGAAATGCGGCACTTCCGCCGTGACGGGGCGGTCTTCCTTTTCCCACTTGGCGAAGCCGCCGTCGAGGATCGCCACGCTGTAATGGCCCATCCAGCGCAGCATCCACCACATGCGCCCGGCATACGTGCCGCCCGAACCGTCGTAGACCACGACCTGCTGGCCGGGCCTGAGACCCCATTCGCTCAGCCTGGCCTGGAAATCGGCCGGGTCGGGCAGGGGATGCCGGCCGGTGGTGCCGGTCTTTTCGCCGGAGAGGTCGGTGTCGAGCGCGACGAAAGCCGCGCCCTCCAGGTGCCCTTCGGCGTATTGCTCGCGCCCGAGGTCCGGGTTCGCCAGGTCGTGGCGGACGTCGAAGATGCGCCAGTCATCGTTGTCGATGTTCTTGGCGAGCGTAGCGGTATCGATCAGTGTGCGGTAGGCCATACCGCGATTTTACCGCGATCGCCCTATGCGGGCCGCTTGAGTTCGCGCCTGAGGTACTCGTGGAAATGCAGGAGCGCGTCTTCCATCGGCGACTGGTACGGCCCGGCTTCGCTGATGCCCTGCGCGTGCAGGGCACGGCGACCCCGATCCATGCGGGTGCAGATTTCACCGTCCTCGAGGGCAGTCTCGACATAGGCGGCCTGCTCGGCCTCGACGAACTCCCGCTCGAAATAAGCGATGTCCTCGGGGTAATAGAACTCCACCACGTTGGTGGTGAGCGTGGGCGAGCGCGGGATGAGCTGCGAGACGATGAGTACGTTGGGGTACCACTCGATCATCAGACCGGGGAAGTACGTGAGCCACAGCGCGCCGTACTTGGGCTCGCGCCCGTCGAGGTAGCGCAGGCAGGCGTCGTGCCAGCGTTTGTACACGGGCGTTCCCGGCCGGCCCAGCCCGGCCTTTGCCGCGACCACCTGGAGCGAATACCGGTCGTCCGAATGGAACGAAAAATTATTGCAATCGGTGAAGTTGCCGAGGCCCGGGTGGAAGGGGTCGACGTGGTACACCTCGAGGTAGACCTCGATGAAGGTTTTCCAGTTGATCGCGTAATCGTCGACCTTGACGCGGTCGAGCACGTAGCCGGAGAAGTCGAAATCGGAGGCGAGCGCGAGGCTGGAAAGGTCCCTCTGCGGGCTGCGCGGGCCGGCGAAAAGCATGCCCTTCCAGTTCGAAAGCGGCGTGGAGTTGAGCCGCACGCTCGGATTCTCGGGGAAATGCGGGGCGCCGAGCAGCCCGCCTTTCATGTCGTAGGTCCAGCGATGCAGCGGGCAGACGATGTTCTCGGCGTTGCCGCGCCCCTCGAGCATGATCGACTGGCGGTGGCGGCAGACATTCGACAGCAGCTCGGGCCCGCTCTCGTTGCGCACGAGGACCTTGGCATGGTCCATCCACGCGAGCGAATGGTAGTCACCGCGGTTGGGCACCATGAGTTCGTGGCCGACGTAGTTCGGCCCGGCATCGAAAAGGAGCTTTTTCTCGAGGGCGAAGATTTCCGGGTCGAGGTACCAGGAAACCGGAAGCTGCGCGCTCGCTGGTTTGAGGCGCCCCAGGCTGGCGATGTCGGACATGATGCTTGATTCCCCCTTGATGCGAATGCGCGCACCCACAGTTCGGAAGACGATTTTAGCCCAACGGGGCAGGGGGCGCGCGAGGGGCCCTGCCCTGGCCTTGTGCCTTGACCTGCGCATTGACCCTGCGAGATCGCTCGGCTAAGGTTCGCCCCTATGAGTCGTTCCACACGTCAGAGTTCCCCTGACGAACCAAATACCCCTCCGGTAAAACTGACCTTCGAAGACGCGCTCGACGAACTTGAAAAGCTCGTCGGCGGCATGGAAGGCGGGGACCTTTCGCTCGAGCAATCCCTGGCCGCGCACAAGCGCGGGCTGGAACTCGCGCGCTTTTGCCAGCAGCGCCTCGAATCGGCGCAGCAGCAGGTGCGCGTGCTCGAAGGCGAGGTCCTCAAGAACCTCCCCGTCGCGCCCGATCCCGAAGCAAGTGACGGCTGAATCCCCCGATTTCCAGGCCTGGATGGGCGGTGTCCAGGCACGCATGGAAGCGGCGCTCGCGCGCCTGCTCCCGCCCGTGGGCAATGTGCCTGCGCGGTTGCACGAGGCGATGCGCTACGCCGTGCTCGAAGGCGGCAAGCGGGTGCGACCGTTGCTTAGCTTTGCCGCAGGCGAGCTCACCGGCGCTACTGCCGGGCGCCTCGAAATCGCCGGCGCCGCGGTCGAAATGATTCATGCCTATTCGCTCGTGCATGACGACATGCCGTGCATGGACGACGACGTGCTGCGGCGGGGTAAGCCTACGGTGCACGTCGAATACGACCAGGCCACGGCACTACTTGTCGGCGACGCCTTGCAATCGCTCGCTTTCCAGTTGCTGTCCGAATCCGCGCTGGCCGACGACCCGGTCACCCAGCTCGAAATGGTGCGCGCCCTGGCGCTCGCCTCCGGCTCGCGCGGCATGGCCGGCGGCCAGGCCATCGACCTCGAATCGACCGGCAAACCACTTGAGCTGCCGCAGCTCGAGTTCATGCACATCCACAAGACCGGGGCGCTGATTCGCGCCGCGGTCGTCCTGGGGGCCCACTGCGGCGCAAGGCTCCCCGCTGAAGCGGCCGCCCACCTCGATCGTTACGCAAAATGCATCGGTCTGGCGTTCCAGGTCGTCGACGACGTACTTGATTGTGACGCGAACACCGCCACATTAGGCAAGACGGCAGGCAAGGATGCGATGCAGGGCAAGGCAACCTATGTCTCGGCGATGGGCTTGGCGCGCGCCAAGGACCTCGCCGAGGAATTGCGGCGCGACGCGCATGCCGCGCTCGAATCGCTCGGTGCGGGCGCCGCGAGGCTGGGCGCGCTTGCCGATTTCATCGTTTTGAGGAAGTTCTAGCTCATGAGTGCAAGCCTGGGCGCTTCGGGCCCGCTGGAGGACGTGATGCGCACGCCGGCGGGCCAGGAAACGGGCACCGACTACAATCCGTCCATGTACGAGCTCCTCAATACCGTCAACGATCCGGCCGACCTGCGCAAGCTCGACCGCAAGCAACTGGGCCAGCTGGCCGACGAGTTGCGCGCGTACGTGCTCGATTCGGTGTCCAAGACCGGCGGGCACTTGTCGTCCAACCTGGGCACCGTGGAGCTCACGGTCGCGCTGCACTACGTGTTCAATACGCCGGAGGACCGCATCGTCTGGGACGTGGGCCACCAGACCTATCCGCACAAGATCCTCACCGGGCGGCGCGAGCGCATGCCGACGTTGCGCCAGACCGATGGCCTGTCGGGGTTCCCCAAGCGCGAAGAATCCGTTTACGACACCTTCGGTACCGCGCATTCGTCCACCTCGATATCGGCCGCGCTCGGCATGGCCGCGGCGGCCAAGCTCAAGGGCGAGAAGCGCCACGCCATCGCGGTGATCGGCGACGGCGCGATGTCGGCAGGGATGGCTTTCGAGGCGATGAACAACGCCGGCACCATGGACGTGGAGCTGCTGGTGGTGCTGAACGACAACGAGATGTCGATTTCCCCGCCGGTCGGGGCGCTCACCAATTACCTCGCGCGCCTCATGTCCGGCCGCATGTACGACACCGCCAAGCGCTATAGCGAGCACGTGCTCAAGCGCCTGCCGGCGATGTGGGAGCTGGCCAAGCGCGCCGAGGAGCACGTCAAGGGCATGGTCACGCCGAGCACGCTGTTCGAGGAGTTCGGTTTCAACTACATCGGGCCCATCGACGGCCACGACCTCGATGCGCTGGTGCCGACGCTGGCCAATATCAGGAAACTCAAGGGCCCACAGTTCCTCCATATCATCACGCGCAAGGGGCAGGGCTACAAGTTGGCCGAGGACGACCCGGTGCTCTACCACGGGCCGGGCAAGTTCAACCCGGCCGAAGGCATCAAGAAATCCGCCAGCACAAAGCCGACCTACAGCCAGGTTTTCGGCGACTGGCTGTGCGAGGTCGCCGCGCGCGACGAGCGCCTCGTGGCAATCACCCCGGCGATGCGCGAAGGTTCCGGGATGGTGAGGTTCTCGGAAGAATTCCCCACGCGCTATTACGATGTCGGCATCGCCGAGCAGCACGCTGTAACGTTCGCCGCGGGCTTGGCCTGCGAGGGCCTGCGGCCGGTGGTGGCGATCTACTCGACCTTCCTGCAGCGGGGCTACGACCAGCTGATCCACGACGTCGCCATCCAGAACCTGCCGGTGTTGTTCGCGCTCGACCGCGGCGGGGTGGTGGGTGGGGATGGCGCCACGCACAACGGCGCGTTCGACTACGCATTCCTGCGCTGCATCCCGAACATGACCGTGATGGCGCCCGCCGACGAGGACGAATGCCGCCAGATGCTCACCACCGGACTCGCGCTTGCGGGGCCCTCGGCGGTGCGCTATCCGCGGGGCAGTGGCCCCGGCGTCGCGGCCAATAAGCCGCTGCAGGGCCTGCCGGTGGGCAAGGGCGAGATCCGCCGGCGTGGCAAAAAAATCGCGATCCTCGCTTTCGGATCGATGGTGGCGCCCGCGCTGGAGGCGGGCGAAGCGCTCGATGCCACGGTCGCCAACATGCGATTCGTCAAGCCACTCGACATTGAACTGATTACAGCACTGGCTGCGGAGCACGAACTGCTGGTGTGCGTCGAGGAGCACGCGGTGCTGGGCGGCGCAGGGAGCGCGGTGTGCGAGGCACTTGCCGCGCTGAAGGTCGAGCCTAAGGTGTTGCTGCTCGGATTGCCCGACCGGTTCATCGACCATGGCGACAGCGCAAAGCTGCTCGCTTCGGTGGGGCTGGATGCGGCAGGAATAGCCCGGTCCATCCGAGACGCGATTCCGGGCGTAATACCCGAGTAATACAGTCGGATGTTATAATCCGCCTATGAATACACGCGATTCGCGCGTCGTATCCGGCACCGGATCAGACGCTATTCCCGATGTCCAGGGCGCCGCGGACACCCGTCGCCTCGCAATCGACAAAGTCGGTATCAAGGCGATCCGCCACCCGGTGAAAATCCAGGAACAGGGCGGCGGCGTTCAGCACACCATCGCCACGTTCAACATGTACGTGCGCCTGCCGCAGCACTTCAAGGGCACCCACATGTCACGCTTCGTGGCGATCCTCAACGCCCACGAGCGCGAAATCACGACGGCGTCCTTCCAGGCCATGCTGCAGGAAATGCTCGCCAAGCTCGAGGCCCAGGACGGCCATGTCGAGATGACCTTCCCTTATTTCATCGACAAGGCTGCGCCGGTCTCCGGGGTGCGCAGCCTGATGGACTACGAAGTCACGTTCGCGGCCGAGATCCGCGACGCCAAACTCGTATTCTCGATGCGCGTACTGGTTCCGGTAACCAGCCTGTGCCCGTGCTCGAAGGAGATCTCCGACTACGGGGCGCACAACCAGCGCTCGCACGTGACCGTGACGGCCACGACCACCGGCTTCGTGTGGATCGAGGAGATAGTCGCGGTGGTCGAAAAGCAGGCCTCCAGCGAGTTGTACGGCCTGCTCAAGCGTCCCGACGAGAAATTCGTGACTGAGCGAGCCTACGACAATCCCAAGTTCGTGGAGGACATGGTGCGCGATGTCGCCGCCATGCTGAACGCCGACGGGCGCATCGATGCCTACGTGGTCGAGGCGGAGAATTTCGAGGCGATCCACAACCATTCCGCCTACGCGCTCATCGAGCGCGACAAGCGCACGCAGCCCGCCAATCCTGGTTAGGCGCTTTTCGGTGCGTCCCCGGCGGGCGGCCTGTGCTACCGCTGCGGTTACGGCCTGCTCAAAACCTTCGCTTGAGTGTCATCGAGTCGCCTTCGCGGCGCATGTCGAGGCGGCTCAGGAAACTCATGCCAAGCAGCGGCTGCGTGAGGCCGCCCCCATCCAGGATCACTGCGTCCACGTTCAACAATTCGATGGCACCCAGCTTGACGCTGTCGAGCTTGACCCGGTAAGCAGGTGCCGGGCCGTTTGCCGTCATCGCGGTCGCACGCTCGGCGCGCGTGAGGTCGATGCCCATTGCTCGCGCCGCCTTGCCGGGGATCGCCACCACGGTGGCGCCGGTGTCGACGAGGAAACGCACCGGCGCGCCGTTCACCGAGCCCTCAGCGAGGAAGTGCCCGGCTGGATCGGCCACGAGGGTGATCAAAGTGGCCTGGTTGGGTGGCGCCGCCCCAGCCATGTGCTGGCCCAGCGGGATCGCGCGGCGCCGGCCTGCGTCATCCACGATCGCGGCGGTCTTGTCGACCGAGATGAGTGTAATCGCGCCGATCTTCTGGCCTATGCGAATCGATTGCGGCCCGCCGCTGTCCACCACCAGCACGGCGCCCTTCCCGGGAAATACGCCGATCACGCTGATGTCGGCGGCGAGCGCGGCTGCGCAGAAAACCAACTGCATCGCGATGCACACCGCGACGCACGGTTTTGTGCGCGGCTTACAATGCGCAAATCGAAAGGGAGCAGGGCGGGACATGAAGCCGGTCGCCATATTCAGACATTCCAGCACGGAGGGGGCAGGTTATTTTGCCACATACCTCGAGCGCAATTCGCTGCCGTGGAAGCTCATCGCGCTCGACAGCGGCGTGGCCGTGCCGCGGGACGTGCGCCAGTTCGCCGGGCTGGCGATGATGGGCGGCCCGATGAGCGTAAACGACCCGCTGCCCTGGATCGCACCCGTGCTCGAACTGATTCGCGAAGCCGTGCGCAAAGACGTGCCGGTGATCGGCCACTGCCTTGGCGGCCAGCTCATGTCGAAGGCTTTGGGCGGCTCGGTGGGGCCCAATCCGGTGAAGGAGATTGGCTGGGGCGAGGTGCGCATCCCCGACAACGAAGTCGCGCGCGAGTGGTTCGGCAGCCGCGATCCGTTCCTGTCTTTCCATTGGCATGGGGAAACCTTCACCATCCCTCCCGGCGCGACGCGTATCGCGAGCTCGACCCATTGCGCCAACCAGGCGTTCGTGGTTGGCAAGCACCTCGGCATGCAATGTCATGTCGAGATGACGCCTGAAATGATCCGCACCTGGTATGCAAGCGGCCGTGACGAGATCGACGCCGCCGACAGTCCGGCAGTCCAGCAACCCGAGGACATGGAGCGCGAGATCGAACAGCGCGTCGCCAACCTCAACCAGGTCGCCGGTCGGCTATACGGCAAGTGGGTGGAAGGGTTGGCGCCGGAATAGGCGCTCACGCGCATTTTGGCAACACGGCAGTCCCGCGCACGGCGAGGAAGCCCCCGCCGCCCGCGTCTTTTCCCGGCACTGGCCTTAACGCTCTATCATTAGGCTGGCGGTTGCCATCGGGCGCCGTCCCCTACAGGCGAAAATCCAGCATGGTGACATTCAGACGAAGCGGCACCTCCGACCCTCGGCGGGCCAAGCCATGAGGATCGTGGCCCTGCTGTTCCTGCTTGTGCTGGTTGGCGCCTGCGCCTTCGTGGCACTTAACTGGGCCGCCATCACCGCGCCCGCGCCCCTGTCGCTGCTTGTCACTTCGCTGCAGGCTTCTCCCGCCCTGGTCATCCTCGCGCTCGCGGGCGCACTGCTGGTCATGGCGATGGCGCTGGCGGGGACGTTGTATTTCTCCGGGCTGCTCAACGCCAGGCGCCACGCCGCCGAACTGCGCGCGCAACGCGAGCGCGCCGATGCGGCCGAGACTTCGCGATTCATCGGGTTGGGCGAGACGATCTCCACCGGCCAGCAGAACGCGGCCGCGCAATCGAACGAGTCGAAGGCTGAGATCCTAGCCCGGCTGGAGCGCATGGAGAGCGGCCTGCGCGAATCGGTGGAGCAATCCGGCAACACGCTCGCTGCCTACATCGGCGAGCTCGAGGACAGGCTCGAAGGCAAGCTCCCGCACAAGCCGTAAGCGGGGGGGGGCGGGGCCGAACCGGCGGGTGCGCCTCAGTCCCTGAAATTGATGAACTGCAGCGGCAGGTCCTCGACCTTGGTTCGCACCAGCTGGATGGCCGCCTGCAGGTCGTCGCGTTTGGACCCCTGCACCCGCACTGCATCGCCCTGGATGCTCGAGGTCACCTTGATCTTCGATTCCTTGATGAGCTTGCCGATGGCCTTGGCCTTGTCGGTGGGCACGCCCGTCTTGACGGTAACGACGCGCTTCATCTTGTCGCCGCCGATCTTTTCGGAGTCCTTCATCTCGAAGTAGCGGATGTCGACGCTGCGTTTGGCGAGCTTGTTGCGCATCACGTCGAGCACCTGGTTCAACTTGAACTCGTCGTCGGCGTAGACCGTCAGCTCCTGGTCGCTCTGCTCGACCCGCGCGTCCGACCCCTTGAAGTCGAAGCGCGTGGAGACCTCCTTGTTGGTCTGCTCGATCGCGTTCTTGACTTCCTGCTTGTTCACTTCGGAAACGATATCGAAAGAAGGCATGGCGGTCCTCCGCACAGGGGGCGAGCGGGTATTTTATCGCCTCACTTGAATTTCTCGTCGCGCCAGCGGATCGCCGCTTTGAGGCCCTGTTCGCGCGACACTTTGCGGAACTCCGCGCCTTCGGGGGAGGGCGCCATCGAGGTGAGGCAGAACATCTCCTGGCCGTACTCGATGTTGGCCATCAGGCCGCGCATGTC
>JBDTRN010000037.1:0-15705 GCA_039931715.1 Betaproteobacteria bacterium
TGTCGGCCTTGGCAATTGCACAGGCGGTCATGAGCACCGAGGCTACCGGCGGGGTCTGCTGGCCGATACCGAGGTTGATCGTGACGATGAGGCCGAAATGCACCGGGTCGATGCCGGCTGCCTTCACCAGTGGCAGGACCACCGGCACGGTGAGGATGATCGCAGCGGCCGAATGCAGGAACAGGCCGAGCGCGAGGAACAGGACGTTCAGGATCGCAAGCACTACGTACTTGTTGCTGGTCAACTCCATGATGCCGGCTGCCAGGCGCTGCGGGACCTGCGATTCGGTGAGGTATACCCCGAGCAGCCCGCTGGTGGCCACCAGCAGCATTACCACCGCCGTCTGTACGCCGCCCTCGATCATCGAGGCGCGCAGGTGGCGCAGGTCAAGCTCGCGATACACCACCAGGCCGATGAACAGGGCCGCCAGCACCGCCAGCGCGGCGCCCTCGGTGGCGGTCACCACGCCGCCAAATATGGAGCCCAGGATGATCACCGGCAGGAAGAACGCCCAGAAAGCATCCTTGAAAGTTTCCTTCACGCGCGCGAGCCGAAACGACTCCTCGACCGGGAAGTCGTAACGGCGCGCAAACCAGTACGCCATGCCCATCAGGCCCAGGCCGCCGATCAGGCCGGGGACGATGCCGGCGACGAAAAGCTGCACCACCGATGTGTCGGCCATGACCGCGTACAGCACCATCGGGATCGACGGCGGGATGATGACCGCAAGCGTGGCCGACGACGACATCACCGCCGCGGCGAACTCCTTGGAGTAGCCGCGCGACTTCATCGCTGGGATCAACACCGAGCCCAGCGCCGCCACGTCGGCCACGGCCGAGCCGGAGATCTCGGCGAAGAACAGCGACGTGCCGATACTCACGATCGACAGGCCGCCGCGCACCCAGCCCAGCAGCGCAGAGGCAAAGGCGATCAGGCGCCGCGAGATGCCCGAGGCGTTCATGATCGAGCCGGCGAGGATGAACAGCGGGATCGCAAGCAGCGGGAAATTGGTCGCGCTGTTGTAGAGCACGATGGGCAGGTTCGGCAGGCTCGAGAGCCCCTGGGTGACAACGAGCGCGCTCACCGCGACGATGCCCAGCGCCACCGCGATCGGCACGTTGATGAGCACCAGCCCCAGCACGCACACGAAAAGGATCAGGATCGACATGGCCGCCTCAGTGGGTCATCTCGGCCAGATCACTGGCTCCAGAGGGCGCCTGCCCGCGCGCCTCGCGCAGCAACTGCGGCAGGTTGCTCAGTTCGGCGACGATGATAAGCACCGCGCTGGCGGGGATCACCGACTGCGTCCACGCGACCGTGACCCACGGCAGGCTCACGAGGTGGTCGGTGTTGAGGATTTCGAGGATGCTGTAGCCCATCCACCCGAGCAGCGCGAAAAACGCCACCACGAGGGTTTCGGCAAGCACCACAAAGGCCACCCGCCACCCCGGTGGCAGGCTCATGACCAGGCCGGGGAAGCCGATGTGGGCGCGCTTGAGCGAGGCGAGGGCCGAGCCGTAGAACGTCAGCCACGCGAGCATGATCGAGGCGACCTCGTCATACCACGCGAGCGCAAAGCCGAAAGTCCTGAACAGCACGCCGATGGTGACCTCGGCCGACAGGAGCACCATCAGGGCGATGACGATCCATTCGAGCAGCAGCTCGAAGCGTGAGCGCAAACGGGACATTGCCTTCTCCGGCCTTGGCGGGGATTCGGGCGGGAGGCAGTTCCCCGTCCGGCGGTGCAACGCGTTACTTGCCGAGCGCGATGGCGCGGTCGATCACTTCCCTGGCCGCCGGCACTTCCTTGGCGTACTCCTCGTACACCGCCTTGGAGGCGGCGATGAAGGCGTCCTTGTTGGCGTTGTTGACGGTGATCCCGCCGGACTTCATCTTTGCCAGCAGGTCTTCGTCGTCCCTGGCCGCTTTTTCGTACACGAAGGCCTGCGTTTCCTTGGCGGTTTCTTCAAGCACTTTGCGCACGTCGGCCGGGTACGAAGGCCACTTGCGGGAGCCCACCACGAGGTAGGCAGGCGTATACACATGGCCCGTCATCGAGAGGAACTTCTGCACTTCGTAGAACTTGGCGCTCGCGATCTGCGCGAGCGGGTTCTCCTGGCCGTCCATGACGCCGGTCTGCAGCGCGGTGAACACCTCGGAGAACTTCATCGGGCTGGGGTTGGCGCCGTAGGCCTGGAACATCTTCACGCGCCACTTGCCCTCGGGCACCCGCAGCTTGATCCCCTTCAGGTCGGCGGGGACGTTGATGGGGTGCTTGTTGTTGGTGATGTGGCGGTAGCCGTTCTCCCACACGCCGAGCACCTTGATGCCTTTTTTCTCGGCCTCGGGCGCGAACTTCGACCAGAACAACTCCTTCTCGATCTTCTGCATGTGGTTGCGGTCCTTGACGAGATACGGCATCTCGAACACGCCGAAGATGTCCGCCTCCGAGGACATCACCGTGGAAGGCTCCACCATGTCGATGGTGCCGAGCTTGAGCTTCTGCATCATCTCCTTGTCGCCGCCCAGCTGGCTCGAGCCGTACACCACCACCTTGTATTTGCCGCCCAGCTTGGCATTGGCGCGCTTGGCGAACTCGTCGGCGGCCGCACCGATGAGCGAACCCGGCTCGCCCACATGGCCGAGCTTGAGCTCGACCTGGGCGAGCGCCGCGGCGGGAACGGCCGAGGCGGCCAAAAGTGCGGCGAAAGTGAACATCCTGTTGAATCGCATGCTGACTCCTCCTAGTGTGTGCAGGCTGGGCCTGTCTGGTGGAAACTTCCGCTCTCGAGCTGCGCGCAGCGCTGATGCACAGCCGTCGAATGTCGCGGCTATTCGAGGACTTCGGTGGACTTCCTCAGCACGCGTCGCGCGTAATAGCAATATACCGCGTCGACATACGTCTTCTTCAGGCGGTAATCGTGCGCCTCGCGGATGCATTCGGGCTTGACCTCGCGGATGGTGCCCGCGGCGCTCGCCATCAGCTGCAGCTTGGCGGCGCGCTCGATGAAAATGGCCAGCATCGTCGCCTCCTCGATGGTCGGGCAGGCGGCCAGCTGGCCGTGGTGGCCGAGCAGGATCGCGCGCTTGGTGCCCAGCGCCTCGTGGATCAGGCGGCCCTCCTCGTCCCCGATCGGCACGCCGGGGTATTCGGGCATCCATGCGCAGTCCTCGTAGAACATCGAAGTGTCCATGTGCGGCGCATTCAGCGGCACACCGAGCATCGACAGCGCCGCCACGTGCGGCGGGTGGGTATGCACGATCGCATTGACTTGCGGCCGGTGGCGGTAGATCCACAGGTGGAAGCGGTTGGCAGGGTTGGGCATGCCTTCGCCTTCGACGATGTTGAGGTCGTCGTCCACCCTCACGATATTGCTCTTCTGCGCCTCGTCGAATCCCAGCCCGAAGCTGAGCATCCAGTAGGTGCCCGGCTCGTCGGCGCGCGTCGTGATCTGCCCGGCGAGGGCGGACTCGTGCTTCTCGTCGTCGAGAATGCGGCAGGTCAGGGCCAGCTTTTCGCGCATCGACCACGATGGCGTCATGAGGTGCTGGTCCATGCGCTCGCTGGTCTGGCGGTGGTAAAAGCTCTTGTCGCGGATTTTTTCCGTTGCAGTCATCTTTCTGTCTCCTCAGTCCACTTTGGCGCCGGAATCCTTGATCACCTTGGCCCACTTCACCATCTCGGCGCGCAGGAAGCTGGCGGATTGTTCCGGCGTGTTCTCGCGGATCTCGGCACCCTGCTGGGCGAGCTTTTCGCGCACGTCCGGGCTGTGGATGGCGCGATCGAGCTCGGCATACAGCCGCGCGATCGTTTCCTTGGGCGTGCCGGCGGGCGCATACAGGCCGTACCAGTTTTCCGCGAGGATGGTGGGGAATCCCGCTTCGCCCAGCGTCGGCACGTCCGGCAGCAGCGCGATGCGCCGGGTGCCCGCCACGCCGAGCGCGCGCAGTTTGCCCGAGCGAATATGCGGCAACAGCGTCACCGAGGTTTCGAAAGTCATGCTGACCTGCCCGCCCAGCACGGCGGCCACGGCCGGCGCTCCGCCCTTGAACGGCACGTGCACGATGCGAATGCCGGCGGCCTCCTTGAACAGTTCCCCCGTGAGGTGGAAAACGGTCCCGTTGCCTGACGATGCCATGGTGAGCTGGTCGGGCGTGGACTTGGCGAGCGCGACCAGTTCGCGCACCGATGTTGCGGGGACGGCGGGGGCGACTGCCAGTACCACCGGCAGCGAGGCGACCACCGAAATCGGTGCGAAATCCTTCAACGTGTCGTAACCGAGCTTGGGATAGATGCCTGGATTGATCGCATGGCTCGTCGGCGCGAACAGCAGCGTGTAACCATCGGCGGGGGCCTTGGCGACTACCTCGGTGCCTATCGTGCCGCCGGCACCCGGCCGGTTCTCGATGACGACCTGCTGGCCAAGGGACTCGCCGACCTTCTGCGCGAGGATGCGGGCGATGGTGTCCGTGCCGGCGCCGGGGGTATAGGGCACGACCAGGCGGATCGGCTTGGCCGGATACGGCTGCGCGTGTGCGATCGGCGCGATCAGCACGGCCACCCCAACGAGGCCACCCGCCAGCGAACGGGAAAGCCGGCCCCTCATGCCGCGGCCCTCTGCTGCGACGTGCCTTGGGCATGGCACTCGGCCAGGTAGGTCATGGCCGCCTGCGCGCCGCCCATTTTGTGCGGCACGCCCGCGAGCGAGAGGCCCATCTCGACCCCGGCGAGCGTGCCCATGAGCGCAAGGTCGCTGAAATCGCCCAGGTGCCCGATGCGGAACACCTTGCCCGCGAGTTTGCCCAGGCCCGTGCCGAGGGACATGTTGAAATTTTCGAGGATCACCCGGCGCACATGGTCGGCGTCCACGCCCGCCGGCACGAGGACGGTGGTGAGCGCCCCCGAGAATTCGGCCGGGTTCAGCGCGAGCACTTCCAATCCCCACGCGCGCACCGCGCGGCGGGTGGCCTCGGCGTGGCGTTGGTGGCGCGCGAAGACGTTGTCCAGGCCCTCCTCGAACAGCATGGCGAGGGCCTCACGCAACCCGTACAGCAGATTGGTGGCCGGCGTGTAGGGGAAGTAACCGGTTTTGCCGCTAGCGAGCATCTCGTCCCACGCCCAGTACGAACACGGTAGCTTGGCGGTTTTGGAGGCGGCGAGCGCCTTGTTGCTGATCGCGTTGAACGACAGCCCTGGGGGCAGCATGAGGCCTTTCTGCGAACCCGCCACGGTCACGTCGACGCCCCATTCGTCGTGGCGGTAGTCGATCGAGGCGAGCGAGGAAATGGTGTCGACAATGTAGAGCGCCGGGTGGCCTGCCGCGTCGATGGCCTTGCGCACGTCGCCGATGCGCGAGGTCACCCCGGTGGAAGTTTCGTTGTGCACCACGCACACCGCGTTGATGGTGTGCGCCGTATCTTCGGCGAGGCGCTTCTGGATCGCCGCCGGATCGGCCCCGTGACGCCAGTCGCCAGGCAGGAACTCGGTCACCAGACCGAGCTTGGTGGCGAGCTTCTGCCACAGCGCGGCGAACTGTCCCGTCTCGCTCATGAGCACGCGGTCGCCCGGGGACAGCGTGTTGACCAGGGCCGCTTCCCACGCGCCGGTGCCCGACGCCGGGTAGATCACCACATGGGCCTCGGTGCGGAACACTTTTTTCATGCCATCGAGGCATGCCTTGCCGAGCGCGGCGAACTCTGGTCCGCGGTGATCCATGGTGGGGAAGTCGATGGCGCGCAACACGCGGTCGGGCACGTTGGTCGGACCCGGGATCTGGAGGAAATGACGGCCGGCGTGATACGACATGGGAAGCTCCTCTTTTGCATTCAAAACCGAACAGAGGCTGCAGCAAAGGGGTGCAGCATTGCAAAACTGCGCGGTTTTTTGTATTATGAATGCAAAATTCGCCCCGTGCAACAAACGCTGCGGCTGCAAAGACTGGGGCGACCAAGCCACCGAGGACTGACACCAGTATGGGATCGATCGAGAACTTGCGGCCCGACGCAGGCCCGTCCAAAAGGACCGCAGGGGCGACCCGTGGCGCCGCCGGCACCCTGACTGGCGCCGCCCTCCCCGCCGCGGAGCGGCGCATCGAGCGGCGGCCGCTGCATGAGGAGGTCATCGACCATTTGCGCGATCGCATCGTGCACGGCCAGCTCACCCCGGGCGCCCGGCTCAACGAGCGCGTGCTGTGCGAGCAGCTCGGCATATCGCGCACTCCGTTGCGCGAGGCGATCAAGATGCTCGCCACCGAGGGCCTGGTCGAACTGCTTCCCAACCGTGGCGCCATCGTCACGCCGCTCAAGGCGGCCAACATCGCCGATACGCTGGCGGTCATGGGGGTGCTGGAGAGCCTCGCCGGAGAGCTGGTTTGCGCCAACGCGACCGAGGCCGACCTGGCCGAGGTCCGCGCGCTGCATTTCGACATGCTCGCCCACCATGCACGCGGCGACCTCGCCGGTTATTTCCGCTACAACCAGCTCATCCACCTCAAGATCATCGAAGCTTCGGGCAACCCGGTGCTCACCAACACCTATCGCCAGCTCAACGCCAATGTGCGCCGCGCGCGCTACATGGCCAACCTGTCGCAGGAGCGCTGGGACGCGGCGGTGCGCGAGCACGAAGAGATCCTCGCCGCGCTGGTGTTGCGCGATGCCGTGCGGCTCAAGCGCCTGCTGGCCGAGCACCTCGAGCACAAGGTCGCCAGCGTGATGGCCGCGCTCGGTGGCGGCGCCGCCCTGGCTTGACCCCATGAACGCCCCGCAAAGCGCTCCCCCGCCTCCGGTCGCGCGGCCGATCCGCGTCGTCAGGACAAAGCCGGGCGATTCCGCGCTGGCTGCGCACCTGCGCCGGGAAGTCGACGGCGAGGTGCTTTTCGACGCCGCCTCGCGCGGTCGCTATTCCACCGATGCCTCGATCTACCAGATCGACCCGGTCGGGGTGGTCGTGCCGCGAACGCCCGAAGCCGCGCGCATCGCCATCCTCGTCGCGGTCGAAGCCGGGGTGCCGGTACTGCCACGCGGTGCGGGCTCCTCGCAGTGCGGCCAGACCGTGGGCGCGGCGCTCATCATCGACAATTCCAAGTATCTCAACCGGGTGCTGGAAGTCGATGCCCAGGCGGGTACGGCCCTCGTGCAGCCCGGGGTGGTGCTCGATCACCTCAACGCGCAGCTCAAGCAACACAAGCTTTGGTACCCGGTGGACGTTTCCACCGGCGCGCAGGCCACTCTGGGCGGCATGGCCGGCAACAATTCGTGCGGCTCTCGCTCGATCGCCTACGGCAACATGGTGCACAACGTGCTCGCCATCGACGCCATGCTCTCCACTGGCGAGCGTTACCGCTTCGGCCGCATGGACGAGCGCAGCGGCCCGCCGGGATACCTTGCCCTGCTCGACAAGCTGGCCGCGCTGTACGCGCGCGACGAGGCCGAGATCGGGTTGCGCTTCCCCAAATTGCTGCGCAAGGTAGCCGGCTACAACCTCGACCACCTCGGACCGCCGCACGCCAATGCGGCCCACCTGCTGGTGGGCTCGGAGGGCACGCTCGCCTATTCCGAGCGCCTGCTGCTCAAACTGTCCGCGCTGCCGGCGCACAAGACGCTTGGGGTGGTGCACTTCCCCAAGTTCTATACGGCCATGGATTGCACCCAGCACATCGTCAAGCTGGGCCCGAGCGCGGTGGAACTCGTGGATCGCACCATGATCGGCCTGGCGCGCGACATCGCCGCATTCAGGAAGACCGTGGATGAGGTTATCAAAGGCGAGCCCGACGCCGTGCTGCTGGTCGAGTTCTCGGGCGAGGACCACGCAGTGCAGGTGGCCAAAGTGCGCCAGCTGGTGGAGCTCATGGGAGAACTCGGCCTGCCCGGCAGCGTAGTCGAGGTTCTCGACCCGAAACTGCAGAAGGATTTCTGGGAGGTGCGCAAGGCCGGCCTCAACATCATGATGTCGATGAAAGGCGACGGCAAACCGGTGTCCTTCATCGAGGACTGCGCGGTTCCGCTCGAGCACCTGGCCGAATACACCGACCGCCTCACGCAGGTATTCGAAAAGCACGGCACGCGCGGCACTTGGTATGCGCATGCCTCGGTCGGTACGCTGCACGTGCGCCCCATCCTCGACATGCGCGCGTCCGGCCCAGGCGGAGGCGCCGCGCAGATGCGTGCCATCGCCGAGGAAGCCTGCGCCTTGGTGAAATCGTACAAGGGCGCCTATTCGGGCGAACACGGCGACGGCCTCGTGCGCTCCGAATGGATCGCGCCGTTCTTCGGTCCGCGCCTCACCTCCAGCCTGGCCGAAATCAAGGGATGGCTCGACCCGGCCGGGCTCATGAACCCGGGCAAGATCGTTGCACCCTCAAAGATGGACGAGCGCAGCCTGTTCCGATTCAAGCCCGGCTATGCCGCCGCTGTTCCGGCCACGGCGCTCGACTGGGGCGAATGGGGCGGCATGGATAAGGCAGTGGAGATGTGCAACAACAACGGCCACTGCCGCAAGTTCGACGCCGGCACCATGTGCCCGTCGTTTCGCGCCACCGGCGACGAGCAGCACCTCACGCGGGGCCGCGCCAACACGCTGCGCCTGGCGATGTCCGGGCAACTCAGCGGGCTGCGCGCCGAAGACGCCCTCGCCTCTGCCGAGGTCAAGGCCGCGCTCGACCTGTGCGTGTCGTGCAAGGGATGCAAGCGCGAGTGCCCGACCGGCGTCGACATGGCAAAGATGAAGGTCGAGTTCCTGCACCACTATAAACAGCGCCATGGCCTCACGCTGCGCGACCGGCTGGTGGCCTACCTGCCGCGCTATGCACGCTGGGCGTCCCGGCTCGCGCCGCTGGCCAACTTGCTCTCGTCGCTACCCGGGCGCGAGGCAGTCACCGGGTTTTCCGCCCGGCGCGCGCTGCCCACATGGCACCGCCAAACCTTCACCGACCGCCAGCGTGTGATGCGCGGCGGGCGCGAGGTGGTCCTGCTCGTGGATACGTTCAGCCGATACTTCGAGCCCGAGGTTGCGCGGGCCGCGATCACCGTGCTCGACGCGGCCGACTACCGGGTCCACATCGCGCGGCCGGCCGGCGCGCACGACCGGCCGCTGTGCTGCGGCCGCACCCTCCTCGCCGCGGGGCTTGTGGACGAGGCGCGCAAGGAGGCGCAGCGGCTCATCGAGGCCACCCGTTCCTACGTGGCGCGTGGCATGCCCATCCTCGGGCTGGAGCCCTCATGCCTGTTCACGCTGCGCGACGAGTTCGTCGCGATGCTGCCGGGCGAAGACAGCGCGGCGCTTGCCCGGAGCGCAATGCTGTTCGAGGAGTTCCTCGCCGCGGAGTCCGACGCCGGGCGCCTCAAGCTCCCGCTCAAGCCCATCGCGGCCAAGGCGTTGCTGCATGGCCACTGCCACCAGAAAGCGTTCGCGGCCATGGGCGCGGTCGAGAAGACCCTGCGCCTGGTGCCCGGGCTCGAAGTCAGCACGGTCGAGTCGAGCTGCTGCGGGATGGCCGGCAGCTTCGGCTACGAGGCCGAGCATTTCGACGTGTCGATGAAAATGGCCGAGGCGAGCCTGTTGCCCGCAGTGCGCGCCGCGGCGCCCGACACGCTGGTCGTCGCCGATGGCACCAGCTGCCGCCACCAGATCGCCGACGGCGCGGGCCGCGAGGCCCTGCATGTGGCCCGGGTGCTGGCCCGTGCGCTCGCCTGAAATGTACCGGTAGCGATACACCGGCTGGCAGGAGAGTGAATCCCCGGGCCGATCCGGCAAAGCGAATCTGCGAGATTGGTGGTCCGCTCGTGCGCCTGGGGCGCGCAGGCTTCGAGAAAGGAATAAGCGCGCTGTGCCGCGCCGAGCCGCGCTTCGCCCGGGTCGTGGCGCGGCACGGGCCGCCACCGCTGTGGCGGCGCAAGGCGGGCTTTGCCTGCCTTGTGTTGCTCATGCTCGAGCAACAGGTGTCCCTGGCGCAGGCGCGAGCGATGTACGCGCGCATCGAGGCCGCCGGGGGTGTGACGCCCGGCTCCGTCCTGCATCTGGGCGAAGACGGTCTGCGCGCGCTCGGCGTCACGCGCCAGAAGTCGGCCTACCTCGCCCGCCTCGCCGCCCAGCTTGTCGCGCGCCATGTCGATCTCGCGGCCATCGCGCGCATGCCCGACGCTGAAGCCCTCGTCGCGCTGGATGCGCTGCATGGCGTCGGGCCGTGGACGGCGCAGTGTTACCTGCTTCTCGCGTTGGGACGGCCCGATGTGTTCCCGGTGGCCGACCTCGGGCTGATGGAAGCGGTGCGTGACCTGTGGAAAATGCGCGAGCGTCCCACGCCGGAAGCGCTTGAGCGCCGCGCACTTGCGTGGCGGCCGCATCGTGCGAGCGCCGCGCGACTGCTGTGGCACCACTATCTCAGCGAGCGCGGCAGGGTGGTCCCGGATTGAATCGCGGCCGCGGCGTGGCGCATGGAGACCGGCGCGATTGCGGCCGCGCTACCCCGCGGGCGCGTCCCGGCCGCAGCAATTCTTGAATTTGCGCCCACTGTCACACGGGCACGGGTCGTTGCGCCCGGTCTTGGGCGCATCGCGCCGCACGGTCACCGGCTTGTGGCGCAGCGCGTTGCCGTACCGGTAGGTCGATACCACCGCCGGCCAGAGTTCCGCTTCGCATTCGGCCAGCAGCTTGGCCCATTCCTTGTCCGAAAAGCGCTTCTTCTCGGCCGGTGAGAGCGCATCGCCCAGCACGCGCACCGGAAAGAGCAACTCGTCCACCTCTTCGGGGTCGCCTACCACTTCGAGCGGCTCTGCGGCCATCTCAAGCCCGTCGAGAAAGCCGATGCACCAGTATTCGAGGCGGTTGGAGGCCCCGGGGGATTCGTCGTACAGCACCAGTTCGGCATCGGCCTGTGCTTCGAGGGCCGGAACCTGCTGGCGGTAGAAGCGCTCGGCGAGGTCGAACCACTCGATTGCCTCGGGCCGCGTCTCGGGTGGGGTCTCGATGCCGAACGCCCACGGCAGCCAGTCCTCGGCCTTGACGTCTTCCGGGGCGCTCGCCACGCCGCACAGGAATCCCTGCAGCATGTCCATCGGCATGGGCTTCCAGCCGAACGGGTTGTCGCCTTCCACGAATGCTTCGAGCCGGTCCTGCTCCTGTCCCGACAGCGGGCGTTCCGCCTTGGGAACAGCGGACCGGCGGTCTCTGCCCGAGGCAGTGTCCCGCGGCGGCGCCGTCATGCGTGCCGCCCACTGCGCGCAGCCCACGCCATCATCGCCACGCCGGCGATGATCATCGGGGCCGACAGCCACTGGCCCATCGACATGCCGAAGGCGAGCAGGCCGAGGTAATCGTCGGGTTCGCGCGTGAATTCGCAGCCGAAGCGCGCGATGCCGTAACCCACCAGGAACAGCCCGGATACCGCGCCGCGCGGGCGCGGCTTGGCCGAATACACCCACAGCACCACGAACAGCAGCAGGCCCTCGGTGGCCATTTCATACAACTGCGAAGGGTGGCGCGGCACCGGGCCGGCGCCGCGGAACACCATGCCCCACGCCACGTCGGTGGTCCGGCCCCATAGCTCGCCGTTGATGAAATTGCCCAGCCGGCCCGCGGCAAGGCCCAGCGGCACCAGCGGCGCGACGAAATCCATGATGTCGAGCCAGTGCTTGCCGTGCTTGCGCGAAAACCACGCCATCGCCACGAGGACGCCGAGGAATCCGCCATGGAAGGACATCCCGCCCTGCCACACGGCGAATACTTCGGCCGGGTGGGCGAGGAAATACGCCGGCTTGTAGAACAGCACATAGCCCAGCCGCCCGCCCACGATCACCCCGAGGATGCCGAAAAACACCAGGTCCTCGAAATTCTCCCGCGTGATCGCGGCGCGGCCAGCGGCGATACGGTGCCGGCCCAGCCACCAGAACGCCGCGAAGGCGGTGAGGTACATGAGGCCGTACCAGCGGATGGCCACGGGGCCGATCGCAATGGCGACCGGGTCGAAATCGGGATGGACGAGCATGCGCCGATGTTACTTTGCGGCGGCTACTTCGTGTTGCGCCGGGCAAGCGCCACGAAGCGCGTGAGCGCGGCCGAACGCGCGTCGCGGCGCCAGGCGAGGCGCAACTCGATCTTCGGATGCGCGTCGCGCACCGCCCGGTAGATCACGCCGCTGCGGCGCAGGTTGAGCAGCGACGCCGGTACGATCGCCACGCCCAGGCCGCTCGACACGAGGCTCACCACGGTCTGCATCTGCACCGCCTCCTGCGCGATCCGCGGCGCGAACCCGGCCCGCGTGCACAGGCCGAGCACCACGTCCGACAGGCCGCGCGCGAGGCTCGCGGGCACCATCACGAACGGCTCGTCGGCCAGCGTGCGCACGCCCAACGGCCCTTGCGTGGCCGCGAGCGGGTGGCGCGCGGGCAAGGCGATCACCAGCGGTTCGCGGTTCACCGCGATCGAATCGACCTCGCGCCCCGGCAGCGGCGGCAGCACGAATCCGAGGTCGAGGTCGCCCGCGGCCAACGCCTCCAGCTGGGCCTCGGTGACCAGCTCGCGCAGGCTGAGTGTCACGCCTGGCTGCGCCGCCTTGAAGCGACTGAGCAGGGCCGGCAGCACGCTGTAATCGGCGATGGTGACGAAGCCGATGCGCAAGCTCCCCGCCCCGCCGGCGGCCAGTTCGGCCACCGCGCGGCTGGCGCGCTCGAGCCGGGCGAGCACCTGGCGTGCCTCCTCGAGGTACCAGCGGCCGGCGGGAGTGAGTTCAACCTTGCGGCGCGAACGCTCGAACAGGCGCGCGCCCAGCTTCGCCTCGAGGTCCTGGATGCTGCGCGACAGCGGCGGCTGGGAGATGTGCAGCGCCTGCGCGGCGCGGCCGAAGTGCAGGTGCTCGGCCACCGCCACGAACTGGCGCAGCTGGCGCAGGTCCGGCGTGATCATGCCGGCAAGGTATCAGAAGGCGGCCCGAATGATATTGGCGGGAATCACGCAACAGCGCTAGCCTGCGCCTCCGATGCCCTCCTTCCGCTTCCCCGACCCGCGCCAGGCGTCCCGGCTGCCCGCCTATGGCGCGCTCGTGCTGACCACCGCTTTGTGGGGAAGCAATCCCTCGGTGTCGCGGCTGGTGCTCGACGCCGTGCCGCCCGCAGCGCTGGGCTGGTCTCGCTGGGTGGTGGTTCTCGTGGCGGTCCTGCCGCTGGTATGGCCCGAGCGCCGTATCGTCGCGCAGGCGCTGCGCGAGCGCTGGAAGACGCTGTTCCTGCTGGCGATGCTCGCCGGTGCGCCGCAAAGCGTGGTGATCTACAAGGGGCTCGAGATGTCCTCGGCGGTCAACCTCGGCCTGTTCAATTCCGCCATCCCGGTGCTGATCCTCATCCTCGGCGCGATGTTGTGGGGCAAGCGCATCCGGCTGCGCGAGGCCGCCGGCATCGCGGTGTCGCTTGGCGGGGTGCTGGTGATCCTGTTCCAGGGGTCGCTCGACAAGGCGCTGGGGCTGGCATTCAATGCGGGCGATGTGGTGTTGTTCGCCGGCATGGTCCTGTGGGCCTTGTACACGCTCAAGCTCATCGACCGCCCGCGCGCGCTGTCGCCGCCGGCCCTGGTGGCGGTCATCGCCGCTTTTGGTGTCGCAGTGTGCACTCCGTTGGTAGTGGCTGAGGCCATCGCCGTGCACCCGCCACGCCTGGACGCCGGCACGCTGCTTGCGGTCGTGTACATCGGTCTGGGCCCGACACTGGGCGCCATGCTCTGCTTCAACTACGCCGTCGAGCGCATCGGCCCGGTGCGCGCCGGCGCGCTCGTGCACCTGATGCCGGTGTTCGCGAGCGGGTTCGCGATCGTGCTGCTCGGCGAGAAAGTGCACCTGTTTCATGCGGCGGGGTTTGCCCTCGTCGTGGGCGGCGCGTTGCTCGCGCTCGCCTCGCCGCGCATGAATGTTTCCCCTTCCCTGCCCTCCAAAGGAGTAGACCATGCCTGACCAGAAGAACTGGCGTTCCAAATCGATCACCGGCGGGGTGGCGCGCGCGCCCAACCGCGCCATGCTGCGTGCCGTCGGGTTCAAGGACGGCGATTTCGACAAGCCCATCGTCGGCGTGGCCAACGGCCACTCGACGCTGAACCCGTGCAACGCCGGCATCCAGCCGCTGGTGGACAGCGCGATTGCCGCGCTGGAGGCGGCCGGCGCCAAACCGCAGATGTTCGGCGTGCCGACCATCACCGACGGCATCGGCATGGGCACCGAGGCGATGAAGTACTCGCTCGTGTCGCGCGAGGTGATCGCGGATGCCATCGAGACCTCGGTCAACGGCCAGGCCATGGACGGCGCGCTGGTGGTGGGCGGCTGCGACAAGAACATGCCCGGCGGCATGATGGCGATCGCGCGCATGAACGTGCCGGCGATCTACGTCTATGCCGGCACCATCAAGCCTGGCAAGTGGAAGGGCGTGGACCTCACCGTGGTGTCGGTGTTCGAGGCGGTCGGCGCCTTCTCGGCCGGGCGCATGTCGAAGGCGGACTACGACGGCATCGAGCGCAACGCCTGCCCCTCGGTGGGCGCCTGCGGTGGCATGTTCACCGCCAACACCATGTCTTCCTCATTCGAAGCGCTGGGCATGAGTCTCATGGGGTCCTCGCAGATGGCTTCGCCCGATCGCGAGAAGGCCGACTCGTCGGCGGCCTCGGCGCGCGTGCTGGTCAACGCGATCAGGAACAACCTGCGCCCGCGCAAAATCATCACGCGCAAATCGATCGAGAACGCGGTGGCGCTGGTGATGGCCACCGGCGGCTCGACCAACGCGGTGCTGCATTTCCTCGCCATCGCCGCGGCGGCCGAAGTGAAGTGGACCATCGATGATTTCGAGCGCGTGCGCCGCAAGGTGCCGGTGCTGTGCGACCTCAAGCCCTCGGGCAAGTACGTGGCGGTGGACTTCCATCGCGCCGGGGGTGTGCCGCAGGTGCTCAAGATCCTCCTCGCCAATGGCTTGCTGCACGGCGACTGCATGACCATCACCGGCAAGACCATCGCCGAGGAACTGAAGAACATCCCGGCCCAGCCGCGCAAGGACCAGGACGTGATCCGCCCGTTCAGCGACCCGATCTACAAACAGGGCCACCTCGCGATCCTCAAGGGCAATCTCGCCCCCGAAGGGTGTGTGGCCAAAATCACCGGCCTGAAGAACCCGTCGATCACCGGCCCGGCGCGGGTGTTCGATTCCGAGCCCGACTGCATGAAGGCGATCATGGCCAAGAAGATCAAGGCCGGTGACGTGGTGGTGATCCGCTACGAAGGGCCCAAGGGCGGTCCGGGGATGCAAGAAATGCTGGCGCCCACTTCGGCCCTGATCGGCCAGGGGCTTGGCGAATCGATCGGCCTCCTGACCGACGGACGGTTCTCGGGCGGCACCTGGGGGATGGTTGTGGGGCACGTCGCGCCGGAGGCCTTCGTCGGCGGCACGATTGCGCTGGTGAAGGAAGGTGACTCGATCACCATCGATGCGAAGAAGCAGCTGATCCAGCTCAATGTGTCGACCAAGGAATTGGCCGCGCGCAGGAAGAAGTGGAAGCAGCCCAAGCCGCGCTACACGCGCGGGTTGCTCGCCAAATATGTGAAGCTGGTGTCCACCGCGAGCAAGGGCGCGGTCACCGACTGGGACGAGTAAGCCACTCGCCCGGCGTTGGCCGGCGGGGGCGCCGTGCTCAGAAGCCCGAGCCCGGTGTCTTGAGGAAAGCGATTTCCTCGGCCGTGCCCG
>JBDTRN010000038.1:0-15494 GCA_039931715.1 Betaproteobacteria bacterium
AGTAGCTCTATATAGTGAAACTTTATCTCACGAAGACCGGCCCGTGCATTAGCTCGCAGGGTAGTTGACTTTCCTGTTTTGGAAATAAGCGTCGCCGCGGCGCGAGGGTTTTCTCGTACAGCGTGGCGCCGCTAATGTCGCGCAGGGCAACCGTCATCACCCCGCCCCGGGCCTCGATGTTGACCATGCCGAAATACTGCGCGCTCTCCATCGGGGAGGCATTGACGCGCGGCGGCGCCTTCACGAACACCTCGGTGGGCCCGAATGTATCGTCGAGCTTGTTGGGCCCGAACCCGCCGGCGTGGATCGGGCCGGACACGAATTCCCAGAACGGATCGAAATCGGTGAACCGCGCCTTGGCCGGGTCGTAGTGGTGCGCTGCGCTGTAGTGCAGGTCGGTGGTGATCCAGGCGACGTTGCGCACTTTGGCGCGCTTGAGGCTGGAGAGCAGGTCGGCGATCTCGAACTCGCGCCCGAGGACCGGACCGTCGCCGTTGGCCACCGCCTCGAAACGCGCGCGCCCCTCCGCGTCCTTGCCATCGCCCACCATGTTGCCCAGCGGCATGTCCGAGGACACCACTTTCCATAGCGCCTTCGACTGGGCAAGGCCGGCCTTGAGCCAGGCGAGTTGTTGCGCGCCGAGAAACGCGGTGTCGGTCGCAGCTCAGTGTCCCAGCTCGGCGTTTCAGCGCACTTACCGGCCCCCGCCCATTAGGTGGTGTGGCGTGTGATACCGCACAGACCCCGCGCAAGGCTCCGCCTACCGTTCGGCGATGAGCAGGCAATCCTCCCTTTCTGCAAGGAGCAAGACAATGAAAAACCTGTTGAGGCCACTGGCATTGGTCGCCGCGACCCTGGCCGCCTCCACCGCGATGGCAGGCGTGACCTTCTATGAAGCCGAAAACTTCGGCGGCCGCCAGATTACGATGGACGGCGTAGTGCCCAACTTTGTGGACCGCGGATTCAATGACCGCGCCTTTTCCGCCGTGGTCGAGGGGGCGCCGGTCGAAGTCTGCATCGACATCAACTTCAGCGGCGGGTGCACCGTCCTGAACCCCGGGCGCTACCCGACGCTTGGCAGCCTGGGCAACAAGATTTCCTCTGTGCGGCCGGCGCGTGGCCCGGGCTACGAGCCCCGCGGCGAGGCTCCGCGAGATCGCGATCGAGACGACCGGCGCGGGCGCTGGGCAAGCGCGACGCTGTTCTCCGGCCCCAACTTCACCGGCCGGGCGATTACGCTCGACCGCGAGGGCGCCGACGATCTGGTGAACTTCAATGACCGGGCGTCTTCGCTGCGAGTGGAGCGCGGATACTGGATCTTCTGCAACGATAGCCAGTTTCGTGGCGACTGCCGCACCTTCGGCCCGGGCGACTATGCGCAACTGCCACCCGGCTTTGACAATCGCATTTCCTCCGGCCGGCGCATCTCGAATGCCTACCCGTACGCACAGCAACGGCCGAACTGGGATCGCGACCGCTAGCCCTACAGCCAACGGCACGACGTACGTGGATTGCCAACACGACTGCTGAAATCGAGGCCCATCACGCAGAAAAAGCCAGTCGCCGGAATCCGGTAGCTGGCTTTTTCATTTCACTGCGGAAGTCGTGCGCGTCCCGGGGCGGTTACTCGACCACCCCGCTCAGTTCTTCAATGGCGCTCTCGATGATCACCCGCGCGGTGGCCTCGACCACATCCGCCGGCACCCGAAACCCGACCTGGCCGGCCGGGGAGCCCTTGAGTTCGCCTTCATGGGAAATCGTGCCCTGCCATACATGAGCCCGCTTGAAGGGCGTGATCTTCACCTTGTACTCATACGTGCGCATCATGCCCTGCTTGCGCGTGTATTGATCCGAAAACGTCGCCATCCCCTCCCCCTTTGTGCAAGGAAATCGTAGCACGCTGGGCCGCACACACGGAGTGCGGAAGGCGCAGTTTCACCGCGCCGGGACAAACTCGATCTACGCCACCACGGTGCGAAATTCCCCGCGTTGCATGGGCCACTCAATCACCCGCTTGCAACCCAGCCTGCGGCTAACGCGACAGGATGTCGCACGAAGCTACCTCGATGTCCAGCGCCGGTCCGGGCGAAGGCGTTTCCGCGTGGGCGTGGCGTTTCAGGCGGGAATGCACAAGGGCAAACAGCTTGCGGTCGGCGCGCGCCTGCTGGCCGCCCTGCGCGTTGCGATAATCCTTGATCGCATTGGGCGCAATCCGGATCGCCACATTGCGCTCGGCCACCGTGCCATCGGCTGCACCGCCGCGATTCACCCAGCGAATGGAAATTTCTCCCGTTTGCGTCTCGAGATCGACGGCGGCATCGGAGGGGAACAACGGGCCCAGCAGGTCCGCCCATTTCATGAGCGTTGGTGGATGCATCATCGTGTTGACGGTTGTCTACGCTCGTGGACGATCAAGAAACTGGGGGCAGGCTCGTACGGCTCCCCTTTTCGTGACGCCACAATACCGGCACGCAGCGGATGGGTCTGCGCGATGCGTCACAGAATTCGCCCGCGTGCCACATGATATTGTTGGCGCAACTGTGCCCGCGGGGAGGAGCCGTGCCGTTACGATTTCGAACTATCGCGTTATTTGCAGGATGGGCCATCCTCGCGAGCGCATGGGGCGCATTGGCGCAAGGGCCTGCCGGCAGCGCGTGGCCGTCCAAACCTGTCAGGATCGTGATCCCGTTCGCGCCCGGGGGCCCGACCGACATCATTGCGCGCCTCGCCGGCCAGAAGCTCTCCGATCTCCTTGGCCAGCCAATGGTTGTCGAGAGCCGCGCCGGGGCGGGCGGCAACATCGGCACCGCCGCCGTGGCCAAGGCGGCGCCCGACGGCTACACCGTTCTCATCACGAGTTCGGCATACGCGGTCAACGTGAGCCTCTCGCCCAATGCGGGCTATGACGCCGAGCGCGATTTTCTTCCCGTGGTCGGGATCGCAAAGCAGGCCAACCTGATTTTCGTGCATCCCGCACTGGGCGTGAAAACCCTGGCTGAGCTGCTCGCCTATGCAAAGGTAAAGAAGCTCGCGTTCGCCTCGCCCGGCAGCGGCACGACGCCACACCTGACTGCGGAAAACCTTTTTAATGGCCTGTCCCGGCTCGACATGACGCCGATCCACTTCCGCGGCGCCGGGCCAGCGATCGCCGCTGTAGTCGGCGGCGAGCCGCCGGTGGGGGCGGGGGCCGCATCCACGCCGCTGCCGCACATCAAGGCGGGGCGCCTCCTGCCGATCGCCGTATCGTCGGCGGCAAGGGTCGCGGCCCTGCCCGATGTGCCGACCTTTGCCGAGGCAGGGTTCCCGGGGGTCGAGGATGACACCTGGATCGGCCTGTTCGTGCCGGCAGGCACGCCCCAGCCGATCGTGCAAAAGCTCAACGATGCCGTGAACCAGGCGCTGCGCAGCCCGGACATGCGCGAGCGGCTCGGCGCGCTCGCGTTCGAACCGATGGGCGGTACGCCGCAGCAGTTCAGCGGCTATGTCAAAGCCGAGATCGTGAAATGGGGCCAGGTGGTCCGCGCGGGCAACATCAAGGCCGAGTGACCGCCTGCGGCGCGTGCGCCGCTTGCCTCCCGCCGGATCAGATGAAGCGCAAGCCCGGCGCCATGCCGAGGTAGTACTGCCCCACACTTTGCAAGTGGGAAAAATTAGCCTGCACCTGCTGCGACACGGCATTCATGTCGCGCAGGCGGCGCTCGAACGGCTGGGTTGCGAAAATCGCGGTCGCCCCCGCATCGGCGTAAGCAGCATGCACGACTTCCCGCGCCTCCTGGATCGCATGGGTCGAAGCAAGCCGCAGCCTGACGCGGGATTCGAAACCAGGCGGGCCGGTCTGGCACTCGTCCCACATCGCCCGCAGGATGGTAACGATCCATGCATGGGCCGACTGCAGCCTCGCTTCCGATGTGGCAATGCGGGTCTGGATCCACGCGTCTTCGCGCAACGGATTGCCGGTGCCCGAAGGGGTTTTCCTGCTGGCGAGTGCAATGAATGCGTCGAGCGTCGCGCGGGCGACGCCCAGGCCTACGGCTGCAAATCCCGCCTGGTACACGTTCATGGGCGCCAGGCGGTAGAGCGGCCCCTGCTCGCGGCGCTCGGGCTCGAGCCCTGGCGCGGCACCTTCGGCGAGCTGGTGGTCGCGGGCAGTGGCACGCGGGACGAGCGAGAACTGGGCCGGCACGAAGTGGTTCTCCAGCGTGTCGGTGTCGCTGCCGGTGCCGCGCAGGCCCACCACGTCCCACGTGCTGCCGGCGATATTGATGGCCTCACGCGGGACCAGCATGGTGCGTTCGAGCGGCCTGCCGTCGGCCGCCTTGAGGATGTCCCCCGATTCGTCGGTCCGGTGGCAATGCGCGCCGACCCACGTCGAGTGGCGGTTGCCGCTGCCGAATCCCCACGTCCCGCTGACGCGCCACCCCCCTTCAACCGGGGTGGCGCGGCATTGCGGACCGAGGGAATAGCCCCACGCCACGACGGCGCGCGCGTCCCCGAACACTCGGTGCGCCGCGGCAGGCTCCATGTAGGCAGCCGACATCGAACACCCCGAGCTTTGCGCGACACACCACGCGGCGCTGGCATCGCCCGTGGCGATCTCGTGCACCACCTGGAAGAATGTCGCCGGCTCGAGTTCGGCACCGCCGAACGTGTGCGGCAGGAACATGCGGAAAGCCCGTGCGTCGAACAACGCATCCAGCACGTCTGCGGGCAGGGCGCAGTCCGCGTCGATGCGTGGCGCCGCCGCTTCGAGAACGGGCCGCAAAGCGCGCGCGCGCGCGATCCATCCAGCCTCGATCTCGCCGCGGGCCGCGCCGTTCACCGGACCTTCTTTTTCCACTCTTCGTAACGGGCTCGCGTCGCCTCGTTCGGGGGATAGGTGCCCGGCAGCGGTCGCCCCGAGGAGATTTCCTCCATGACGAATTGCTCGAGCTGCTCCTGGGCGAAAGCATCGTCGGCAACCTCATCGGCCAGGTGCCGCGGGACCACGATCACGGCTTCGGCATCGCCTACGATTACGTCGCCCGGATACACCGCCACCCCGCCGCATGCAATCGGCACGTTGAAATCGACGGCATGCTGGTGGGTCAGGCTGATCGGCGCCGCAGGCGCCTTGCAGTACACCGGGAATGCTTGCGCCGCGATTTCCGGCGTATCGCGCAGCCCCCCGTCGCTCACGAAGCCGGCGGCGCCGCGTACCGCAAGGCGCCGCACGAGGATGCCGCCCGCAGAAGCGCACCGCGCATCGCCGCGGCAGTCGATCACGAGGACACTGCCCACAGGCGCAATCTCGATCGCCTTGCGCTGCGGGTGATCCGGGTCCTGGTGGATGCCGACGTGGTCGATGTCCTCGCGCGCGGGAATGTTTCGCAGCGTGAAAGCCTCGCCCACGAGCGGGGGGGCATTGGGCGTGAGCCGGCCCACGCCCTGCATGACCTGGTTGCGCAGCCCGCGCTTGAAAAGCTGGGTCGAAAGGGTGGCGCTCGAACAGGCCGCCAGCCGCTCGCGCGTCCGGGTCGCCAGCGTGCTGGCAGCAGCCTGCGTCGATTCGCTCATGACGGGAGTATTGCACGACGCACGAACGCCGAAACAAGGCGCCTCTGGGGCGTACGCCCTTGCCGCAGGCGGTGGTCAAGCGATGCAGCGCGAATTCACGTCCCCGAATTCGGATACGATGAACCATGGCCCCGGAAACTCATGCGGAGAATTCCGCCCATCCCCAGCGCGAGCAGTTCCTGGCGCTGCTTGCGCAATCGCTCGAAGCCGGCACGTTCGTGCGCCTCGTGCTCGCCAAGTACCGTGGCGCCGAGCCGGACCTCGTGCGGGTGACTGCGCGCAGCGTGGTGCTGCGAGGCGAGCCATGCCTGTCGTTCGCCTACAGCTACAAGACCCGCGATGTGACCAAGAATGCCGCCGTGGCCGAAGCGCTTCCTCTGGTGGGCGAGGTCATCGGAACCGAATTCGAGAATGCCCACCTGCTCACGACCGGGCAGGACATTCAGCTGGCGGTCAGCCGCAAGGGAAAATACAGCCTGCGCGCGGGACCCGCAGCGGTGACCGACGCGCCTTCGGCGCGCCACGACCGGGAAAAGCACCGCTTCCTCGATCTCGACCGCCCCTTCCTGGCCGCGCTCGGCGTGACCGACGCGAACCACCGGCTGGTGCCCTCGATGGCGCGCAAGTGGAAGCAGATCAACAAGTTCGTCGAAGTCCTCGACCATGCCGTCGAGTCTTCGGCGCTCAGGCAGGCAAGCCGTGTCCGGGTAGTCGACTTCGGCTCGGGCAAGGGCTACCTCACTTTCGCCGTGCACGACTACCTGGCGAACGCCCGCGGCGTCGAGGCGAGCGTCACCGGGGTGGAACTGCGCGAAGAACTCGTGCGCACCTGCAACGCGGCCGCCGCACAGACCGGGACGAAGGGACTGGCGTTCGAGCAGGGCGACATCGGCAACCACCGTCCCGAGCCCATCGACATCATGATCGCCCTGCATGCGTGCGATACGGCGACGGACCTCGCCCTGCATGCCGGCGTCCGGGCGGGCGCCGCGATCATCCTGTGCGCCCCCTGCTGCCACAAGGAAATCCGCCCCCAGATGCAAAGTCCCGCGCCGTTGCGCGGGTTGCTCAGGCATGGCATCCACCTGGGCCAGGAGGCCGAGATGGTGACCGACGGCCTGCGCGCGCTGTTGCTCGAATCCGAAGGCTACGAGGCGAAGATCTTCGAGTTCGTTTCGCTCGAGCATACGAGCAAGAACAAGATGATCCTGGCGGTGCGGCGCGCCCATGCTCAGGACCGCGCATCGACCGACGCGCAGATTCGCGAGATCAAGGACTATTACGGCATCCGCGAACAGAGCCTCGAAACCCTGCTGCGCGACAAGGCCCCGGCGCAACCGGCTACGCCTGCCTGACGCACCAGAACTGGTACATCGAACTGAAGGTCCGCGGATGGGCCGCCTCGAACCGATGCCATGCAGCCAGGTCACGCGCCGCATCAGCGGCGCCGAACATCCCGCGGAATGCCGCCCAGGTTCGCGGCGGACACTCCATTTGCACGAAACGCAATCCCAGCGCGGCGAGGCATTCTGCGATGCGCGGCAAGGTGAACACGTGTTCCTGCACGTGCATGAGCAGGTCGCGGCAACCGTTCAGGGTAAAAAAATCGCCGAACGCGAGCACTTCGCGCGCAGGGTCGCCGTGCGGAAGCGCCATGATCGCGTGGCGCGCTGCACGAATGCCCGCAGGCGTTGGCGGCAAGCCCAGCACCGATAACTGCTCGCGAGCCGCGCGCACGCCCTCCCTGGCAGTCTCGCTGTACAGCGCCACGCGCATGAGGCCATCCGGCTCGAGAAGTCCTGAGAGTACCCGCCATCCGCGCACCGGATCCTCGAGATGGTGAAGCACGCCCGCGCACTCGATGATGGCGAAGCGCTCGGCAAGCACGCCAAGCCCGAGGAGGTCGGCCTGCGCGAAGCGGATGTTCGTCACGCCGAAACGCGCGGTCATGCGCTCGGCGTAGGCCAGGCTTGCCAGGCTCAAGTCGACCGCGAGGATCTCGCTGTCGGGAAAAGCGCGCGCAACCTGGAGCGAGTGGTGGCCAGTGCCGCAGCCGGCAACGAGGATGCGGGCCGGGCCATTGGGCCGGGGCGTGGGGCGTTCCGGGCATAACCTTTGCGCGAGGGCCGCGAAGCTGTCGCGCTCCGGCCGCGGCACGCTCACCCAGCGCGGATAGGGGCTTTCCTCATACTGCATGCGCACTGCACGTGAAACCGAGTCGTCGATTGGCGTCAGGGCCGGCATCGCCGCGGCGAGCCCAGCTTCCCGCTGCCGGTCGAGGACTTGTTCCGCGACGATCGGCCGGAATGCAGTGGGCCAAACCTCCAAGCCGTGCTCGATGAAGTAATCGTCCGCATCGAGTGCCGCCACCGGGGCGTAAAGCGCATGGATCGCGAGGGTATCGGCCAGGGCCGCGGGTTCGGCGCCATCATCGAGTTGTGCTTTCAATGCCGCCTGGATTGCCTCGCCTGCGTGCTGCTCTTGCGGCGTAACGAACAAGGCGTAGCCGCACAGGAAACATTGGCGGCCGAGCGCGTAAACGAACCCTGTTGGGATACATTCGGGCAGCGAGCCGTCCTGCGCCGGCGCTGGCGCTGGCAGTGCACGAACCAACGTCCAACGCCGAAGAAACGTCAGGACAGCTTCGAGGTCCGCATCGATGATGGGCATGCGCGGCAATGCCGCCAGGAGCAAGGGCGAGCCGACGAACCCGCCGGTGCCGGGCAGACCGTAGGGGTCCGCATCGCGCGCAACCGCCTCGAGCAGTGCGTGGAATGCGGGATCGGCCTTCAGTACACTCGCGATCGCCGTGGCGAGGAACACGGTGGAAATGTCGTCGTCCTGGCACAGGCTGGCAAGGATTGAGCGCTCGCGCTCACCGGCCGCGCCGAACGCAGCACCATACAACGCGCCCGCCAGCTGCTGGCGCCAGCGCGCGTTCGCGCCGTCCACTTCGAGGGCGTCGAACAGCAGTGGAATCGCTTCGGCCGCGTGGCCGCGCTCCAGCATTGCGGCCGCATGACCGGCCTGCACCTGTGCAAACAGCGCCAGCGCCTTCCCGGCTGCGACCACGTTGCCCATGCGACGCAGCAGCGCGCTGCGATTGAACAAGGCGCCGGCAAAGTCGGCCTGCTGCTCGATCGCGGCGTCGAGCGCGCCGAGGGCTTCGCCCTCGCGGCCGGTGTGCTCCAGGACTTCGGCCAATGCGGCCAGGGCCTCGGGAAATCCGGGCCGCAACCGCAGTGCCGTGCGCATTGCTTCTTCGGCCGGCCCCCAGTCCGCTTTTGCAATGCAGGCCAACCCAATGTTGAAGTGAGGAGCGGGATACGCAGGATCGAGCGCAGCGGCCTGCCCATACAGCCGCAGGGCTTCGTCGCCGGCGCCCGAGGCTTCGGCGTCGATCGCCAGGTCTACGAGCCGCCGCGCCTCGGTCGCGTCGGCTGCGCCTGCGCTCATTTGAGCGCCCACCACGCCCGGTGCGGGGGCGACCGACCGGCACGCCTGAAGTCTTCGGGCACGCTGCGGTGGGTGATCTCCTCCAGCGCAAGCGCCTGCGCGAGGCCGGGATCGAGTTCGAACGAGCGCAGGTTGGTCGAGAAGAACAGTTCGCCGCCCGTCGCAAGCAGCGCGTGGCACTGGCGCACGAGGCGGGCATCGTCGCGCTGCACGTCGAGCACGCCCTGCATTTTCTTCGAGTTCGAAAACGAGGGCGGATCGAGGACAATCATGTCGAACACGCGCCTTTCCGCCATCGCGGCCCCAAGCCATGCGATCACGTCGGCCCGCACCAGCCGGTGGCGACCGGTGTCGATTCGATTGAGCGCGAAGTTGCGGGCAGTCCATGCCTGGTAGGTATTGGACAGGTCCACCGTGATCGAATCAGCCGCCCCGGCGGCGCCCGCATACACGCTGAAGCTGCCGGTGTAGGCAAACAGGTTGAGGAATCGCGGCGGGACGCCCTTCGCGGCGCGGCCGGCCGCCGCGGCGGCTACGAGCGCGCGCCCCGGACGGTGGTCTAGGAACAGCCCGGTGTCGAGATAGGTGTCGAAATTCACCTCGAAGCGATACCCCGCTTCTTCCACCACGAAAGTTTCCGGGATCGCGTCGAACTTCTCGTACTGCGAGGTGCCGCGCTGGCGTTCGCGGCGCTTCAGGTGCAGCCTGCCAGCGGGCACGTTGCAGGCGGCGCAGATCGCATCGCACACGGCCACCAGCCAAGCCGTGTAGTCCGCGTCGCTGCGCTTCCAGCCCGTGTCGATCTCCTGCACATGCAAATGGACCTCGGCGCGCGGCGCAACGGTCTCGAACCAGTCGATCGCGAACGGGAACTGGGGAACGTCGCGGTCATAGATCCGATAGCACGCGATCGCGCGCCGCCTGGCCCATTTCTGCCAATGCGCGAGGTTTTTGCGCAGGCGATTGGCGAATGGCGAAACGTCTCCCACGCCGGAGGCAGTGGCATTAGCCTGTGGGGTGGTCATCTTGCATGGACCCGGTTCATCGGCCCTATCTTAGCGAGGTGGGCGACAGGTATGATCCAAAAAACTGCCCCGGGGGGGTGCGCATGGGAGGCGGGCGCAAACGCAGCGCGGCCGTCACGCTGGTTCTGGCCGGAAGCCTGTCGGGCTGCGGCGAGCCTCAGACCCAGCACGACGTGTACGCGAAGCTCGAGGATTGCACCAAGGACTGGGGCAACCCGGCCGAATGCTCTCAGGTCACCGACGGCCGGCATTCGTCGACTTATTTCTACGGGCCGCGCTACTACGGGTCGAGCTTTCCCAGCGGGCGCCCTCGCCCGAGCCCGAATGCGCTCGAGGCAACCCCCGCCGGGCGCGGCGGCGCCACCCACATGGCCGGCTCAGGATCGCGCGACAGCCTTGCGTCCAGCCGTGTCGGGACGCCTGGCTCCGTCAGCCGCGGCGGATTCGGTTCGAGCGCGCGCTCGATGTCCTCGGGCGGCTGAGTTGCGGCGCGAAACGTCGCTGCCGCGGCCGGACTGGAAAGAACGTTGCGAAGCCGCGGGATTCAGCTATCACTCGATGGGCGGCACTTACTGGGACGAGTCCGCCTGCTATGCGTTCAGCGTCGCCGAAATCGACCACCTCGAGGCGGTGACCGAGGAACTTCACCAATTGTGCCTCGCAGCGGCCGAGGTTGTAGTGAATGAAAACCGCCTGGGGGAGTTCGCCATTCCCGAGCCGTTTCACGACTTCGTGGCGCAATCCTGGCGCCGCGGCGAAGCGTCGCTCTTCGGGCGCTTCGATTTCAGCTGGGACGGCAATGGCGAGCCCAAGCTGCTCGAGTACAACGCCGATACGCCGACCTCCCTGCTCGAAGCGAGCGTAGCGCAATGGCACTGGCTGGAAGACGTGCGGCCCGGCGCGGACCAGTTCAATTCGCTGCACGAAAAGCTCATTGCGCGCTGGCGAGAGCTCGAACGCGGCCCAGCGCGGGAACCGCTGTGGTTTGCGTCGCCCAGGGATAGCGAAGAGGATCGCGGCAACACCGAATACCTGCGTGATACCGCGCTGCAGGCCGGCTGGGATGCGCGCGCTGCGTGGATCGAAGACGTGGGTTGGGATTCGAACGCCGGTCGGTTTGTCGCCCCGGATGGGATGCCGATCGAGCACATCTTCAAGCTGTATCCATGGGAATGGATGGTGCGCGAGGATTTCGGTCCGCACCTGAAGGAGGGAAATACGCGCTGGATCGAGCCGCCGTGGAAAATGCTGCTTTCCAACAAGGCGCTCCTGGCGGTGCTCTGGGAGCTGAACTACGGCCACCCGAACCTGCTGCCGGCGTATTTCACGCCTTCGCGATTCTCCGGTGAGTACGTGCGCAAACCTTTGCTGTCCCGCGAGGGTGCAAATGTGACCCTGCACCGCCGCCTTGGCGTGGTGCGGGAGCCGGGCGGCTATGGCGCCGAAGGCTGGGTGTGCCAGGGCTACGCGCCCCTGCCGGGCTACCCGCCCGGAGGCGACAGCGCCGCCTCGGCCAAGTGCTATCCGGTGATCGGTTCCTGGATCGTCGGCAACGCGGCCGCCGGCATTGGCATCCGCGAGGACGATACGCCCATCACCCGCAACACAAGCCGGTTCGTGCCGCACTACTTCGAATGAGGAGCCTCCCATGGAATTCCTGAAACTCTCGCTGCAGGGGCTGGACGAGTTCGCCGTGTACTTCGCGTCGAGCGCCGGTCTGGTCGTGCTGTTCCTCTCACTCTACGTGCGCATTACGCCTTACCGGGAAATCACCCTGATCCGTCAGGGCAATTGCGCGGCGGCCGCCAGCCTGTCGGGCACGCTGATCGGTTTCGTGCTTCCGGTCGCGGCCGCAGTCGAACACAGCGTGAACCTGTACGACCTGTGCATTTGGGCCACCATCGCCGCTGTCGTCCAGCTGCTGGCCTATGCCGCGACGCGTTGGGTTCTCCCCGATATCAGCCGCGACATTGCCGCCGGCAAGATCGCCTCGGGCGCGTTCCTGGGCGCCTTGTCGGTGGGTGCCGGCATCCTGAACGCGGCCAGCATGAGCTATTGATGCCCAATTCGGTGCACGATCGTACCCGGCCGCCGAGTTTCGGCTATTCTTGGGCCTCGACCCCCTGCGATCTTCGTCCCACCTTTCAGGAGCACGTCCAATTGGCCAAGCCAAATTTCCAGTACGAAAAACGCCAGAAGGAACTTGCCAAGAAGAAAAAGCAGGAAGAAAAGCGGCTCAAGAAGCTGGCCGCCAAGGAGTCGGGCGCACCCGAGGCCACTGAAGGCCAGCCCGTCGCCGGCACCGAGGCCACCAAGACCGACTTGTAGCCGCCGGTTCGCAAAAAAGAAAAAGCCCGGCGCGCCGGGCTTTTTCTTTTCCTGCCGCCGTTCAGCGCTGGTAGGCGACGACCTTCTGCTTCTGCTGGCCCAGGCCCTGGATGCCAAGAGTCATGACATCGCCGGGCTTGAGAAATACCGCCTCGGGCTTGACGCCCATTCCGACGCCGGGGGGCGTGCCGGTGGTGATGATGTCGCCCGGCAACAGGGTCATGTACTGGCTCACGTACGCGACGAGGTGGGCGCAATCGAAAATCATGGTGCGGGTGTTGCCGCTTTGCATGCGGCGGCCGTTGAGGTCGAGGAACATGTCGAGAACCTGCGGGTCGGGAATCTCGTCGGTGGTCACCAGCCAGGGGCCGATGGGGCCGAACGTGTCGTATCCCTTGCCCTTGTCCCACTGCGAGGACTGCAGCTGGAACGCACGCTCGGAGACGTCGTTCACCACACAGTAACCGGCCACATGCTGGAGCGCCTTCTCCTTGGTCACATGCTGCGCCTTGGTCCCGATCACGATGCCCAGCTCCACCTCCCAGTCGAGCTTGGTCGATGCGGGCGGCTGGATCACATCGTCATCCGGGCCGCTGATGCAGGTGGTGGCCTTGCCGAAGATGATGGGCTCGCTCGGGATCGCCATGCCGGCTTCCTTGGCGTGGTCGGAGTAGTTGAGCCCGATGGCGACGAACTTGCCGATGCCGACATAAGGCACGCCCATGCGCTGGGCGCCCGACACCACCGGCAGGCTTTCGGCCTTGATGCGCGCGAGGTTCTTCAGGCCGCGCGGCGACAACTCGTTCGGTCCGATATTGCCGACCACCTTCGACAGGTCGCGCAGCTTGCCTTCCGAGTCGATCATGCCCGGCTTCTCGAAGCCGTCCTTGCCATAGCGACACAATTTCATTACACCACTCCGATCACAGTAAATTTGGTTTGGGGAGGAAGCCGCGGGTGCAGGGCACCCCGGTCAGGAAATTTCGAGGCTTTCAGATCGTCATGCCACCGTCGACCGAGTACATGTTGCCGGTAGCAAACTTGGATTCGTCCGAGGCGAGGAACACGATGATGCCGGTGATGTCATCCACCCCCCCGAGCCGGCCCATCGGCTGGCGGGCGATGAAATCCTTCCTTGCCTGGACCGGGTCGGCGAAGGAGTTGATGCGCTCGTGCAGCGACGGCGTGTCGACGGTCCCCGGGCCGATGGCGTTGCAGCGGACTCCCTGCTTCACATAGTCGGCAGCGATGGCCTTGGTCAACCCGATCACCGCCGCCTTGGATGCGCCGTAGACCACGCGGTTGGGCAACCCCTTCACGCTGGACGCGATCGAGGACATGTTGATGATGGAGCCGGCGCCCTTGGCCAGCATCGCGGGCAGGAAGGCGCGGCAGGTGTAGTACATCGAGCGCACGTTGAGGTTGAAGCTGAACTCCCAGTCCTTGGGCGAGCAGTCGAAGATCGTGCCCTGGTGGACGTAGCCGGCGCAATTGAACAGGATGTCGAGGTTGCCGATGTCCTTGGCGGCGGCGTTGATCGCGGCCTCGTCCATGACATCGAGCACCCGGGTGCGGATGCCTTGCTTGCCCTGCAGCGCGGCAAGCGCCTTTTCATTCACGTCGGTCGCCCACACCGTGGCGCCTTCGCGCGCAAAGGCTTCGGCTGCGGCGCGCCCTATGCCCTGTCCCGCCGCGGTGATCACCGCGACCTTGCCTGCGAGCCTGCCTGCCATTTGGTCTCCCGGTCGTCCGGACTTGAGGGGAGGGCGGATTATATCAACGCCGCCGCGCGCTCCGCTTGCGCCCGAGGATGCATTGCGAAACCGTGCGCGATGCGCCGGGCCCGGCCGAAAGCGCCCTTTGTCGGCGGGCCGTGCGCGCCGCCCCAATTGGCCTGACCACTTGACCAGCCGGCGGGCCATTTGCTAGTCTCGCCGGGCGAACCGGGTCCCGCAGCCCACATGAAGCCCGGCGCACCGAGACAATGCCCATCCAGACTGTCGAACCGCGACGCCTCTACCGGCAGATCGCAGACCAGATTCGCGCGCTCATCGCCGGCGGCGAATACACGCCCGGCGACCGATTGCCCCCGGAGCGTGACCTGGCCAGGCAACTTGGGGTCTCGCGGCCATCGCTGCGCGAGGCGCTGATCGCCCTCGAGATGGAAACGCTGCTCGACGTGCGTGTCGGATCGGGCATCTACGTCACCCATCCGCGCGACACCCTGAGCAGCGCCGAACTGGCCGGCGCCTCCGGCCCGTTCGAGGTCATGCGCGCGCGCCGCCTCATCGAGGGCGAATGCGCGGCATTGGCTGCAAAGTCCGCCACCCCCGCTCAGGTGCGCGCGGTGCGTGAGGCGCACGCGGGCATCGTCGAGGAGTCCAAGCGCGACCACAACCCGCTGGGTGCCGACCGCCTGTTCCACGTGCGCATCGCCGAAGCCGGCGGCAACAGCGCCATGGTGCTGCTGGTGGAAACGCTGTGGGACCAGCGCATGGGCCCTCTTTACCGCACCCTCGAGCGCAAGCTGGAATATCCCCTCATGGCCGCCGACACTATTCGCGAGCACAAGGCCGTCGTCGCGGCGATCGCCAGGCGCGACGCGCGCGCGGCCCGAAGCGCCATGCACCACCACATGGACATGACCATGAAGCGTTACAGCAAGGACTGGAAAGTGGAGCAATGACATGGCAGCCGTAGCCCTGAGCCAGGTGCACAAATCGTTCGGCTCGACGCAGGTGGTCCACGGGGTCGACATCGACATCGCCGACGGCGAATTCTGCGTCCTGGTGGGCCCCTCGGGCTGCGGCAAATCCACGCTGCTGCGCATGATCGCGGGGCTGGAGGAGATTTCCGGCGGCGAGGTGCGTATCGGCGAGCGGGTGGTGAACAACGTCGCCCCGAAAGAGCGCGACATCGCAATGGTGTTCCAGAACTACGCGCTCTACCCGCACATGACGGTGCGGGACAACATGGCCTTCAGCCTCAAGCTTGCCGGCGAGTCGGCGGCCACCATCAAGGCGCGAGTGGACGAGGCCGCGTCCATCCTGGGGCTCATGGAATACCTCGCGCGCTACCCGCGCCAGCTCTCCGGCGGCCAGCGCCAGCGCGTGGCGATGGGCCGCGCCATCG
>JBDTRN010000039.1:0-15488 GCA_039931715.1 Betaproteobacteria bacterium
CTCGATGAGCCCGATGGTGGCGAGCGCAGCCTCTTCGTACAGCGCCCCGGCATCGTCGATCGTCTCGGGCAGCGTGCCGAGCTGCGAGAGCACCGGCATCTGGCGCGCAAGCGACGCGCACAGGGCGTCGATGGTCAGGATGCGCAACCGCGCCGGGTTGCCCGCGCGCGCGTCGCCGCGCCCGCCGAGCGCCTCGAGCACGCGCTGGCGCATCTCGGCCGCGGCCTTGCGCGTGAACGTGATCGCCACCACCTCCTCTGGATCCTCGACCGTGTCGAGCAGCGCGAGGTAGCGCCGGATCAGCAGCTCGGTCTTGCCCGAGCCGGCGGGCGCCTGCACGATGAACGAGCCGGTCGGGTCAAGCGCGCGCTCGCGCTCGGCGGCATCGGGCGGCGGCGGCGCGGTCACTTCCATGGCGTGGCGAACTTTCCTTTATTGGAAAACAAACTGGCGTAACCGCCGCTCAGCGATTGACTATGTAGAAATGAAAGTTCAACTTTCATGGGTCAGATTGCGGCTCCGGCACGCCCTCTTCGCGCGCGCTGATGCGGCACAGCGGCTGCTGGTCGCAGTATTGGCACGCCCCCGGTCGCGGGTCGACGGTGGCTTCTCCAGCGGCGAAACCGCGCGCGAGCCGGTCGAGCTCCGCGCGCCACGCATCGAGCTGTTCGCCCCAGCTTTGCGCCGCGCGTTTAAGGCGCTTGTCGGGCAGCGTGCGCGCCTCGGGAAGAATCCCCTTGTCGGCGGCGAGCGAAACCAGCTTCATCTCGCCCGCCCGGACCTGGGCAAAGGCGATCGCGCGCGCGGCGGGCTCGGCAGCGGTGAGGTAGAGGGGCAGCTGCGGCTCGTCCGGCCTTTCGCCGACCCACGCGCCGGGCGCCGGTGCGCGGACCTTGTAGTCGATCACGATGCGCTCCCCCGCGGCGGTCTCGTCCACGCGATCCAGGCGTCCCTTCAGACGCAGCCCGCCGACCTCGATCACGCGCTCGGACTCGGTCGCGAAAACGCTGAAATCGCCGCGCCCGCGCTCGAAGTCCAGCCAGGCGCGCGCCAGCCGCACGAGGCGGCGCTTTTCGACCTCGGCAAACCGTCCCGCAAGCGTGGTCGGGCGCTCGCGCCTTTGCCGCGCGACGGCTTCCTCGGCCGCCGCCTCGAGCGCCCGCTCGAGCGCCTCGCCCCCGATACTGTCGAGTGCGTGCTTGGTTTCGAGCGCATTCCACGCCGCGGCGAGCACCTGGTGCACGAGGGCCCCGCGTTCGAGCGCGTCGAGCCCCGCATGCGGCTCGCCGAGCGCCTCGGAGGCGAGCCGGTGGCGCGCGAACGCGCGGAACGGGCAGGCCGCCTGGTCGCGCAGCAAGGCGCTTCCGCCGCGCCGCTCGAGCGCGGCCACCGCCGGCGCACGCGCGTCCTCCAGCCGTTCCAGCACGCTGCTCGCGTGGATCACGTCGCGGTAGGTGGGGTAGTCGGGCAGCGCAAGCGCTTCGACGCTGGCGGTGGCGACCTCGCCGATGAGCGGGCTGGGCGCGAGCTCGCGGTCGGCTTCACGCGATGGATATGAAAGGACCACTTCGGCCGCCGCGCCGAGCCAGCCGGCGGTGATGCGTCGGTCGAGTTCGAGCGAAGCCTGCGCCGACGATTCGGGCAGGCCCGCCTTGCGCTGCAGGGCGAGTGACAGGAAGGGATTGGGCCGCGCGGGGAAAGGCCACGCGTCGGCCGACAGGCCCATGACCCAGAGGTGATCGAACTGGCAGCCGGCCGATTCGAGCACGCCCAGAACCTGCACCGGCACCTGCGGCGTCTCCGGCTGGAACGCAGTGTCGGCCGCGAGGCGGCGCAGGCGCGCCACCGCCTCGCCGTGGCCCATGCGCGGCGCGACGCGCTCGATCCGGGCGAACTGCGCCAGCACGTCGTGCCATTTGCCCAGCACCTGGTATTCGGCCGAATCGAGCGTGCGCTCGCCGGGGAAACCCGCCGCCAGAAGCGCGTCGGAGAAAGCCCGCGCCCAGGCCGCCGGCGACTGGGCGCCGAACAGGCGCGCCCTGCGCAACTCGCCCAGCGCCTTCAAGTGGCGGGCGAGGAGCGGCACCTGCGGTTGCGCGGGATGGGTCTGCACCAGCCCGATCAATCGATCAAGGGTGAGCTCGGGCTCGGCGCGCCGGCGCAGCATCGCGTCGAGCTGCGCGCGGCGGTCCAACTCCGATTCGGCCCCGCCGATGAAGGGCGAGCGGATGAGCTGGCTCGCGCGCGCGAACTCGACCCCGCGGCCTGTCAGCTCCAATACGCCGAACGCGGCATCGACCAGAGGATAGTCATCCAGCGGTGCGCCGAGCGAGATATTGAACGGCTGGACGCCGGAGTTGGTGGTCTCAACACCGGCGCCTTCCGCGGCGCCGGCCGGCCACGTTCCCAGCACCTGCGCAAAGGTGCGGGCGATCGCATTGCGCCGGGCGGCGAGGTCGGGCACCACGATGCCGATGCGCGGCGGATCCTCGCCCGGGCGGGCTTCGAGGCGCTGGCGCGCCCATCGCGCCGCGAGGCGGATCTCGTCGCGGGCGTCGAGGCATTCGACCCGCACCGCGCGCGATTCGCAAGGCTCGGGCGCGCAGGGGGCGACTTCGCAGCCGCGTGCGGCGAGCGCGTCGAACAGCGCCTGCTGCTGCGGGGTGACGATGTCGAACCCGTAACGCACCAGCAGCGCCGGCAGGGGCACGCCCGCCGCGCCGACTTCGGCCGCCGCAGCGGGGGCCGCCACCCCGGGGTCCGCAACAACGAGGGCCGCCACTACGTCGGGCAGGCGCGCGGCGTCGGTGTGGCCGGCCTGGCGGGTGACACGCTCGTAACGCTGCGCCCAGCCGAGGAACGCGTCGGCGTCTTCGTTGCGCGGCACGCGGCGGGTTTCCTCAAGCAGGCGCCATGCATGCGCGGTTTTCCATGCCTCGCGCGCCGCGGCGGCCGCCACCGGCAAGGCGAGCAGGGCACCACCGTCCTCGGCCGTCCTGAGGATGTCCTCCCACACCGCGGCCTCTTCCGCCGGGGCGAGCAGCAGCGGCAACCCGGCGCCGGCCGGCGAATACATCGCGTCCTCGTAGGCGCGCGCCACGAACGCGCTGAAAGGCAGGATGTCGGGCGCGTCCCACACCTCCAATCCACGACCGAGCTGGTGGCGGTCGAACTGACGCGCAAGGTCGTGGGCCAGGCGCAGGTTGGGAGTCACGATCGTTACGGGCGACGCCTGCCCGAGACGCTCGAACAATCCGGTCCTGCCGGGAAAGGCTGCGCTCATGCATGGATGATATCTTGCGAGCCATGAATATCCTCATCCTCGGCGCCGGCCAGGTCGGCGCCAGCGTGGCCGAAAGCATGGTTTCGGAAAAGAACGACGTCACCGTCGTGGACCTCATCCCCGAGCGGCTCAAGGCCCTGCAGGGCCAGTTCAACCTGCGCACCGTGGTGGGCAACGCGGCGCACCCCGAAATCCTCGCCGAGGCCGGTGCCGAGGACTGCGACATGCTGTTCGCGGTGACCGCCAGCGACGAAACCAACCTGGTGGCCTGCAAGGTGGGCCACGTGGTGTTCAACATCCCCACGCGCATCGCGCGCATCCGCTCCACCTGGCACCAGGAGCACCCCGAACTGCTCGGGCCGGAGTGCTTTTCGGTGACCCATGCGATCTGCCCCGAGCAGATCGTGACCGATTACATCGGCAAGCTGATCGAGTTCCCCGAGGCGCTGCAGGTGGCCGAGTTCGCCGGCGGCAAGATCGACCTGGTGGCGGTGCGCGCGGTCGAGGGCAGTGCCATCGTGCGCCAGCCGCTGCGCCACCTCGAAAGCCGCCTGCCGACGATGGACGTCAAGGTGGCGGCGATTTACCGCAACGACCGGCCGCTCGAGCTCGCGCCCGAGACCGTGGTCGAGGCGGGCGACGAAGTGTTCTTCGTGGCCGCCTCGGGCAACATCCGCGAGGTGATGGCCGAGATGCGCCAGATGGACCGCCCGGTGAAGCGCATGATCATCGCCGGTGGCGGCAATATCGGGCTGCGCCTCGCGCGCGCGTTCGAAGAGCGCCTCAACGTCAAGGTCATCGAGGCCTCCACGCAGCGCTGCGAGTACCTCGCCGGGCAGCTCTCGTCGGCGCTGGTGCTCAACGGCGACGTGAGCAACGAAGACCTGCTCGACGACGAGAACGTCGACGAAACCGATCTGTTCGTGTCGGTGACCAACGACGACGAGGCCAACATCATGTCGGCGCTGCTCGCCAAGCGCATGGGCGCGCGGCGCGTGATCGCCCTCATCAACCGGCGCGCCTATGGCGACCTCATGCAGGCCGGGCAGATCGACATCGCGATTTCGCCTGCGCAGGCGACGCTCGGCAGCCTGCTCGAGCACGTGCGCCGCGGCGACGTGGTGGCGGTCCACAGCGTGCACCGCGGGCGCGCCGAGGCGATCGAGCTGATCGCGCACGGCAATGCCGAAACCTCAAGCGTGGTCGGGCGGCGCATCCGCGAGATCTGGCTGCCGCCGGGCGCGGTGGTGGTGGGCATCGTGCGCGGCAAGCAGGCCATCGTGGCCGAGGACGACAGCCACATCATCGAAACCGGCGACCACGTGGTCGTGTTCCTCACCCAGAAGCGCATGATCCCGAAAGTGGAAAAGCTGTTCGGTGTCAGCCCGGGGTTCTTCTGATCCGCCCCCCGCGCGAGATCCCGCCCTTCCCGCAGGCGGGCAAGGGAACGCAGCCGTGGCGGGCCGCTCGGCGCCTGACCTTCTACGACCGCATCGCGCCGGTCCTCAGCGTGCTGGGTGTGGTGCTCACGCTGTTCGGCACCACCATGGCCGTGCCGTTCGGCGTATCGATGCTGCTCGCCGACGGCGCTCACGCCGCTTATGTCGAGGGGATCGTGGCCACCCTGACCTGCGGCTTCGCGCTGCTGCTCGCCACGCGCGGCAGGCAGCGGCGCGAGATCCAGCCGCGCGACGGGTTCCTTCTCGTGGCCATGGTGTGGACGGTGTTGCCGGCCTTCGCAACCCTGCCTCTGCTGGCGCATTTCCCGGCGCTGTCCTTCACCGACGCCTATTTCGAGTGCGTCTCGGGCCTCACTGCCTCGGGCGGAACGGTGCTCACGGGCCTGGACGAGTTCCCGGTGTCGATGAACCTTTGGCGCTCGCTCATGATCTGGCTCGGGGGCATGGGGATCATCGTGCTGACGGTGGCGGTCCTGCCCCTGCTCGGGGTGGGCGGCAGCCAGCTGTTTCGCGCCGAGATGGCCGGGCCGATGAAGGACGCGCGCCTCACGCCCCGCATCGAGGAGACCGCCAAGGGTCTTTGGCTGGTGTATTTCCTCCTCACCGGACTGTGCGCGATCGCCTACCAGGCCGCCGGCATGCATGGGGCCGACGCGCTGATGCACGCGATGACCACCGTCGGGCTGGGTGGGTTTTCCTCCCACGACGCGAGCTTCTCGTACTTCAATTCCGCGATGGTCGAGTCGGTGGCCATCGTATTCATGCTGCTGTCGGCGATCAATTTCACCGTCCACTTCGTCGCCCTGCGCTCGCACTCGCCCATGGCCTACATCCGCGATTCCGAGGCCGGGCGCATGCTGATGTGGGCCGCGTTTTCGATCGGGGTGATCGCCGCCAACCTGTGGGTGCACGGTACCTACGCGGATTTCCCCACTGCGTTGCGCTACGCCGCGTTCCATGTCGTGTCGATCGGCACCACCACCGGGTACGCCTCGGCCGACTACGCGCAATGGCCGATCTTCGCGTCGGCGTACATGCTTTTCCTGTCGTGCTTCCTCGCCTGCGCCGGCTCCACCGGCGGCGGCATCAAGATGATCCGTGCCATCGTGCTGTTCAAGCAGGCGCTGCGCGAGCTCACGCGCATCGTGCACCCGACCGCAGTGGTGCACGTGCGGGTCGGCGGGCGCGTGATCGAGCCCTCGCTCATCTTCGGCGTGCTCGCCTACATGCTCATGTACGGGGCGACGATCATCGTGATGATGATGCTGCTCATGGCAAGCGGCCTGGACATCGTGACCGCGGTGTCGGCCACCATCGCCGCGATCAACAACCTCGGCCCGGGCCTCGGGTTGGTGGGGCCGGCCTCGACCTACGCGCCGCTCACCGACTTCCAGACCTGGGTGTGCACCCTCACCATGCTGCTCGGGCGGCTGGAGCTGTTCGCCATCATCGTGCTGTTCACGCCCGCCTTCTGGCGCAAGTAAACGCGCAGTGGCCGACTGTCTCGCCAATCTGACTCCCGGACGCCAGGCCTCCGCGGTGATCCAGGCGCTGAACGCGGCGATCGGCGCGTGCGAGGCTAGAATAGATGCACTGAAACCGGACGGAGCCGCGCCCATGCAAGCCTCCATGCTCGAAGAGATCGTCCAGAATCCCAACCCCTACCCCATCGTGGCCGAGCTGCAGCTGCCCGACGTGTGGCAGTTGTGCCAACAGGCGCGAGACCTCGCCTGGGATCCGGCCAAGCTCGACTACTCCGACCTGCGCGAGGCCAACCTGCCGGACGAAGTGCGCCGCGCCGGCGCCGAATGGTGGAGCCTGCGTGCGTGGATGGAGCATGGCGCCACGCCGTACGGGGCCGAGCGGTATCGCGAAGCGGTGGCCTCGCACCAGCCATTCGAGGTCAAGCAGCACCTGGTCAACTTCATCGCCGAGGAATTGCGCCACCACGAGGCGTCGTTCCGCGTGGCCGATGCGATCGGCGGCAGCGTGGCCGGCTACGAGGCCGTCCCGCGCGCCGACTATTTCCAGACCATCATCCCCAAGTTCCATGACGAGAAGGACGAAAAAGCGATGTCGTTCTTCGCTGGCCTTGCGGTCAACACGCTGTTCGAGCAGCTCTCGGGCGAACTCCTGCAGGCGCGCTACGAGAACGCGCGCTTCGAATCGATCCGCGAAGCGTGCAAGCTGATCCTGCGTGACGAAGCCCGCCATATCCAGTTCGGGCGCATCGTGATGCGGCGTTTCTTCTCGCAGCTCTCCACCACGGAGAAGACCACCCTCGGCGCGAAGGTGTCGAAGAAGCTGCGAGGATCACTCCTCAACGGGGTTTACTCGGTGGTGAACCTGCCCGAAGACGAGAGGAAGCGCTCGGCGCGCAACCGCGCGCTGGCTGCGGAATACGGCCTGGGCGCGACCCACCCCGACGAGGAGATCGGCATCATCAAGGCCGCGCTCGACAAGATCCGCGCCGACGTCGCGCCGTGGAACGTGCCGATTCCGGAAATCCCGGAAGTCGACGGCGCGCAGGTCACGCGAAGGGCGGCGGCTTGAGGGCCTTATTGCGGCTCCTGCTGGCCGCGGCCGTGCTCGTCTTCGCTGGCAGCGCGCTGGCACAAACCTGGCCGTCCAAGCCGGTGCGCCTCATCGTCCCCTATCCGCCCGGCGGTTCGGCCGACATCCTGGCGCGCGCGATCGGGCAGAAGCTGGCCGAGCGCCTGGGCCAGCAGGTGGTGATCGACAACCGCCCCGGCGCGGGCACCGCAATCGGCGCCGAGGCCACCGCCAAGGCCGCGGCCGACGGCTACACCGTCATGCTCGGCACGGTGAGCTCGCACGCAATCAATCCAGCGCTGACACCGGGGCTCAAGTACGACCCGGTGAAGGATTTCGCGCCGGTGTCGCTGGTGGCGTCGATCCCGTTCGCGCTGATCGTGCACCCGTCGCTGCCGGTGCACTCGGTCAAAGAACTCATCGCGCTGGCGAAATCGAAACCGGGCGCGCTCAACTTCTCCTCCGCCGGCACCGGCACATCGAACCACCTGGCCGGCGAACTGTTCAAGAGCATGACCGGGACGTTCATGGTCCACATCCCGTACAAGGGCAGCGCCCCGGCGCTCACCGACCTCATCGGCGGGCAGGTGCAGCTCATGTTCGACCTCGTACTCACCACCGCGCCGCATGTGAAGTCGGGCGCCGTGCGCGCGCTGGCGGTGACCGGCCGCGAGCGCTCGGCGGCCCTTCCCGGCGTGCCCACCGTGGCCGAGTCGGGCGTGCCCGGATACGAGGTCAGCGCGTGGTTCGGGATTTTCGCGCCGGCCGGCACGCCGGCCGCAGTGATCGGTACCCTCAATGCCGAAACGGTGAAGGCCCTGCGCCAGCCCGACCTGCGTGATCGCATGGCCAGCCAGGGCGCGGAGCCGGTGACCAGCACGCCCGAGCAGTTCGCCGCTTACGTGAAGGAAGAACTCGCCAAGTGGACGCGTGTGGTCAAGGCTTCCGGCATGAAAGTCGACTGAGGGGGCGACTGGGGGCGCTCGCCTTCTGGGCCCGGAAATACCGCCAACTTTGGCAACAGGCCCAGCATTGGCGCGCCTCGCGGGGCAAAATACTGCCAACAGACCCGACCGCTCCTGAGTCCCGGCAGGCTAGCCAGAGCGCGACCCGGCGCTCATTGCTCGATCTTCACGCCGCGCCAGAACGCAACGTGGTCCTTGATGTGGCCCGCCTCGGCCTTGGGGTCGGGATAGAACCAGGCGGCGTCCTCGTTGACCTCGCCGTCGACCACCACGTTGTAGTAGTTCGCGATACCTTTCCAGTGGCAGTCGGTGCGCGTGGCACTCGGGCCGAAATGCTCCTTGCGGATGGCGCCGGGCGGGAAATAGGTATTGCCCTCGACGACCTCGACCCGTTCGGATTCGGCGATCACCTTGTCTTTCCAGAGTGCTTTCGGCATGTAAATTCTCCTTAGGGCTAATAGTGGAATTCGGCGATCACCACGTGGCCCTCGCCCGCCGGCCAGTTCTGCGCCGTGATCGATTCGTCGTTGAAGCGCGCCGGCACCGCCCGCAACGCACCCGGCGGCAGCACCAGCTTGCCGGTCGAAGTCCCCGGCACACCGGTGTTGATCCCCGCCGGCACCTTGCCGTCGAGCGTGAACACATCGCGCCCATGGCCGAAGTAGCCGCGCGGCCGGCTCATCGTGATCACGCTGCCTGCGCCCGCGTCGGCCTTGGCGAGGTCGGCGGGGCGAAGGTGCACCACGCTGCTCGAGCGCGGGAACGGCGAGCGGTAGATATGGGTGATCGCGTGCCCGGGGGCGGTGATGACGAATTCATACGCGGTGTCGAGTTGCGCCTCGAACGGCCCCCACAGGCCGTCGGGACCCGTGCGCCTGGTGTGCGCTGCGCGCCCAATGCGCGCTCCCGTGTCGCGCGAAACTTCATAGACCTCGACCGTCGCCCCGGCCACCGGCAGGTTGGTGGGCACGCCGCCCTCCACGCCGCTCACCTTGCCGTTGAGGACCGGCCGCTGCTCGCTCGCTATCGCCAGCTGCGCCGGGGGCTGGCCGGTGATGAAACGGTACATTTCGGCGAAGGCGCTCGGGTCGAACGCGGCTTCGCGATGGTCGATGGCCTGGATCACCACGTTCTCGGCGCCCTTGAGTTCGGGGCCGTCGAACCCCACGCCGGTGGGCCGACCGGGCTTGCCGAGGAACGCCCCGTCGGGCTGCGCGTACTTGTCGTTGCTGTCGCTGCGGATGGTCATGAAGCGCACGCCATCGACCACCTCGAGGGGCCCGGCGTTGAGCTGGGTAAGGAAGGCGCCCTTGCGGTTGAACTCACTGCCGCGCGTTTCTTCCCAGTCGAACACGCCGTGGTTCACCCCGCCGCCGAGGATCACGTGCGACACCCTCGCCGCGCCGCCCCCGTTCCTGACGTAGTTGCGGATCGCATTGGCGCCGCGCGAGTTGCCCACCAGCACCACCTTGTCGCGGCCGGTCAGGCGGCGCACCTCGTCGACTTTTGCCGCCAGTTCCTGCATCGCCTCGGCGGTGGAGGAGCGCAGGGGCTGGGGCTTGGCGTCATCGCTGCGCGCCAGCGGGTAGCGGAAATCGACCGTGTGCAACAGGCTGCGGTCGTAGCCATTGGATTCGAACCGCCACAGGGTGGTGATCCACAGCGCGGCGGTATCACCGGTGCCGTGGACGAACACGATCGGCGGCCGGGTGGCGTCAGCGGCCGGCGGCGCGACCGCAATCGGGGCGCAGGCGCCCAGGGCGAGTACGAGGAGGATGCACAGGCAGCGCAGTACGAAAGGCATTGGGGGACTCCGGTTGCGATGCAGGAGATATAGCAGATCTGCGCCGGGTATACACGGCTCGCGGCCGCGAGGAAAGGACGGTGTAAGGATTGGCTGCGAGCGGCGACGAATTGGCGGACACTGCGGTTTCCACTTTCCGCTTGAGGCAACGCCCCATGACCCAGACTTTCGACGCGATCGTGATCGGCACCGGCCAGTCCGGGCCCGCTCTCGCCGTGCGCCTGGGCGCCGCCGGTCGCAAGGTTGCGATCCTCGAGAGAAGCCGTTTCGGTGGCACCTGCGTGAACACCGGCTGCATTCCGACCAAGGCGCTGGTGGCGAGCGCCTACGCTGCGCATCTCGCCGCTCGCGCCGAGGACTACGGCGTGATGATCGACACGCCGGCGCGCGTGGACATGCAGCGCGTCAAGGCGCGAAAGGACAAAATAGCCGGCGACGCAAGCCGCAACGTTGAAAAGTGGCTGCGAGGGGCCTCGAATGTGACGGTCATCGAGGGCCATGCGCGGTTCGCCTCGGCCACGACGGTCGGCGTGGGAGGCGAGGTCCTGGAAGCCCACCAGATCTTCATCAATGTCGGCGCCCGCGCGATGGTGCCGCCGATTCCCGGGCTCGACGGCGTGGAATACCTCACCAACTCGAGCATCATGGATGTGAACGCCGTACCCGCACACCTCGTCATCGTCGGCGGCAGTTACATCGGCCTTGAATTCGCACAGATGTACCGGCGCTTCGGCGCGCGCGTCACGGTGATCGAAAAGGGCGAGGAAATCATCAGTCGCGAAGACCCGGAAGTCTCGCAGGCGATCCGCGCCATCCTCGGCAAGGAAGGCGTGGCCTTCGAGTGCGGCTTCGACACCATGAGCGTGTCGGGCGGTGCGGATGGGATCGCGGTGAAGATCGAACGCAAAGGCGGCGCCACGACGGTCAAGGGCTCGCACCTGCTTGTCGCAGTCGGGCGAGTGCCCAACACCGACGACCTGGGCCTGGACAAAGCCGGGATCAAGACCGACTCGCGCGGCTATGTCGAAGTCGACGACCGGCTCGCCACGAGCGTGCAGGGTGTCTGGGCGATCGGCGACTGCAATGGCCGCGGCGCCTTCACCCACACCTCGTACAACGATTACGAGATCGTCGCCGACAACCTCCTCGAGGGCGACTCGCGCTCGGTGCGCGACCGCATCACCACCTACGGGCTGTTCATCGATCCGCCGCTCGGGCGCGCGGGCATGACCGATGCCGAGATCCGCAAATCAGGACGGCGGGCGCTGGTCGGGCGGCGGCCGATGTCGCGCGTGGGGCGGGCGATCGAAAAAGGCGAGACCGAGGGCTTCATGAAGATCACCGTCGACGCCGACACCAAGGAGATCCTCGGCGCCGCGCTGCTCGGCACGGGCGCGGACGAGGCGATCCACTGCATCCTCGACACCATGTATGCGAAAGCACCTTACACCGTGCTGCAACGCGCGGTGCATATCCACCCCACCGTGGCCGAGCTCATCCCCACCCTGCTGGGCGAGCTTGCGCCGATGAAATGAGCGAGGTCGCCGCAAGCACCCAGCTGCCGACGGTGACCGAGGCGCTACCGGCCCGCCGGCGCCTGGGCAGCTGGCTGACCGGCGCGGAACTGGGCGCGCTGCCTACCCACGTGCAGCGCGAGCTCGACACGCAGCGCCAGCGGAACGAGATCCTCGCCGGGTGGATCCAGGCGAGCCTCGTGCTGGTGTTCGCGGTCTTCTATTCGCTCTCGCGCAAGACGTTTTCGGACGACACCATCCTGCGCCCGGTGCCGTGGGCGCTGGGCATCTACGCGGCCTTCACCGCGTGGCGCCTGTATCTCGCCTACCGCGGCAAGCTCGGCCACCCGATGCTGATGCTGTCGGTGATCGTCGACGTGGCGGTGCTGATGGTCACCATCTGGAGCTTCCACATCCAGTACGGCCAGGCGCCGGCGTTCTACCTGAAGTCGCCGACCCTGCTGTACGTGTTCATCTTCATCGCGCTGCGGGCGCTCAGCCTGATGCCGGTCTATGTGCTGTTCGCCGGGGTGACCGCGGCCGTGGGGTGGCTCACGCTGGTGGCCATCGCCATCATGGCGCCGGGCGGTCACGACCTCATCACACGCGATTACGTCACCTACATGACCTCGCTGCACATCCTGATCGGCGGCGAAGTGGACAAGATCATCTCCATCCTGATGGTGTCGGTGCTGCTGGCGGTGGCGGCCTCGCGTGCGCGCTCGCTCCTCTACCGCGCGGTCGCCGAGCAGGCCGCCGCCCAGCAGCTCGCGCGCTTTTTTTCCCCCGAGATCGCCGCCACCATCGTCGGCTCGGACGAGATCCTGCAGCCCGGGCAGGGCCGCCAGACCGAAGCCGCGGCGATGTTCGTCGACATGCGCGGGTTCACGCGCCTGGCCACCGCGCTGCCGCCGCGCGAGCTGATCGCGCTCCTGGGCGAATACCAGCGCATCGCCGTCCCCGTCATCCAGAAGAACGGCGGCAGCATCACCACCTACCTCGGCGACGGCATCATGGTGACCTTCGGCGCCACGCGCATCACGCAGACCTACGCCGCAGACGCACTGCGCACGGCCGAGCAACTGCTCGATGCATTGACGACCTGGGCGCAAACGCGCGAGGCCGCCGGCCTGCCCGCGCCGGGTGTGGGCATCGGCATCCATGTGGGCACGGTCACCTGTGGGGCGATCGGCGACGAAGGGCGCCTTGAATACGCGGTGATCGGCGACCCGGTCAACCGCGCAGCCAAGCTGCAGAACCACACCAAGGCCGAAAAGGTGCGCGCTCTCACCACCCCGCCAGCGGTGCAAGCGGCGGTGAAGCAGGGCTACGACCCTCGCCGCGCCTCCCAGGTGCGGCAGGCATGCAAGGTGGCGGGCATCGAGGAACCGCTCGACGTGGTGGTCATCGAGTGAGCCCGCCGGGCAGCGCGGTTTGCACGGAGCGGGCTCGCGTGGGACGGGCTTATGCGGGGCTGGCTTACGCGGGGCTGGCTTGCGCTCGCCCGGCCAAAGCCATAGATTCCCCCGCTTCCCCCCTCACCCCGACCCATGGCAATGGCACAGGATTCTCCCGGCGCGCTGGACGCAAAGGACTTCGACCGGCACCGGCCGCAGCTCATGAAGTACGCCATGCTCCAGCTGCGCAATCCCGCGCACGCCGAGGACGCAGTGCAGGAGACCCTGGTGGCGGCGATCCGCGGCGCCGCCTCGTTTGCGGGAGGCTCCTCGGTGCGCACCTGGCTCATCGGCATCCTCAAGCACAAGATCATCGATGCGATCCGCAAGTCGAGCCGCGAGCAAAGCCTCGACCAGTTCGAGACCTCCACCGAGGACATGGACGGCCTGTTCCGGCCCGATGGGCATTACGAAGAGAAACCGGCCCACTGGGGCAACCCAGAGGAGGCCCTGTCAAGGCGCCGCTTCTTCGAGGTGATGGAGCTGTGCATGGCGAGCCTGCCCAAGGCCACGGCGCAGGCGTTTGCTATGCGTGAAGTCATGGGCCTGGAGACGCGCGAGATCTGCGCCAACCTCAACATCACCACCTCGAACTGCTGGGTGCTGCTGTATCGTGCCCGCATGAAGCTGCGCGAGTGCCTCGAAAAGAACTGGATCAAGGCGGGCGGGCGATGATCGGGCTCTCGTGCAAGGATTCCAGCCGGCTGATGTCGCTTGAGCAGGACCAGCCGCTCACCCTGGGCCAGCGCATCGCGTTACGCCTGCACCTTGTGATCTGCACGGCGTGCGCGCGCGTGAAGACGCAGCTCGCTTTCATGCGGCGGGCCGCGCGGGACTACCCCGGCCCCGACAACGACGACCCTCCCCACCGGCACTGAAGGAGCAACCATGCAGGTCAAGGCACTTACGTTCGACACCGGCGGCACCATCCTCGACTGGCATGGTGGCATCAGCCGCGCCTTCGCCGCCGCGGGCGAAAAGCGCGCCCTCAAAGCCGACTGGGGCGCCATCACCAACGACTACCGCCGCCGCTCGCTCAAGGCCATCGTCGGCCAGCTAAACCCGGAATTCAACTTCGACGACGTGCACCGCACGATGCTCGATGCCGTCATTGCCGACCACAAGCTCGACGCCCTCGACGAGGCGGACCGCGACGCGATCTGGCGCACCTGGCACGCGCTCGACGCCTGGCCCGACTTCGCCCCGGCGCTGGCCGACCTGCGCAAGCGCTACGTGGTGGCCTCGTTCACTCTGCTCACGACCTCGCTCGTGATTGACGTGTCGCGAAAAAACGGGTTCGACTGGGACGCGATCATTTCGTGCGAGATGTTCGGTATCTACAAGACCCGGCCCGAGGCCTACCAACGCGCGGCCAAGCTGCTGCAGTTGCAGCCGGGCGAAATCATGATGGTCGCCTGCCATAACTTCGACCTGAACGCGGCGCTTGCGTGCGGCTACAAGACCGCCTTCGTGCGCAGGCCCACCGAGTGGGGCAGCGAAGGCCCGCCCGACCCGGTGCCCAACCCGGCGCACACGCTGGTCGTCGACACGTTTCCCGAACTGGCGAAACTGCTCGCGACGTAAGCATGGCGGGCCCGGCCCTGCCCATGTGCAGGGCCGAAGCGCCGCGCTAACGTTGGCCGGGCGCCGCGGCTTTCCTTACACGCCCGCCTAAGGACTAGAATCGCAGGACGCAGGCTCGTTCCCGCGCCCAATTTGCGAGAACCCCCATCGATCCGTCCGCCTCACTGCTGCTGGCACGCACCCAGTTCGGGCTCAACATCGCGTTCCACATCCTGTTCCCGACGCTGACCATCGCGCTGGCGTGGTTCCTTGTGTACTTCCGCGTGCGCCACTACCGCTCCGGCGACCCGCTTTGGATGGATGCCTACAAGCTCTGGGTCAAGGTGTTCGCGCTGTCGTTCGCGATGGGCGTGGTGTCGGGTGTCACGATGTCATTCCAGTTCGGCACCAACTGGCCGGGCTACATGGCCAAAGTGGGCAACATCGCCGGGCCGCTGCTCGCCTACGAGATCCTGTTCGCGTTCTTTCTCGAGGCGACTTTCCTCGGCGTGATGCTGTTCGGCACCAACCGTGTGTCGCCCGGGGTGCACCTCTTCTCCACCATCATGGTGGCCGTGGGCACGTCGCTGTCGGCGTTCTGGATCCTCGCCCTCAACTCGTGGATGCAGACCCCGGCGGGCCACGTCATCGCCGACGGCCAGCTCATCGCCGGGAGCTGGGTGGACGTGATCTTCAACCCGTCGTTTCCTTATCGCATCACGCACATGAGCCTCGCCTCGGGGCTCACCGCCGCATTCGTGATCTGCGGCCTGTCGGCGTGGCGGCTGCTGCGCGCGCCGCGCGACGCGGTGGCGATGCGCACGTTGCGCACGGCCGTGTTCGTGGCCGCCGTGCTCACGCCGGTGCAGATCTTCGTCGGCGACCTGCA
>JBDTRN010000040.1:0-14721 GCA_039931715.1 Betaproteobacteria bacterium
TTCGGTGGCGATGACCGGCACCATCCGCAGCTTCGACGAAACCATGCGCGACGACATCCACGAACGGGTGACGACGCTCGCGGAATCGATCAGCCGCGGTTCGCGCGCCGGTTGTACCGTCTGCATCGACAAGAACTACCCGGTGACGGTGAACGACCCGGCGCTGACCGAGCAGATGGTGCCGACGCTGGCGCGTGTGGCAGGTGAGGGCCTGCGCGTGGTGCCGAAGGTGACCGGTTCCGAGGACTTCTCGTTCTTCCAGAAAGTGGTGCCGGGATTGTTCTTCTTCATCGGCGTGGTGCCGGCCGGGCATGACCCGACCAAGGTGGCTTCGAACCACTCACCGCACTTCTACGCCGACGAGAGCGGCTTCGGGCTCGGGGTGCGGGCGCTGGCGCATCTGGCGTCGGACTATCTGGAACAGGGCGCGATCAACGCACGTCGTTGAGCTGCCAGTCGTATTCCAGGAAATCGATCGGCGCTTTTTGTGCCTTGACCCGTTCTTGCGCCGCCGGCGCGTCGGCCAGTTGCTCGGCATAGCGTGCGCAGAAGCCGGTCAAAGAGTCGATGCCTTTGTAGCCCTGCTTGAAGTCGACCCCGTACCAGTCGAAGATCTTCGAGACCTCGAGCTTGCCGGCCGCGGCGTTGTAGCGGTTGCGGCTGCGGTCGGACATGAAGCGCAGCGCCTGCTCGTCGAGTTGCGCTTCGAGCCGCGGCGCCACGAAAGCTGCTTCGCGCAGCATCGGGCAGCCGATGGAGGCGCAGTTGACGGCGAAGTGCACCCGCGGCTCGTCGTAGGCACCGGGCTTGCGCAGCATCTCGTGCTCGACCTGGTCGAGGTAGGACTCGCGGCCCAGCAGCTTGAAGAACTTGTCCTTCCACGGGTTGCCGAACACGCTGCCGAAATCACGGATCGACTTGAGGTTGGGATAGCGCGTGAGGACCTTCTCGACCGTGAAAGCGTTGTAGGCATTGATGAGGAAGGCCATGCGCTCGGCCTTGGACCAGGCGTTGAACTGGGCTTCGGTCACGCCGGACAACGAATCGAGGTAGGCCTTGAGCGCGGCGCGGTCGCGGGACATGCCTGCATACCGGACCTGGGAGGCCTTGCCCCCCTGGAGCAGGACCACGTGCTTCTTGACCAGTGCGTCCCATGCCTTGTGCCCGTGGTCGAATGCCTGCGCGCGGGCGGCGAAGGGGACGGCTACGAGCAGCAAGGCCAGCAGTGCGGTGGCGAATCGTTTCATGTCATGTCCTCATCCAAGCGTGGAATTTGCCGACCCAAGCCAGCAATTTTTCCGGGGCGTGCGCCTTCTTCCACACGCCGGCGGCGTACTTGTTGGCCTCCGCCAGGGTCGGGTAGATGTGGATCGTGCCGAGGATCTTGTTGAGCCCCAGCCCGTGCCGCATCGCAGTGACGAATTCGGTGATCAGGTCGCCTGCGTGCTCACCCACGATGGTGGCCCCGAGGACGGTGTCCTTGCCCGGCACGGTGAGCACCTTGACGAAGCCGTGCGCCTCCTCGTCAGCGATGGCGCGGTCGAGTTCGTCGATGCCGTACACGGAAATCTCGTATTTGATCCCCTTTTCCCTGGCCTCGGTTTCGTTGAGGCCCACGCGGGCGACTTCGGGCTCGGTGAAGGTGGCCCACGGGATGACGGAATAGTCGGCGCGAAATTTCTTCAGTCCGCCGAAGAGGGAATTGACCGACGCGTACCACGCCTGGTGCGAGGCGGTGTGGGTGAACTGGTAGGGACCGGCCACGTCGCCGCACGCGTAGATGTTGGGGTAGTGCGCCTGCAGGTACTCGTTGGTCTGGATGGTGCGGTTCTTGTTGAGCGGGATGCCGAGTTCCTCGATGCCGTAGCCGGTCACGCGCGGGGCCCGGCCCACGGCCACCAGCACCTGGTCGAACTCGACGCGCACTTCGTTATCGCGGTGCTCGCAGACGAGGATCCTGCGCCCGCCTTCCTGCACGAACGCCTTGGCCTTGTGGCCGACGAGGACGTCGATCCCCTCGGCACGGAATTTTTTCGCCATCAGCGCGGAGATTTCCGGGTCCTCCCGCACCATGATGCGATCGAGCATTTCCACCTGGGTCACCTTGCTTCCCAGGCGCGCGAATGCCTGCGCAAGCTCGCATCCGATCGGGCCGCCCCCGAGAACCACCAGCCGGGGCGGCAGGGTGCGCAACTCCCACAGGGTGTCCGAAGTGAGGTAGCCCGACTCAGCGAGCCCCGGAATGGGCGGCACGAACGGCGAAGCCCCGGCTGCGATCACGATCGAGCGCGTGGTGAGCCGCCGCGTCGCGCCGCCCGCCTCGCGGACCTCGACTTCCCAGGGCGACACCATCTTCGCCTCGCCCATCAGGCACTCAACTCCCATCGCAGTGAAGCGCTCGACCGAATCGTGCGGCTCGATCGTCTTCACCACGCGCTGCACCCTTTCCATCACATCGGCGAAATCGAATTCGGCGGTGGCGCTCTTGAGGCCGAACTCCTGCGCCCGCCGCATCTGGGCGAGCAGGCGGGCAGTCTTGATGAGCGCCTTCGAAGGCACGCAGCCGGTATTCAGGCAGTCCCCGCCCATCTTGTGCTTTTCCACCAGCGTGACCTTGGCCTTGACCGCCGCGGCGATCAAGGCGGCCACCAGCCCGCCAGATCCCGCGCCGATGACCACCAGGTTGCGCTCGAACGCGCTTGGCCTTACCCAGCGCGCGTACACCCTGCGCGCCTTGAAGTACTCCAGCACCCGCGCGGCGATGAAGGGAAACACCCCAAGAAGCACGAATGCGCCGAGCAGGCCAGGCGAGAGGATGCCGCCCACCGACTTGAGCTGCGCGAGCTGCGTGCCCGCGTTCACGTACACCAGCGTGCCCGCCAGCATGCCGACCTGGCTCACCCAGTAGAACGTCCAGGTGCGCAGCGACGTGAGGCCCATCGCCAGGTTGATGACGAAAAACGGCACCACCGGGATCAGCCGCAATGTGAAGAGGTACAGCGCCCCTTCGCGGTTCACCCCTTCGTTGACCGAGCGCAATTGGTTGCCGAATTTTCCCTGCACCCAGTCGCGCAGCAGGAGGCGCGACGCGAGGAATGCGATGGTTGCACCGATTGACGAGGCGAACGACACGATGAGCGTGCCCCAGCCCAGGCCGAAGATCGCGCCCGCGACAAGGGTCATGATGGTCGCCCCTGGCAGCGACAGGCTCGTCACCGCGACATATATCGCGAAAAAGCCCAGCACCGTCGCGCCCGGGTGGGCGGCGTACCAGGCGTGGATGGCTTCCTGGTGCGACTTGATCTGCTCGAATGACAGGTGGCGGTGGCCGCCGAAGGCAAAAAACGCCACGATCGCGATCACGATTCCGGTCAGTACGACGAGCTTGGTTTTTTTCATTGTGGATGTCCCCCGCGCTTGGTCGGCCGGGCCCGGGGGAATCTTACAGTGCCTGCTCAGCGAGACGCCGGGGCGGCGGGAATGCCTCCCTCGCGGTGTAGGCCGGTCCGCCGCAAATGCGCTGGTAGTAGGAGGCATACGCGTCGGACCCGGGTGGCCATTGCGCGAGGAAGCATTGCTCCCACCCAGCGGTGTCGTACTCAATGGCAACGGCGTGCACGTACAACCGATCCAGCGACAACCGACCCAGCGTCACCCCGTAAAGTGCGTTCGACAGGGGCGGGTGCACCGAGATCCTCGTCGCGATTCCGAAGCGCGTGCCGGCGAAATTGGGCATGCCTGCCGCACCGTTGTTGGCAATGAGGGTCTCGCCCGCGCTGGTCTCGAACCGCTGCATGACCGGCAGGCAGGTGTGGCTGCTCGCGATGACCTCGACGCGGGCGGCTTCGAATGCCGCGATGGCCGCGCGCGTCCCGGCAGGCGTGGCGAGCACCTCCCGCGCAAAGCCCCAGCCTGCCAGCGCGTCGGCGTCGCCATGCACGATCCCGATGCGGGCCTCGCCCACGCGGGCCACGGCATGCATGGGCAACGCCGCCAGGCGCCGCGTCAGGGCGGGTTCGGCAGCGGCCGTCGCGCGCAGCCTTTCCATGATCCGGTTGGAGCGCGCCACTTCGGCGTCCCCCACCCAGTCGGGGTAACCGCAACCGCAGCCCGCGCCATCGCCCGGCTGGCAAAGCTCGGTTTCGACGTTGCCGCGGGTCGCCGTGTGGGCGAGCACGGCCTCGTTGATCCGGCGGTAGTCGTCGCGGCCGACGTTGAACCAGTTGAAGTCACCGTTGAACACCAACTGTGCGCCCGGCTCGCGCGCGACGAGCCCCAGGAGTGCGTCGAGCGCGAAAGGATTGCCGTACAACCCGCCGGCTACATACAGCGTCTGGGCTTCGATGGTGGGCGCGGCCCTGAGGGCGCTAGCCCCGTAGCGATAACTTACCGGGCAGGCGCGTCCCGGCCCTTCAGCCATCCAGCGCCCCGCCGCAGGACGAACCCTGCCCGGCGGTGCAGCCATAGCAATGGTCGCGCACTGCGATCGGGTTGCCGGACAGGTCGCGCCCGATCAGGTCCGAAAGCTGCGGGCGACGCTTGTCCGCCAGGACCAGTGGCAGGCCGAGCATCTGGTTGAAGTCGCAGTCGTACACGCCGCCCTTCCAGTCCACCGAAATAAGCGAGCGGCACATCACCGAGTCGAGGTTCTCGTCGCGGTGGGCGCCCCTGAGCAAAGTCATGTAATCGCCGAACTGGCCCTTGGACACCAGCGTGCTGCCGAAACGCTGGATCGGCATGTTGGCGAGCGTGTACAGGTGATTGAACACGATGCCGAACTGCTCGCCCAACTCGCGCATGTAGTCGGCCTCGAGCGCCTCCTGTCCGGGCGGCAGCGACGGGCCCTGCGGGTTGTAGACCAAGTTGAGCACCAGCCCGGAACGGGGCTTGCCATAGCCGAGCGCGTTCAGGCGCCGCAAGCCGGCGATGCTTTTCTCGTACACGCCCTTGCCGCGCTGGCGGTCGACCAGTTCCTCGGTGTAACAAGGCAGTGACGCGGTGACCTCGACCTGCTCGGAGGCGAGGAACGCCGCAAGGTCCTCGTGGCCGGGTTCCTCGAGGATGGTGAGATTGCAGCGGTCGATGACCCGCGCGCCGAGCTCGCGCGCGCGTGCCACGAGTTCGCGGAAATGCGGGTTGAGCTCGGGCGCCCCGCCGGTCACGTCGAGGGTCTTCACGCCTGCTAGCGCAATGAACGCCAATACATCGCCGATGGTTTCGCGCGACATGGCCTCGGTGCGCGTCGGCCCGGCGTTGACATGGCAGTGCAGGCAGCTCTGGTTGCACTTGTAGCCGAGGTTGACCTGCAGGGTTTCGAGCCGGCGCCGGCGCAGGGCCGGGAAGCCGTACTGCTGCATCAGGGGCAGGGTTGCGTGCAAGCTTGGGTCCTGTTCGATTCGGTTCGGTTCGGGTGGGGTAAGGGCGCGATAGGGGGACTTTGGGGGGCGCTGGGATTAGTCGTCGGAGAGCACCGATTCCTTACGGTTCACGGCGACGGCCAGACCGTCCCGTGTTGCACGCGCTCGTCCATGACCTGGACCAGCCGCGTGCTGGTCGCCCGCAGGCGCTGCGACAGCATGAGCACGAACTCCATCAGGATCTTGGCCCCCAGCATGGGTTGCTCGACGATGATGCGGGCGAGGTTCTCGCGGTCGAGCACCGCGATCATGGTCGGCTGATCGGCAATGCAGGTGGCGAAACGCGGCTCGCCGTCGATCATCGACATTTCCCCGAGCGTCTTGCCCGCGTCGACGACCGCAATCACCTGCTGGGTGTTCCAGCGATCGCGCTTCATCACCTCGACGCGGCCTTCGATGATCATGAGCATGAAATCGCCGCCCTCGCCCTCGCGGATGATTTCCGCACCCGGCCCGCACATGTACACGTCCATGAAGTGCGAGAGCAGGCGAACTTCGGCGTGGGAGAAGTTCTCGAGCAGGTTGCACTTCGGGATCAGCGCGTGGATCTGGCCCGAAAATTTGGTCGCGTCACCGAGGAAATCGAGATGCGAAAGCTGCTGGGGCCGGTCGGGCATGGGTGGGCTGGATGCCTGTTCTTGTCCCATTCTAGCCGATCAGCAGCACTACGGTTGCGGCCCAACCGGCCGCCGAGCCCAGCAGCCACCGGTCATCGAGCAGCTCGTTGGATGGGTCGCCCCCCCCGCCCCGATGGCGCAGGAGGAAAAGATAGCGAAATGTGCCGAACATCACGAAGGGCACGGTGAGCGTGAGGTCCGTGCCGTGCTGGGCGATGGTGTCGGGGGCGACCGTATAAACCGCGTACGCCCCAAGCGTGCCGGCGGCACAGACGAGGATCGCGGCGTCGAGGAACGACTCGTTATAGGCGTCGAGCACCGGGCGGTGCTGGCCCGCGTCGTCGGCGAGCCGGATCAGCTCGGCGCGGCGCTTGGCGAAACCCAGGAACAGGGTCACGAGAAAGCCGCATAGCAGCAGCCAGCGTGATGGCGCAATGCCGATGCCGAGCGTGCCGGCAAGGATGCGCAACATGAAGCCCGCCGCGATGATGAACACATCGACCACCGGGATTCGCTTGAGGCCAAGGGAGTAGGCGAGGTTGAGGACGGCATATCCGGCGAGGATCCCGGCCACCGCGGGGCTGGCCCTGAGCCCGAGCGCAAGAGCGGCAACGGCGAGCAGGATCGCGAAAACGATCGCCTCGCGCACGCCGATTTCGCCACTGGCGATCGGGCGCGTGCGCTTGTCGGGATGCTCGCGGTCGCGGTCGCAGTCGCAGACGTCGTTCATCGCGTAAACCGCGCTCGACATGAGGCAGAAAGCCAGCGTCGCAACCAAAGCCGCGGTCACCTTGTCGGGCGACTCCAGCGCGTGGCCGAATATCAGGCCCGGCAGCACAAAGGTATTCTTGATCCACTGGCGCGGCCGGGCGAGCCTTGCGAAAGCGTGCAGCCTCATCGCCCGCAGGCCTCGCCGGGGAAATACTTTTCGCAGAAATAGCAGTGGCCCACGGGCAGCGCCGCGGGAATCCGGTACCAGCGGTCGCGCACCTGCCTGAGGACACCTTCGCGGTAGGCGGCGTAGTCGAATCCTTTGCCGAGCACGACGTGCACAGTGGTGCCGGCGACTTCCACCGAGCGCAACTCGATCGCCCTGAAATACGGGCGGTAGTCCTGCTCAGGGGGCGGGTCGCGGCGCACGATCATGATGTCCTTGCCATCGAAACTGCGCACATCGGTGACGATGTCGTCGTGCCGCGCGTGCGAAGTTCCCGCGCCGAAAACAAAGTAATAGCGGCCGGCGTAATACGACAGGATCGAGGACAGCGTGTAATTGTCGGTGGCCGTCTGGTACCCGGCGAACGGCCGCAGCTTTTCGACCACCTCGGCGGTGCGGAACTGCAGCACCAGGCGTGAGTACAGGCGGCTCGATTGCCAGGTCTCGAGCGGCACGGCCCAGAGAACGACCGCGCCCCCCCCGTGGAGCAAGGCAATGGCGGCGAGCACCATCGCGCATCGCCTGAGCTTTTCGGCCGGCAGCGCGATGGCAAGCGACAGGACCAACAGCGGGATGAACGACAGCAGCCAGTGCAGCCCGATCTTCTTCAGCGGGGCGAGCAGCGCAAAAATGGCCAGCGGGACGAGCCACGCAAACACCAGGGTGCTGCGGCCGGGGTCGTTCATCGATGCCGCGATCCTGCGTCGCTCGCGCCACGCGTACCAGAGCAGGGGCGCGGCGAGGTAGGCCATCGCGGCGACGAAGAGGAGCGGATTTTTCCACCCCAGCCCGGCGCCCTCGTGGCGGTTGATCGCGTTGAACATGATGTTCGACCAACACGCCTCGTAGTTCCAATACAGGTTCAAAAGGCCCGCCGGCAGCGCGCCGAGGAACACCAGCGCGAGGCCGCGCCAGCCGCTGCGGCCGCCCCGGCCGACAAGCACCGACGCAATCATGCCCAGCCCGAGCAGCACGGCGAAATACTTCGACAGGAAGGCGAGGCCCAGGCACACGCCCGACAGGAAAAACCCCGTGCCCGAACTGCGCTGCGCTGCGCGGGCGAACAACAGCATGGCGCCGAATGAAAACAGGATGAGGGGCGTGTCGGTGGTGACGAGCACGTTCCACACGTTCATGGGCACGAGCAGGATGAGCACTGCCGCAAGGTCGGCCGCGACACGCCCGGTGCCGAACCAGCGCGTGAGGGCTGCTCGCGCTGCCAAGGCGAGCACGACGGGAAGCAGCGTGGCGGGCAGGCGCAACACCCATTCGGCGTTAGACAAACGCGCAAGCACCGCAAGCATCCACCCCACCATGGGCGGGTGGTCGTAGTAGCCGATATCGGGCCGTTCCCCCCAGACGAGGAAATACGCCTCGTCACCGGTCAGCGGCATGGCGACCGAAAGCCACAACCGGAACACCAGCGTCGTCACCAGAAACCACCACAGCCAGCGCCGCGCCGCGGCCTCGTTGACGGGATCGGCGCCGATCATGCGCTCGCCTTGGCGATGAGCGACACCCCCGCCAGCACGAGCACGCCGTACACAGCCTGGACGACGCTGGTCGCCGCAATCACCTTGTGCAAGCGGTTACCTATGTAGAACCCGGCCAGCATCGCCGGCACGAGCAGCGCCGTGGTGGCCAGCAACCCCTCCTGCGTGAGCAACCCGGTGGCGCCGAAGAGCACTACCCGCACCAGCGCCGAGAACATGATCATCGAGGCGTTGGTGGCACGCAGCTCGTCCTTGGCGCTGATCCGACCGGTGAAATAGATGGCGAAGATGACCCCGCCGGTGCCGAACATGGCGGTCAGAGCGCCACCGACCAGTCCGACCGGAACGATCCACGCGCGGCGCAGCGTGATGGGCACGCCCCGCCGCGTGAACCCATATGCCGCGTACAGCAGCACAAACACGCCCAACCCGAGCAGCAACGGGTCCTCGGCGACGTACAGCAGCAGCGTGAGGCCGAGCGCCATGCCGGCGAGGATGAACGGCACCAGCCACCCGACCTCGTCGAAGCGGATGCCCTTGCGCAGGCGCGCGCCAAGGACGAGGGTCGCCGCAAGGTCGAGCAGCATCATGAGCGGGACCGCGAACTTGAGCGGCAGCACGAGTGCGAGCAGCGGCACCGCCACCACGGTCGAACCGAACCCGGTCAGGCCGAATATCACGTACGCGCCGGCGACGATCAGCGCCGCCAGCACCAAAGTCTCAAAGGGCAGGCTCATGCTGCCCGCGAGGCTACCAGCTTCAGGCCTTGCGGGCCTTTCGGCGCGAGCGCACGGCGCCGGCCAGCAGGTCGAGCAGGCGCGTTGTGTCGTCCCAGCCCAGGCAAGCGTCGGTCACGCTCTGTCCGTAGGTGAGGGGCTTGCCCGGCACGAGGTCCTGGCGGCCCTCGACCAGGTTCGATTCGGCCATCACACCCACCACGCGCTGCTCGCCCGAGGCGACCTGGCCCGCGATGTCGTTGCCGACGTGCATCTGGCGCTTGAAGTCCTTCGAGCTGTTGGCGTGGGAGAAATCGATCATGAGGCGCTCGGGGAGCTTCGACTTGGACAGTTCCTGGCAGGCGGCCTGCACGCTCGAGGCGTCGTAGTTGGGCGCCTTGCCGCCGCGCAGGATCACGTGGCAATCCTCGTTGCCGCGGGTTTCCACGATGGCCACCTGCCCGCTCTTGTGCACCGACAGGAAATGGTGCTTCTGGCGCGCGGCGAGGATGGCGTCGACGGCGATCTTGACGTTGCCGTCGGTGCCGTTCTTGAAGCCCACCGCGGCCGACAGCCCGGAGGCCAGCTCACGGTGCACTTGCGACTCCGTAGTGCGGGCGCCGATCGCGCCCCACGACACGAGGTCGCCGATGTATTGCGGCGATATCACGTCGAGGAATTCGCACCCGGCCGGCACGCCCGCCTGGTTGATGCGCACGAGCAGGTCGCGCGCTATGCGCAGGCCCTCGTTGATGCGGAAGCTGCCGTTCATGTAGGGGTCGTTGATGAGCCCTTTCCAGCCCACGGTGGTGCGCGGCTTTTCGAAGTACACACGCATGACGACCTCAAGGTCGCCCGCGTGGCGCTCGCGCTCGACACGCAGCTTCTCGGCGTAGGCGACAGCGGCCACCGGGTCGTGGATCGAACAGGGCCCGACGATCACGATCATCCTGTCGGACTTGCCCGACAGGATGTCGCGCACGTTGTGGCGCGCGCTCGAGATCAGCGCCTCGACCGGCGTGTTCTCGATCGGGAAGAACCGGATCAGGCTTTCCGGCGGCGGCAACGGGATGATGTTCTCGATGCGCTCGTCGTCGGTAAGGGAGGTCCTGTCGCCGGGGATGGTGGCGAGGTACCGGTCTGCGGGGGTGCTCATGGTGGCAATTCCTAAATGAATGACGCTTTCCAAAAAACAAAAACCGCCAGGCATCACTGCGCTGGCGGTTCGTCGAGGTGATTTCGGTTGAGCTTAGCCGGTCCCCTCCGCCGCCAGGCGGGAGAAAAAGTGGAAGTACGCAAAAAAGCGGGCGCTCATGGATCTGGATTCAAGCATGAAACCGGGTGCGTGGCAAATATCGACGGCGCGCGTGTCTACGGCACGCATCGACGGCGCGCGCTGTCGACGCACGCGCGGGGCGAGTTCTGGGGTGGGCGCATGGCAGGCGCGTGACGGTTCAGCCCTCCCTGGGCCATAGGACCATCTGGGTGCAACGAAACAGCGCGATCCGGCGCTCGGTGCCTTCCACTGTCACCACCGCATCCCAGACCTGCGTGGTGCGCCCCAGGTGCACCGGCACCGCCGTGCAAAAAATACTGCCGTCGCGAGCGGTCCCTACATGGTTGCTCTTGAGTTCGACCGTGGTGAAACCGGCCGCCCCCTCGGGCAGGTGCGAAGCGCATCCGTAGCCGCAACTCGTGTCGGCGAGCGCCACGACCGTAGCCGCGTGCAGGAAGCCGTTGGGTGCAAACAGCTCGGTGCGCACCACCACCCGACTCTCCACGCCTTCGGCGCGCACCGAAAGGATCTCGATGCCAATGAGGCCGGGCAGGTGGCCGCGACCTTTTGCGTTCAGCAGTTCGGGCGTGAACTCGGGGCGGAATGTCGGGGCGCTTGTCATCGTCCTGCCTACGTGGGTGCGGGATGAAGCAGGAAATATATAACGCCGGCTGGCACTCGCGCTTGCGGACTGCCAAGCGGATGCGATCCGTTGTGCGCTCGGTGTCACGCACGGTGTCACGCGCGCTGTCATCCTTCTTTGCGCGCGACGCGTTATATGGCTTGAGTCTTGCTAACGCATCAAGGGCCGTGCTACGTTTTGCACAGCGCGTTGTTCCCGTCGCACAAACGAAGGAGATAACAACATGTCGGCCACCGTCGCTACTCACACCGCCGCGCCCGAATCCGGGGCCGCAGGGTATGCCGTCCTGCCGATCGCCGGCATCAAGGACGTCTACCATATTCCCGCTGTCGACAAGGCGCTGCACGGCCTGCCCTCGAGCGCCAACGAGGCGCTGCGCACGCTGTACGAGAAGATGGTCAAGCTCGGCGGGCAGCGCTTCACGGTCAAGCCCTCCGCCATGCCGGCCATGGACGAGCTGTTCGAAGAGCTGCCCAATTTCGGCGAGGTGCTCGAGGACATCCGCAAGCACCTCGCGCTGTGCATAGACTCCAACGACTCGATCGAGCTGCCGCCGATGCTGCTGCTGGGCGAGCCCGGCATCGGCAAGACGCATTTCGCGCGCCGCGTCGCACAGCTGCTCGGCACCGGCTACGGCTTCGTGCCGATGAGCTCGCTCACCGCGGGCTGGGTCCTGTCGGGCTCTTCGTCGCAGTGGAAGAACGCCAAGCCGGGCAAGGTGTTCGATACCTTCATGAACGGTGATTACGCCAATCCCGTCATGGTGGTCGACGAGATCGACAAGGCATCGTCCGACGGCCACTACGACCCGCTGGGCGCGCTGTACGAACTGCTCGAGGTCGACACTGCCACCCGCTTCGTGGACGAGTTCGTCGAAGTCCCGATCGACGCCTCGGGCGCGGTGTGGTTTGCCACCGCCAACGACGCCACGCGCATTCCCGAGCCGATCCTCAACCGCATGAACGTCTATGAGATCCAGCCGCCCGACGCGCAGGGCGCGGCGCGCATCGCGAAGGCGATCTACTGCGAGATCCGCAACGGCCACGACTGGGGCAAGGCATTCCCCGAGGAGCCTTCGGCCCTGCTGGTGGAAAAGCTCGCCTCCTACGGCCCGCGTGAAATGCGGCGCGTGATCCAGTCCGGGTTCGGCAACGCCAAGCTCGCAGGTCGCGCCGAGATCACCCCCGACGACGTACAGGAAAACCGCGCCACGAAAAAGCAGCGCATCGGCTTCTGAGCGGTTCGGCACGCCAGGCGCCGCCCCGATCGGCGGATGGCCGGCGGCGCGGTGCGGCCCCGCCGCTGCGCCAAGTCACTGCGCTACATCACCGCGCCACGTCACCGGGCGAGGTCCTGCCCTGCTACGTATAGGCGAGCAGCCGCCCGCAGGCGATCACCGTAAACCATAGCAGCAGCGAAAGTAAGGCGGAGGCGCGCGCCGCGATGGGCGGCATCACTTCCACGTCCCAGGCGACCGCCGAGCGAAAAATCGTCGCATGGAACACGGCCGCATTGGTCACGGCGGCGAACACCAGGCCCATCTTGAGCGCGAACACCGGGCTTGCGATGAGGTCGGTCGCGTGTGCCGCGAACATCATGAGGCCGCTGGGAAGGATCAGGAAAAAGCTGCCGAGCGTCCACGGCAGGGTATGCCCGGCGAGCTTGCGGACCGGCAGCCCGCGCGAGAATCCCATGAGGCGAAGGTCGAGCACCGCGATGGAGCCGACCAGCAGCGCGAGGCCGATGATGTGCACCGTTTCGACCGCCGGGTAGAGCCACGTCGACTGGCGCATCGCCAGGCCGAGCGTGGTCGATTCGAGGACCCCGGTCGGCGCCATTGGCGCGCCTAGCGCAGCTCGACGGTCTTGCCGCCGGCGATGATCCGCTCGGCACGCATTTCATTGGGCTTGGTGCGGTTGGCGTAACCTTCGACGGTAACCTGCGCGCCGGGCTTGAGCGCCTCCTTTGCCAGCCCGCGCGACTCCATGCGCGAAGGCGGCGCGAGCACCGCGTGCCAGGTCTTCCCCGGCGTGACGAGCTTCACGTAACCGTGCGGGTGCTCGTACCCCGACTCGGCGATGGCACCGTCCAGCTTGAGCAGCTTGGTGGAGTCGTACTCGCTCCAACCGTGATGGGCCAGGGCAATTGCCGGCATCACTGCCAGCGTAACGAATGCGGTGCGCAGTTTCATGGCGTTCCCCGAGGGTGGTTCAGACGCGCTCGCCGACCCAGGCCCGGACCGAAGCCAGCGCGGCTTCGAGCTTGGCCGGTTCGCTGCCGCCGGCCTGCGCCATGTCGGGACGCCCGCCCCCCTTGCCGCCGACCTGCTGTGCGACGAAATTGACGAGGTCGCCTGCCTTGACCTTGCCTGTGAGGTCGGCCGTGACGCCCGCGATGAGGGACACGCGCCCATCGGTCACCGTGCCGAGCACGATGGCGGCCGACTTAAGCTTGTCCTTCAGCTTGTCCAGGGTCTCGCGCAGAGCCTTGGCGTCCGCACCCTCCATGGTCGCGGCGAGAACGCGCGCGCCGTTCACCTCCACCGCCTGCGAGGCGAGGTCGTCGCCCTGCGAAGAGGCGAGCTTCGACTTGAGCTTGCCAAGCTCGCGCTCGAGACTTTTCACGTTGTCGAGGATCTGCGCGATGCGCGTGTTGAGCTCGCCGGGCTGCGCCTTGACCGCGGCCGCCGCTTCGACCAGGCGCATCTCCTGCTCCTGCACCAGGGCCAGCGCCCCTTCGCCGGTAACCGCCTCCACGCGGCGGATGCCGGCCGCCACGCCCGTTTCCGACACGATCTTGAACAGGCCGATGTCGCCGGTGCGCTGCACGTGGGTGCCACCGCACAGCTCGGTCGAGTACTCACCCATGCCGAGCACGCGCACTTCGTCGCCGTACTTCTCGCCGAAGAGGGCCATCGCGCCGGCCTTGATCGCGTCGTCGTACTTCATCGTGCGCGCCTGCACTTCGCTGTTGCGTTGGATCTCGCGGTTGACGAGCGTTTCGACCCGGCGCATCTGCGCCTCGGTCATCGGCTCGTTGTGGGAGAAATCGAAGCGCGTCTTGTGGGCATCGACGAGCGATCCCTTCTGGTGCACATGCCGGCCGAGCACTTCGCGCAGCGCGGCATGCATGAGGTGGGTGGCCGAATGGTTCCAGGCCGCGCGCGAGCGCGCCTCGGCCTCGACCTGGGCGCTGACCTCGTCACCGACCTTGATCGCGCCGGCCTTGACCGTGCCGTGGTGGCCGAACACTTCGGCCTGGATCTTCTGCGTATCGTCGACCGTGAACGTCCCACCCGGCGCGGCCAGCTCGCCCCGGTCGCCGACCTGGCCGCCGGACTCTGCATAGAACGGCGTGCGGTCGAGTACCACCACACCCGTCTCGCCCGCCGCGAGGCTGCCCACCTGGGTACCGTCGCGGTACAGCGCGATCACGCCGCCCTTGAGCACCAGCGTGTCGTAGCCGTGGAATTCGGTCTTGTCGCCGGAGTAGTCGAGGCTCGCGCCCATAGAAAACCGCGACGCCGAGCGTGCCCGCTCGCGCTGCGCCTGCATGGCGGCCTCGAAGCCGGCGATGTCGATCTGGATGCCGCGCTCGCGCGCGATGTCGGCGGTGAGGTCGA
>JBDTRN010000041.1:0-14367 GCA_039931715.1 Betaproteobacteria bacterium
GCGAACGGTTACAGCTTGCGCGCCTTGGCGTTCCAGTGGCGCTCGAGGTTCTGCACCAGCTGCTCGCTCAGGTGGCAGAAGGCCTGCTCGACCGCGTAGGTCGTCATGTAGGAGCGGAACAGTTCCAGCGGCTCCGCCTGCACGCGCATCGCCTTACGGTTGCCCCCGGCGCTTACCATGCCCGAGCCCACCGCGTTGGCGATGCACTCGTCCACCGCGCGGTCGATCTCCTCGGGCTTCACCACCTGGTTGGCGATCATGCGCCCCTCGGGCGTGTCGGCATGGAAGATGCGATCAAACAGGATCGCCTCGCGCGCGAGCCTTTCGCCGACGAAGCGCGGCAGGCGCATGTTGGAGGCGCCCGGGATGATGCCTTCCTTGCGCGCGGGCAGGCTGAAGTAGGCGCCGGTGTCGGCGATCACGTGGTCCACTACCAGCAGCAACTGGCAACCGCCGCCGATGGCGAAGGTTTCCACCACCGCCACCCACAGCTTTTCCAGCGTCTCCTCGGGCTCATTGAGCGGCGCATCGAGGCTGTCGGCGCCGTCCGCGTCGATGACGGCCGGCAGGATGCCGCGCAGGAGCTTGGCGTGCAGGCCGAGCTGGCGGTACAGGAACGACAGGTAAGTCTGTTTGCCCTGGTAGATGCGCGTGAGGTTGATGCCCGAGCAGAAGATGCGCTTGCCCTTGTGCTTGGGATGATCGACCACGCTGCCGCGGAGCACGCCCATGCGCACGTCGGGATGCATCAGCACGAGGTCGACTGCCGCCTCCAACGGTCCGACCGTGGTGTCGTCCTCTGAGTTGAGGTAACGCTCGTTGTGCAGGGTCACGTAGCCGGTCTGGCCCTTCACCTCGACCCGCGCCGTGCCGAGGTCCACCTTGCCGGTGCGGCGCAGTTCCACCAGCGCGGCGAGCGACTCGGGCATCGGGCGCATCATCGAGCGGATGAGGTGCGAGCCGGTGCGCACGTCGGCGAGCACGTGGCTGAAGAAGATCCCCTGTGCGATCTCGAGGCCGTCCTTGTCGGCCTGGGTGTGGCGCGCCTCCTCGACGAGTTCGGTTTCGCTTGGCAGGATGCCGGGCAGGCGCATCGCGGCCTCCTCGGCAAGTTCGCCCACGCGCAGCGAGCGACGCCCCTGGTCGGTGATGGTGGCGTACAGCGCGGCCGCGTGGCGGCGGAAATAGCGCCAGCACGCGAGCGCCGTGAGCTGCACGATCACGTGGCCGGCGTCCTTCTGAGCCGCCGAGCGCTGCGAGCGCAGCGGCATGTGGCCCAGCAGCGCGCGGCCTTCGATGCAGATCGCCTGCGTGGTGCGCTGGTCGGATTCGAGCGAAGCGGTGGCGCGATCGGCGTGCAGGCCGGTGGCCTTCTCCCAGTCGGCGATAAGGCGCAGGAATTTTCCGGCCGGTTCCTTGGGCAGGCCGCCGGCGGCCAGGCGCGGCAGGCGTTCGGCTGCGGGGATGGTTTCGATCATGGGACGGTTTCCTTTGTCGGCTGCGCACGCATTTGCCGGCGCAGTTCTTCCTTGAGTACTTTGCCCATCGCGCTCTTGGGCAGGGCGTCGACGAGGGAAATCCGTCGCGGGATCTTGTAGCCGCCGATATGCGCGCGGCAGTGGGCGATGACATCCTCGGCCGCAGGGCGCTTGCCGGGCGCCGGGACGATCACTGCGCACAGCGCCTCGCCGAAGCGCTCATCGGGGACGCCCACCACCGCCACCTCGACCACGTCGGGATGGCGGCAGATCACCGCCTCGACTTCCGAGGTGTAGACGTTTTCGCCGCCGGTTACGACCATGTCCTTCTTGCGGTCCTGCACGAAGATATAGCCCTCGTCGTCGAGGCGCCCGACGTCGCCGGTGTGGAACCAGCCGCCGCGGAACACCGCGGCGTTCTCTTCCGGGCGGTTGTGGTAGCCGCAGCTCACCTGCGGGCCGCGCACCACGATCTCGCCGGAGATGCCGCGCGCCACGTCGCGGCCGTCGCCGTCGACGATGCGCACATCCAGCCCAGGCAGCGCGCGGCCGCCGGCGTGCAGCAGGTCCTCGCGCCCGGCAAGCGCTCGCCGGTGGTCGTCCTCGTCGAGGATGGCCAGCACCGGCGAAGTTTCCGTGAGGCCGTACACCTGATGCATGTCGACACCCGGAAACGCCTGCATGGTGCGGCGGATCCACTCGGCCGGCATCGGCGAGGTGCCGTAACTGATGAGCCGCAGCGTGGCGAGGTCGAACTCTTCCAAGGATGCGTCCCGCAGCATGCGGATGATCATGGTCGGCACGAGGCTGCCGATGGTGATGCGATAGTCACGGATCGCGCCGAGCACCGCGCGCGGCGTGAACTCGGGGATGTAGGCGTGGCCCCCGCCGTGCAGCGACACTGCAGTGGCCTTGAGGTCGGTCGAATGGAACATCGCCGAGACGTGCAGGTAGCGGTCGGCCTGGGTGACCGACATGGTGCGCGCAAGCTGCAGCGCGTTGCACATCACGTTGCGGTGCGACAGGCGCACGCCCTTGCCGCGGCCTGTCGTGCCGCCGGTGTAAAGAAGGATAGCGTCGTCGGCCTCGTCGGGATCGTTGGGGTCGAGCGCGCGCGCCGCATCGCGCAGCGCGTCGTAGCAGGGCAGCCCCGCGCCCGAGACAGCGCCGAGGCAGAAGGCCCGGCTGCGCCACGCATCGAGCGGGGCTAGCGCGAGCTGCGTGGCGTACGGCTCTTCCACCGCGACCACGCGGCAGCCGGAGTCCTCCAGCACTTGCGCGATCTCGGCCGGCGCGAGACGGAAATTAAGCGGCACCGGCACCACACCGAGCCAGTAGGCCGCATGCAGCAGTTCGGCGTAGCGGGCGCTGTTACGCGACAGGATGGCGAAGCGCTCGCCACGCCTCAAGCCGAGGTCCTGCAGCATGCCCGCGGCGCGCGCGCTGCGCGCCACGTAAGCGCGCCAGTCGAGGTCGCTTTCGGCATCGCGGATGGCGATGTTGCCGCCATGCATGCGCGCAGTGCGCTCGAGCATCGACGGCAGGGTCAGCAAGGGAAAAGTTCAAATCTCAAGGTTTTGTTTTCAAGAGGCGCGCCGCCATTGACTCTTCAGCCAAAAGTGCGCTGGTACCGGTACATCCTAGAGGCAACGGGCCGCGCGGCGAAGGGCGCCGCGCGGCCCGCGCCGGCCTTACTCCTTGCGGTCGCGCAGGAGTGGCACGATCGCCTCGACCGCGGCGCGCGCCTTGACGCGCAAGGCGTCGTCGCCGTTGTTGGCCACCGGGTGGGTGATGACCGCGAAAGGGTAGCCCGGCAGGCCGTTCAGTTCGCCCACGACTTCCGCGCTGCGGATGAAGCGGTCGGTGATGATTGCGACGGCGGGGATGCCCAGCCGCTCGGCTTCGATGGCGTCATGCAGACTGCACGACGAACAGCTCCCTCAGTCGCCGGTGGAGGAGAGCACCGCGTCGGCCCCCCTCAGCTCCGCGAGCATTTCGGGCGGCACCGGGCGCGTGGCGTCGGGCTTGCGGCGGCGGATGAACTCGCGCACGCCGTAGTCCTTCCTCAGGATCTCCTCGATGAAGTCGAACAGGCGCTCGGTGCCGATCTTGGCGTTGTCGATCATGCCGACGACCGCGCCCTCGAGCGATGCGAGCGCGGGGGCCATGCGCAGCGCCTCGCCTTCGGCTGCCTGCCTTGGGTCCAGGACCATGAGTGACATGGGGATACCTCCTTCGTATGCGCCGTCAGGCGCGGGTTGATTCGACCACCGGTCAAACGGCTGGTTCGACGATGGGCTCGGTGATGGCGAGCGATTTCTTGCCGTACCACGGCGGAATGATGGCCGCAAAGCCCCCGGCCGGGCCGCCCGCTGCGATGACCAGCAGGTCGTCGGGCGTGCGCAGGGCGCGGTAGACCTGGTCTTCGTTCTTGCGCCCAGCGACCGCGGCCTTGCCGACCGTGCGCCATTCGCCGCGCTTCACGCGAGCGGCCTCGAATACGTAATTGCGGATGTCGGCCTTGGACCACTTGGCGTCGTTGAAGATGTCGCGGTGCTGGCGCGCAATGACCAGCGCGTAGTTCCCTTCCCAGATCGAGTAGGTCAGCATGTTGCTGCGCATCGCCGCGGCGTAGGTGTCGCAGACCTCTTTCGGGTCGGTGGTCCACTCGTTCATGATCTGGTGCGGCGACTCGACCGCCATCACCGTGATCGACGATGTCCCGGCGGGAATGCCGCGCTCGGCCGACAGCGGCAGCCACGGGGTGTTCTCCTCGTCCTCGGCCACGCAGAACGTGAACTTGCCGGGAAAGCCGAGGGTCGATCGGTCGAGCTGGCCCGGCACCCCGCCCAGTACGTTGATGAGGAACAGGCGGATGCTGCGGCCGATGGTGGCGTTGGCGCGGCTCGCGTTGGCCATCGCGTTGTGGGTCATGTTCATGCCGAGCTTGGTGCGGATCGGGCCGTTCACCACGATGAACGGCGCGCTGCCGCCGGTGCTCGCGGTGCTGCCGTGCAGGCCGTATTCGGGCTTGCACAACGCCTTGATGATCGCCACCACCACCGGCATGTAGTCGGGCCGGCAGCCGGCCATGAGCGCGGCGATGGCGACGTTCTCGGCGGTGATGCGGCGGCGGCGCACCGGCTCGACGCCGATGGTGTCCTCGCCCTTGAGGCCTGCGGCGGCGAGGAATCGGTTCACGCCCTCGGTGGTGGGCGGAACGACCGGCAGACCGTCGGTCCAGCCGTTGTCCTGGAACAGCTCGTTGGCCTCGAATGCGTCCGCGGTTTCGAGGACGTTGCTTGCAAATCCTGCCTGGCTTGTCATTGGGTATCCATCGGGTTGAACCTGTCCTTTTCTATCACACTACGCCGGCTTTTTTGAGTCGTTGCACGTCGCCCGCTGTCAGGTTCGCAAGGCGCGCGAAGATTTCCTCGGTGTGTGCCCCGGGCACCGGCGCAGGGGTGTTGAAGTCGGCCGGCGTGCGGCTGAACTTGATCGGGAAGCCCGGCGCGCGCGCGGCCGACGCCTTGCCGGTCAGCGGGTTGACGAGTTGCACGATCATCTCGCGGTGGAGCAGTTGTTCCCATTGCATGACCTCGGCGGTCGAGCGCACCGGGCTGCAGGCCACGCCGGCGCTTTCCAGTGCGGTGCCAACCTCGGCCTTGGTCTTGTCCTGCGTCCATGCGGTGACAGCTTCGTCGACCGCGGCGTTGTTCACAATGCGCCAGCCGATGTCCATCATGCCTTTGTGGGCCTTGAGGTCGGCGCGGCCCATGGCGTCGATGAGGGCGAGCCAATCCGCATGCGTGGCCGCGCCTATCGCCACCCAGCCATCGAGCGTGCGGTAAATGTTGAACGGCGAGAAGCGCATGATGCGATTGCCCTGGCGAGGCGCGAGGTCGAGCGTCTGGTAGCAGTCGATCGGCTCGTCGTAGAGGAGCGAGAACAGGCAGTCGGCCATCGACACGTCGATCGCCTGGCCTTCGCCGGTGCGCTCGCGGTGCAGGAGCGCCGCCACCACGCCGTTGGCCGCGAATACGCCCGATATCGCATCCGACAGCGCCGAGGCCGCCTTGAGCGGCGGGGCGTCGGGCTGGCCGGTCATGCTCATGAGCCCGACCGCCGCCTGCACCATGAGGTCGTAGGCCTTGTCGTCCTTCGCCGGCCCGGTCGAGCCGTATCCGGTCAGTGCGCAATAGATGATGGCGGGATTGGCCGCGCTCAGGGCCGCGTAATCCACGCCGAGTCGGGTCGCGACGCCGGCGCGGAAATTCTCCACCACCACGTCGGCCTTCTTCACCATCTCGAGGAAGATGCGCAGCCCCTCGGGCGACTTGAGGTCGAGGGTCACGGATTTCTTGCCGCGCTGGCGCTTGAGGTAGGCGAGGCCCATGTCCTGGTCGGACTTGCGCTCGAACGAAATGCCGCCGGGACCATCGAAAGGCGGGGCGAACGCGGTCGGGTCGCCGCCCTTGGGGTCGTCGATCTTGATGACTTCCGCGCCCATGCCCGCGAGGAACAGCGTGCACTGCGGCCCGGAAAAAAACCGCGTCAGGTCGAGCACCACGATGCCGTCGAGAATCTTCTTCATGCCGCCTCGGTCAGTCGGGCCGCCGATGGCCCGGGCCCGCAGTCTAGGCGATCATGAGCGGGCGGCGTATCCCCGTTCGCACTGCGTGGCGCACAGCGAAACCGCGCTCCGTGGGGCGCACGCCGTGGCACAATCGCCCCGCCCTCCCGACCCAGCGGAAACACCAAACCATGCGCAGTGACCGAAGCATCCGTTTCATCCAGCTATTCGTATTTTGCATTGCCCTTGTTGGGTCCCAGGCCCCGGCCTGGTCGCAGGCCGCGTACCCGTCGCGTCCGGTCAAGATCATCGTTGCCTTCCCGCCCGGCCAGGCCACCGACCAGGCGGCACGCACCATCGCGCAGAAACTTTCCGAAACCATGGGCCAGCAGTTCTTCGTCGAGAACCGTCCCGGCGCGGCCAGCATCATCGGCTCCGAGGCCGCGGCCAAATCCCCCAACGATGGCTACACGCTGTTCATGGGCTCTTCCGGCAGCCTCGCGGTCAACCCGGGCATGTACGCGAAATTGCCCTACGACCCGATCAGGGATTTCACCCCGATCTCGCTTGCGCTCAAAGTGCCGTTTTTCCTCATCGTGAATCCGGCGGTGCCGGCAAGCTCGGTCAAGGAGCTGGCCGCCTACCTCAAGGCCAATCCGGGCAAGATCAATTTCGGCTCGGCCGGCAACGGCGCCAGCAACCACCTGTCGGCGGAACTGTTCAAGAGCGTCACCGGCGTGAGCATGGTGCATGTCCCGTACAAGGGTTCGCCGCCCGCAGTGACCGACCTGCTGGCCGGCCAGATCGGCCTCATGTTCGAGACCGGGCCGCTGATCATGCCGCACGTGAAAAGCGGCCGCCTCAAGGCCATCGCAGTCGGCAGCGCCAAGCGCTCGCTCGCCGCGCCGGAGCTGGTCACGATTGCCGAATCCGGCTATCCCGGCTTCGAGACGGTCGGCTGGGCCGGCCTGCTTGCGCCCACGGGCACGCCGAAGGAAATCGTGGCGAGGCTCAACGCCGAAATCGTCCGCATCCTCAGCCAGCCCGAAGTCACCGGCCGCTTCGTCACCCTTGGCGCCGAACTGCTCAGCAGCTCGCCCGAGGATTTCGGTTCCTATATCAAGTCGGAAACCGCGAAATGGGGCAAGGTCATCAAGGACTCCGGCGCCAAGGCCGACTGAGCCCGCGCGGCGCCATGCGCTGCCCCGGCCGCGGCGGTCGGGTGGGCCCGGCGCTTTGTTGCGGGAGGGTGTAATGCCGCGCACGGGCCGCTCATCGCTGCCGTCGGTGGACCGGCTCGCCGGTTCGCCCGAGGGTTTAGCGCTGTCGTCCCGGTACGGCCACGCGCTGCTGGTGGAAGCGGCGCGTGGCGTGCTTGCCGCGCAGCGCGTGCGCCTGGAGGGCGACGCGGATTTGGTGTGCCCGGCGCTCGACGCGCTCGCCGCCGAGTGCGCCGCGCGTATCGAGACTCTCATGCAGCCTTCGTTGCGGCCGGTATTCAACCTCACCGGCACCGTGCTGCACACCAACCTCGGACGCGCGCTCTACCCCCAGGCGGCGATCGACGCAGCAACCAGTGCGATGGGCGGGCCGGTCAACCTCGAATACGACGTCGACGGCGCTGCGCGCGGCGAGCGCGACGCGCACGTGGAAGCATGGCTCACGCGCCTGACCGGCGCCGAGGCCGCGCTGGTGGTCAACAACAATGCAGCGGCCGTGTACCTGGTCTTGTATGCGCTCGCGCGCCGCAAGGAAGTCATCGTGTCGCGCGGCGAGCTGGTCGAGATCGGCGGCTCGTTCCGGATCCCCGACATCATGGCGAGCGCTGGGTGCCGGCTGCGCGAAGTCGGCACCACCAATCGAACGCACGCCGCAGATTTCAGCGCGGCGCTCGGCAAGGCGACCGGCGCGCTCATGAAGGTGCACACCAGCAATTTCTCGGTGCAGGGGTTTACCGCCACGGTTCCCGAAGTGGAGCTCGCCGCCATCGCGCGCGGCCACGGTGTGCCGCTCATCAACGATTTGGGTTGCGGCATGCTGGTGGACCTCGAAACGTTCGGATTGCCGCACGAGCCCACGCCGCGCGAGGCGATCGCCAACGGCGCGGACATCGTCACCTTCAGCGGCGACAAGCTGCTCGGCGGGCCGCAGTGCGGCCTCATCGTCGGCCGCAAGGACCTCGTCGCGCGCATCCGCAAGAATCCGATGAAGCGCGCGCTGCGCCTGGACAAGGTGCGCCTCGCGGCGCTGGAGGCAACGCTGCGGCTGTATGCCAATCCCGAGGGGCTGGCCGCCGAACTGCCGACGCTTCGCCTGCTGACGCGTACGCGCGATGAGATCCGCGCACTGGCCGAGCGCATCCTGCCGGCAGTGGCGGATGCGGTGGGTGCCAGCGCCACGGCGCGCACGGTGGAGTGCGCGAGCCAGATCGGCAGCGGTGCGCTGCCGGTGGAAACCCTGCCCAGCGCCGGGATCGCACTCGTGCCGGCGGGCAAGCGCCGCAGCGGTGCGGCCGATGCGCTCGCACGCGCGTTTCGCGCCCTGCCGGTACCGGTGATCGGGCGCATCAACGAGGGCGAGCTCGTGCTTGACCTGCGCTGCCTGGAGGACGATGCGGACGAGGCGGGCTTCGTCGCGCAACTCAGGCAGTTGCGCTTGCCGGCCGCCAAGCCATGATCGTCGCCACCGCCGGCCACATCGACCATGGCAAGACGGCGCTGGTCAAGGTGCTCACCGGCGTGGACACCGACCGCCTGCCCGAGGAGAAGGCGCGCGGCATCTCGATCGACCTGGGGTTCGCGTACCTGCGCACACCGGGTGGCGCAACCATCGGCTTCGTCGACGTGCCGGGGCACGAGCGATTCGTGCGCAACATGCTGGCCGGGGTGTGTGGCATCGATCTCGTGCTGTTCGTGGTGGCGGCCGACGACGGCATCATGCCGCAGACCATCGAGCACCTGCATATCGTCGAGTTGCTTTCGGTCACGCGCGGATTCGCGGTCATCACCAAGGCCGACCGGGTGACGCCGCAGCGCGTCGAGGAGGTCGCGGCCAGCGTGCGGGCGCTGCTTGCGCCCACCGGGCTTGCGGGCATCGACGTCATCCCGGTGTCGGCGCTGACGGGCGACGGCATCGGGGCAATGCGCACGGCACTCGAGGAGGCCGCCGGAAAGCTCGAACGCGAGAGCCAGGCCGGTCGGCGTTTTCGTTACGCGGTCGACCGCGTGTTCAGCGTGGCGGGCAGCGGCACAGTGGTGACCGGCACAGTGTTCAACGGCACGGTGGCCGCCGGTGACCGGCTGGTGCTTTCACCCACCGGCATCGACGTGCGCGTGCGCGGCATCCAGAAAGACGGCAAGGCCGCGCCGCAGGCGATGGCGGGCGAGCGCTGCGCGCTCAACCTGACCGGCGCCGAGGTCGCGCAGGTTACGCGCGGCGACTGGCTGGTCGACTCTGCGCTGCATGCGCCCACGCAGCGCATCGACGCGCGCCTGCGGGTCCTCGACACCGAGCCGCGTCCCATTGCGCACTGGACGCCGGTGCACCTGCATCTCGGCGCGGGCGATGTGCTCGCGCGTATTTCGGTGCGCCGGGGCGCATCGGTGAAACCGGGCGAACCGATGGTGGTGCAGCTCGTGACCGACAAGCCCGTGTCGGCGCTGAGTGGCGATCGCTTCATCATCCGCGACCAGTCCGCCACGCGCACGCTCGGCGGCGGGGTGGTGCTCGACCCGGCCGCACAGCGCCAGCGGCGCAGCGCCGAAGTGCGCTCGGCGCAACTCGCAGCGCTCGAAGGCGGCGACCCGGCGTGCGCGATGCGCGACCTGCAGGGCTGCTCGCCCGCCGGCATCGACCTCGACTGGTTTGCGCGCATCTTCAATATCGACGAGGTCACCCTGACTGCGCTGGCCGACGCGGCCGGGCTTGCGTTGATCGGCAAGGCGCCGCGCATCGGCCTGCCGCGTGCCAGCGTGGAGGCGGCCAAGGCCGCGGTGCTCGAGGCTCTCAAGAGCTTCCATGCCGAGTCGCCGCAGGCGGGCGGCATGGAGGTGGCCGTGCTGCGCAGGCAATGCGCGCCGCACCTCGCCGCGCCGACCTTTGCCGCGCTGTTGCGCGAACTGGCCGACGCCAAGGGCATCGAAGCGAGTGGCTCGGTGGCGCGCCTGCCCCGGCACGTGGCGACCGATAACCCGGCAGACCAGAAGCTGTGGGGCGCGCTGCAGCCGGTGCTCGAGGCGGCCAGCTTCGGCGGGCTCACGATTGCCGAAGTGGCCGCGGCCGCCAAGCTGAAGGAGCCGGTAGTGAAGGATTTCCTGCACCGCAAGGCAAAGACCGGCGAGACCGTGCGCGCCACTGACAACCGGTTTTACCTGCGCGGCACGCTGGCCGCGTTTGCCGCGATCGCAAGCGATGTCGCGCGCGGCCTGCCCGGCGGGAAGTTCACCGCCGCGCAGGTGCGCGACCATACCGGCATCGGGCGCGGCCGCGCCATCGAGATCCTTGAATGTTTCGACCGCCTCGGCATCACCCGGCGCGTCGGCGACCTGCGCGTCATGGCAAAAGACTACGCGCCCATCCTCGGCGCTGCGCCCGCAGCATTCGCGCCAGAGGCACCCCAACGATCGGCTCCCACTTAGCAGAGGCCCCATGCCTGAAACCTACGACGTAGTGGTGATCGGCACCGGCATCACCGGCCTGTGCGCCGCCCGGCAGGCCGCGCGCGAAGGCCTCAAGGCCGCCATGCTCGAGTCGATGTTCTTCGGCGGGCTGGTCACCAACATCAACGACCTGGACACCGAGGCCGGTGCGCAAGCGGGTGGCGAGGCTGCGGACGTTGCGATCGACGGATCGGGCAGCGACGTTTCGGCCACGCTGATGATGCAGGCCACCAAGCTCGGCGTGAAGAACATCACCGCTGCCGCGACCGGCATCGAACGCGACGGCGATCACCTGGTGGTGAAGAGCGATGCTGGAAGCCACAGCGCGCGTGCCGTGATCATCGCGAGCGGCGCGCGGTTGCGGCGCCTGGGCGTCCCCGGCGAGGCGGAACTGGAGGAAAAGGGCGTGTCGCACTGCGCCGACTGCGACGGGCCGTTCTACCAGGGGCAGGACGTGGTGGTGGTGGGCGGCGGCGACTCCGCGCTGCAGGAGGCGCTGGCGCTCACTGAATTCGCGCGCACCGTGCACCTCTTGCATCGTGGCGAGAAATGGCGCGCCCGACAGCACCTGGTCGAGCGCCTCGCCGCGCATCCGAACATCCAGGCCCACCTGCGCACCGAAGTCAAAGCCGTGCTCGGTGAGGATGCCGTGCGTGGTGTGAAGGTGGGTGCCGGGGGCGCGGGCGAAACCGAGATTTCCTGCTCGGGATTCTTCGCCTACGTGGGCCTGGAGCCCGCGGGAGAATTCGCCCCGGCAGAAATCAAGCGCGATGCATCAGGCGCGCTAGAGACGGGCGCCGACCTGCAGACCGCGATGGCCGGGGTTTTTGCCGCCGGGGCCGTGCGCGCGGGCTACGGTGGTTTGCTCACGCATGCAGTGGCCGAGGGTATTGCCGCCGCCAAAGCCGTGGCCGCGTCGCTGCGCTGAAGGCCCGATTCACGCCCGCCCTTGCGATAAACTGGCGTTGCGCTGCGCAAGCCAGGCGAAGCAAGGGAAGGGAATCGCTCCCGGTGGGGCGGCCGGACTTCAAACCCGGTGTGGGCCGTCTGACGGTCCTGTGTGGGTTCGACTCCCACTCTCTTCCGCCAACCGATGCTCCCAATCGGGCACGAGTTGTAACGGCGCTTACAACAAATACAACTTAACGATTGAATTGTTTCCTGTGCGGGTGTCTTATCAGTACCCACCACCAAGGAACCCAGATGAAATTTCGGAATGTTGTCGTTGTGCTGTCAGCCGGGTTAATGGCAGCGACAGTTCCTGGGTTCGCCCAAGCGGATCGTGGGGGTGGCGGCCATAGAGGGGGCGGCCATGGTGGTGGCAGTCACTACGGTGGTGGGCACTATTCGGGCGGCCACTACGGTGGTTATCGAGGGGGTGGTTATCGCGGTGGATACGTCGGCTACGGCCTCGGCCTCGGGCTTCTGGGGGCGGCCATAGCCGCGCCTTTCATTGCCTCCACTTACTATCCTCCCGCCTATGCCTATCCACCGGTCTACCCCCCGGCCTATGCGCCAGTTGGCTACGATCCTGGCTACGGCTACCCACAGCAGGGCTACGCACCGCAGGACTATGCGCCGCAGGGCTACGCGCCGCAGGGCTATGCACCGCAGGGGTACGCACCGCAGGGGTATGCACAGCAGGGGTACCCGCAGCAGGCCTATCCGCAGCAGTACTCGCAACCCATCCCTCCGCCCGGCTATTACCAGCGCTAATCACCACATGACAATGCTTGCGCCTTCTAAGCGGCCGTAAGCATCCCCAGCGCCTTCTCCACCGCCCGGTCCGCGATCTCGTCGAGTTCTTCTGCCGTGCGGTTCTGGATCGGGTGCGGCACGAATACGATCGCGGGCTCGAAGCCCAGCGCCAGCGATTGCGCGGTCACCGCGTCGGTGAAGCCTTCGGTCACCACCGACACGCCCGGCACGCCGCGCGAATCGAGGTTGATCAAGTCGTGCAGACTGCACGACGTGCACGAGCCTCAGTCCGACAGCCCGATCAGCACAACGTCAGCTTCCTCGGCAATCTTCTGCAGGTTCTCCGGCGTCGCGATTTTGGCATTGGTGGGCTTGCCGCAGCGCAGGGTGCGGATGTTCTTCTCGTGCAGGCGCATTTCCACCCGGTCGAGGAACTCCTTGGTGCGCGTCTTGCCGATATCGAACAGTCCTACCGTGAGCCCGTCGAGCGATGCGGGCGGCTTGAGGCGCGCGCGCTTGAGTGGCGAGGTTTCCGGCGTGGGGTCGCGCATCCATTGCATTCCGGTCATGGCTTGATCTCCTTGGTGACGGGTTGTAGCTCGAAGCGGTTGCGGCCGGCGATCCATCCCGGCAGGATCGCCGAGAACAGGCCTGCAGGCCCGCCGGCACGCACGATCATGAGGCCGTCTTCGTAGAATTTCGGGATCGGCTTGTCGGCCTGGGCGGCGGGAATGCCTTCGCCCACTCCGTGCGCGCCTGCGATGAGGTCCTTGCCCGGGCGCACCGTGGCGGCATTGATCGCCGCCTCGATCTTTTTGCGGTCCCAGCCGCCCTCGGAAAAGATGCGGTAGTGCTCGGGAGATAGGACGAGGATGGCACGCTGCATGCCCGCAGTCTTGGGGTGGCCGATGGCGTTGAGCCCCATCGCGAGTGAGCGCGCGAGGTCGTCCGGGGTGCGCGATTTCTGGTCGACGAAGCCTTGCACCCCCTCTCCCTGGAACAGCGTCACGGTGGATTTGCCACGCGCGAATCCGCGCGAGACCGACAACGGCTCCCAGCCCGGGTCGGACTCGTCCTCGGCGAAACAAAAGGTGTATTTGCCCGGCCCGCCTAATGTGGCGCGGTCGGCTTCGCCCGGCCGGCCCCCACCAACGTTGCGCACGATGAGTTGCAATGCGCGGCCGATGGTGGCGTTGGCGCGGTTGCCCTGGCCGAGCGCGTTGAGCCCCGAATTCATGCCGATGCGCCGCGCCATCGGTCCGTTGACGATGATGATGGGCGAAGAAAAGTACGTCGTCGCAAGCAGCCCATGCAGGGTGAACTCGGGCTCGAGCGCGGCCTCGATCGTGGCGAGTACTACCGGCATGTATTCGGGCTTGCACCCGGCCATCACCGCATTGATGGCCACTTTCTCGACCGTGCATTCGGCGAGGTTGGGCGGGATCAACCCGACCACTTCGTCGGGACGACGCGTGGTTCCCTGCAACATCCGCAGGATGCGCACGTCGGTGGGCGGCACGACCGGCAGGCCATCGCTCCAGCCGCGCTCGAAGCACGCCTCGATCGGGTCGTCGTAGTCGCCCACCTCGATTTTGCGCGAACGGATGCCGGGGTCGCCGAATTTAACCTGCAGGTACTCGGCCAGGCCCGGCTCGACACTTTTCGACCCGCACCCCGGCCGATGCGCGGGGAGGGCGGCGCCGAGGTCGCGCACGCCGGTGACGCGCCGCCATTCGTGCACGTCCCAGCCTTCGGTGCGCGTGGTCTCCTTGCCGTTCTCGAACCGGATCAGCGTGGGGACGATTTCAATGGCGTACTTGAAGGACTCGCCCAGTTCGCGGTCGTCGACCACGCCGTCGATCCCGCCCGGGAAAGTGGGATCGTCCTGCGAATAGACGGTGAGCGCGGCCGGCCCGCCGGCGAGCGCGCGCAGCACGGGCTCCACAAGCTGGCATGTGGG
>JBDTRN010000042.1:0-14359 GCA_039931715.1 Betaproteobacteria bacterium
CCACGATCATCTCCTACCTGGCGGCCGCAGACGCAGGCGGCGGCCCCGCCGAGCGCGCCACGCGGGCGGGGCGGGTACGCTTCGGGCGCTCGGCCTCCGCGCCACTCGCCCCGGAACTGCATCGCGCGTTCGAGAAGAAATTCGGCCTGTCGATCATCGAGACCATGGGCATGACCGAGACCGCCGCGCCGATCTTCACCAACCCGCTGGATCAAGCGCGGCGCAAGTACGGCTCGGTCGGCACGCCCGTGGGCAACGCCGCCCGCGTGGTGCGTCTCGACGGTGCGGCCTGTGGCCCCGGCGAGGTCGGCGAGCTTGCGGTCAAGGGCGACAACGTCATGCGCGAGTACTTCGCCAACCCCGAGGACACCGCGAAGGCCTTCGATGGCGACGGCTGGCTGCGCACCGGCGACCTCGGATACGCCGACGAGGAGGGCTACTACTTTGTCACCGGCCGGCTCAAAGAGCTCATCATCAAGGGCGGGGAGAACATCGCGCCACGCGAGATCGACGACGTCCTTTACAAGCATCCGGCGGTCATGGATGCAGCCGCGGTGGGCATACCGGATGCGCACTACGGGCAGGAGATATTCTGCGCGGTGGTGCTGAAGCCCGGCGCGAGTGCAAGCGAAGCGGAGCTGCGCGCCTTCTGTGAAAAGGAACTGGGGCGCTACAAGACGCCCAAGGTGTTCCGGTTCATGGCCGACTTGCCCAAGGGCCCTTCGGGCAAGGTGCAGCGGCTCAAGCTGCTGGACGTGTAGTTCACGTGCACGGACCCGCGCCCCTGCCATGCGGTGCTTGCATGCCGCGGCGGCGCGAACGGTGGGTGGTGCACAATCAGGGCTCCAATCGTTCAGCGGAGAGCCTCGTGAAAAGTCCCGGACCAATGACGCTGCGGCGCGGGTGGCTGCATTTCCCCACCGTGCTTTTTGCCGCGTGCGCCATGCTGCTGCCCGGTGCAGCCGCGGCACAGGCGTGGCCTTCCAAACCCATCAAGATGATCGTCGGCTATCCGCCCGGTGGCGGCACCAATACCGTGGCGCGGCTGCTTGCCGACCAGATGTCGAAAAGTCTTGGCCAGCAGGTGGTGGTCGAAAATCGGCCCGGTGCAGGCGGGCGGATCGCCACGACGTCGGTGGTGCGCTCCGACCCCGACGGCTACACGCTCATGTTCGCCTCGGATGCAGAACTGACCATCGCGCAGGTGACCGTGAAGGCCATGCCGTACGACCCGCTGAAGGACCTGCAACCAGTCGCGCTGGTAGGCCGGGGCCCCTACGTGCTGGCGGTCAACGGCGGGTTTGCGCCCAACACGCTGGCCGAACTGATCGCCTATGCCAAGGCCAATCCTGGCAAGGTGAACTTCGGCTCGTTCGGCAAGGGCAGCCAGAACCACATGATCGACGAGCGCTTCAAGGCCGCCGCCGGAATCACCACCGTGCATGTGCCGTATAAAGGCAGCGGGCCGGTGATCGCGGACCTCGCCGGCGGGCAGGTCCAGTACACTTTCGCCACACCCTCCGCGACCCTGCCGCTGGTGAAGTCGGGCAAGCTCAAGATCCTCGCCGTGGCCGCCACGCAGCGCCTCGCGCGCGCGGATACGATTCCCACCATGGCCGAAGCCGGCTTGCCGGGGTTCACCGGGGGATCGTGGTACGGCCTGCTGGCGCCCGCCGGTACGCCTGCGCCCATCATCGAGCGGCTGCACGCCGAGGTCGTCGCGGCCATGAATTCGCCGGAGATGCGGCGCAGGCTCGAAGATATGAGCATTCTGCCCGCGCCAAGCTCGCCCGCGGAGCTTGCCCAGCTGATCCGCTCGGAGACCGACTCGCTGCGCGCGCTCGCATCGCGCATCGGGCTCGAGGCCGAATAAAGCGTCAACCCTCACAGGAGAATTCGCGTGAAATTCACAATGGGCGCCCTGCGCGCTTCCTTTTTCTGCCTGACCGCCGCTTTTGCGGCCACCGCTGCCGCGCAGCAAGGCTTTCCCAGCCACCCGCTGCGCATCATCATCCCGTTCACTGCGGGGGGGACCAACGACATCCTCGCGCGCCTGCTCGCGCCCAAGCTCGGCGAGGCGCTGGGCCAGCCGGTGATCGTCGACAACCGTCCCGGCGGCAATACAGTCATTGCCTCCAACGAGTTGCTGAAGGCACCGCCCGACGGGCACGCACTGCTGCTGCCGGGCAATTCGCATGTGCTCGTGCCGTTCATCACCAAGGCGCCGCTGCCGTTCGATTCGCTCAAGGATTTCGCGCCGGTGGCGAGCCTTGCGCGCACCGGGCTGTTTCTCGTCGTGACGCCGAGCTTGCCTGCGGCCAACCTGCAGGAGTTCATCGCGCTCGCAAAATCGAAGCCCGGCACGCTGAACAGCGCGGCTCCCGGCGGCTCGATCAACCAGCTCGCCACCGAGATGTTCAACAGCCTTGCGGGGGTCAAGCTGGTGCACATCCCGTACAAGGGGTCGGCGCCCGCGGTGGCCGACGTGATGGCCGGGCAGGCGCAGTTGTCTTTCCAGACGCCGGCCACGGTGCTGGGCAACGTGAAGTCCGGGCGCCTGCGCGCACTTGCGCTTTCAGGCGATGCGCCGTTCCCAGACCCGAAGGTGCCTACGTTCACGCAGGCCGGGCTGGGCGGATTCGACGTCGGACTGTGGTTCGGCTTGCTCGCGCATTCGGCCACGCCCAAGCCGATCATCGATCGCCTCAATGCGGAGGTGGCAAAGATTCTGGCGATGCCGGATTTTCGCGACAAGGTTTCGGCGCAGGGGCTCGAAGTGTTCGTGTCCACGCCCGCGCAGTACGGCGCACTGCTGCGCGGCGAATCGGACAAGTTCGCGCGCATCGTGAAGGCCGCCGGCATCGAGCCCCAGTGACATGAACAAGCGCCCGATCACCGCCAACCTCGCCCGCCTCAATGCCTTCATGGACGAGGCGGGTCTCGACGCGCTCGTGCTGCGCTCGGGCCAGAACTTCACTTACCTGTCGGGGGTGGTGTATCCGGGCACGCTGCAGCGGCACATGGACCTCACTGATTCGACCCGGCCGGTGGTGCTGCTGTGGCCGCGCAACGGTGCGCCGGTGATCCTCACCAACAAGACCGCGGAAGGTCTCGCGCGGCGCGACGGCTGGGTGGAAAAGATCGTGCAGTACGAAGGCTACGTCGACTCGCCGCAGGAAAAGCTGGCCGAAGTCATCCGCGAAGCGGGCCTGGCCTCGGCCAGGGTGGGATTCGAGAAGGATTACTTCAGCGCGCTGCACTGGGAAGCGATCCACGCGGCGCTGCCCGCAATGCACATGGTCGAGTGCACCGCGCTCATGGACCGCGTGCGCTGGGTCAAGACCGACGCGGAAGTGCAGATGATCCGGCGCGCGGCCGACCTCCTCGATGACGCGTACCTCGAGACTTTCAAGCGCATCCGCTTCGGCGACACCGAGCGCAAGATCCACGCCGACATGATGGGCACCTGCCTGCGCCTGGGGTTCGAGTGGGCGCACGGCATCCTCAACTCGTTCAAGAACACCATCCCCTACGCGGGCGAGAGCGATTTCGTGCTCGACAAGGGCGATGCGATCCGCACCGATTACGTCGGTTACCTGCAGAGCTATCCGGGCCACCAGTCGCGCACCGTGATCATGGGCCCGCCCAGCGCGGAGCAGAAGCGCGACTACGCCATCAACCTCGAGATCCACCGCAAGACGCTCGACCGTTGCCGCGCGGGCGCGCGCGTGCACGACCTCTGGCAGAAGACCATGCAGGACTACGCTGCGGTGGGCTGGCCCGACCACCACATGCTGATCGGCCACGGGGTGGGGGCGTGGTGGCACCAGCAGGAGCCGATCCTGCGCCGCAAGAACGAGATGGTGCTGGAGGAGGGCATGGTGCTGGCCCTGGAGCCGCACGTGAATTTCTGGCACCTGCAGGACATGGTGCTGGTGACCGACGGCGCACCGCTGCTGCTGTCGCCGAAGTTTCCGACCGACGAGCCCTTCGTCGCGGGTTGAGCGTCCTGAACCCGCTCCGGCGGGGCCAAAAACGGGCGACAATGGTCTCCTGCCGAGCCCTCGCAAGGAGCGCGCAATGCCGAAGTCGCGGTCCAACCCTGCCCTCGTAATTCGTGCCCTGCTTGTGGGCGTCGCACTGGTCGCCGCCAACGTCCATGCGCAGGCTCCCGCGCAACGACCGATCCGCCTGGTGGTCACCTTCCCGCCGGGCGGATCGACCGACATCGCGGCGCGGCTCGTTGCCCAGCGGCTGTCCGAGTCGCTCAGGATCGCGGTCGTGGTGGAGAACCGTCCCGGCGGGAACTCCGTCCCGGGCACCGATTACGTCGCCAAGTCCGCGCCCGACGGCAGCACGCTGCTGATGGCCACTTCGGCGTTCGGCGTGATCCCCAGCCTGCTCGGAACGCTGCCATTCAATGCGGTGGACGATTTCACGCCGGTGGCTTTCGTTGCCACGTTCGCGAACGTGCTGGTGGTGAATCCGTCGCTGCGTGCAACCTCGGTGGGCGAGCTCATCGAACTGGCCAGGCGCTCACCGGGCACGCTCAACTTCGCCTCGCCCGGCGCCGGCTCCACTAGCCGGCTGGCGGGCGAACTGCTCAAACAATCCGCAGGAATCGATATCGTCCATGTGCCGTACAAGGGTGGGGCGCCGGCCCTCGCCGACCTGATCGGCGGGCGGGTGCAGCTCATGTTCGCCAACGTTTCGGAAGTCGTGCAGCCGATCCGGGCCGGCCAGCTCAGGGGTCTCGCGCTCACCGGAAAGGACCGCATGGCGGTGCTTCCTGGCGTGCCCACCGTGGCGGACGCGGGCTATCCGGGGCTGGAAGTGATCAACTGGCAGGGCATCCTAGCCCCGGCGCGCACGCCCGTGGACATGGTGCGCAGGCTCAATGCCGAAATCCGCCGCGCCGTGCAATCGCCGGAAGTCGTCGAACGCTTTCAGGCCCTTGGCATCACCCCGGCCGAAGGCTCGCCCGAAGACCTCGGGGTGCACATCCGCGCCGAGATCGCCAAGTGGGCGCAGGTGATCCGTGCGGGTGGCATCAAGCCCGACTGAGCCGCTTCGCGCGACGTCCCAGGCAATCATCGGCGCGGTGGTTCCGAAGCCGCCAGACGAAACTGCCGTCCAACAAGCCCGATCGCAAGGAGCGAACATGCTGGCCCCTGACCTTTCCAAAAAGCTCATCCAAGCCGTGGACGCCGGGTTCGATGCCCAGGTCCGCTTTCTCGCTGACCTGACGCGTTTTCCCTCGACACGCGGGCAGGAGGCGCCGGCGCAGGATTTCATGGCCGCCGCCATGGCGAAGCGCGGCCTTGCCGTCGACCGTTGGAAGGTCGCTGTCGAGGACATCCGCCACCTGCCGGGCTTTTCGCCGGTGGCCGTGTCCTACGACAACGCGTGGAACGTCGTCGGCACTCATCGCCCGCGCCATGCGAAGGGACGCTCGCTGATCCTCAACGGGCATATCGACGTGGTGCCGACAGGCCCGCTCGACATGTGGGCCGCACCCCCGTTCGAGCCGCGCGTGACCGACGGTTGGATGCACGGGCGTGGCGCGGGCGACATGAAGGCGGGGCTCGCGGCCAACCTGTTCGCGCTCGATGCACTGACGCACGCCGGGCTCGCGCCGGCCGCTGATGTGCATGTGCAGTCGGTGATCGAGGAGGAGTGCACCGGCAACGGCGCACTCGCCTGCCTGCAGCGCGGCTATCGCGCCGAGGCTGCGCTCATCACTGAGCCCTCGGGCGGCACGCTGGGCGCGGCACAGGTCGGGGTGATGTGGTTCCAGGTCAAGGTGCGCGGCAAGCCCGTTCATGTCGCAGTGGCCGGCAGCGGCGCCAACGCGATCGAGGCGTGCTTTCCGCTCATCGCTGCGCTGCACCGCCTCGAGCATCGCTGGAACGAGAAGAAGCACCCGGCCTTCGCGGGGCACGCGCACCCGATCAATTTCGTGGTGAGCAAGATTGAGGGCGGCGACTGGACTTCCAGCGTGCCTTCGTGGTGCACGTTCGACATGCGTATCGGCCTGTACCCGGGGCAGGACCTCGCCGACGTGCGCCGCGAAGTCGAGGCCACCGTCGCCGGGGCGGCGAAGGAAGACACCTACCTGGCGAAGAACCCGCCGCAGGTCGTGTACCACGGCTTCCAGGCCGAAGGCTATGTGTTGCCGCAGGGCAGCGACGCGCAGCGGCTGCTCGAGCGCTGCCATGAATCCATCGAAGGCGCCGCGTTGGCCCAGCGCGCCGGCACCGGCACGACCGATGCGCGCTTCTATGGCCTGTATGCGGGCATCCCGGCGCTGGTCTACGGGCCCAAAGCGGAGAACATCCACGCTTTCGACGAGCGCGTCGACCTCGAGTCGATGCGGCGCGTGACCCAGGCGCTCGCAGTGTTCGTGGCCGAGTGGTGCGGCGTCGAGGCGTTGCAGGCATGACCGCGGCGCTGCTCGATGGGCTCACGGTCCTCGATTTCACGCGCGTGCTGGCAGGACCCTATTGCACCCGACTGCTGGCCGATCTCGGCGCGCGCGTCATCAAGGTCGAGCGTCCGCGCGAGGGCGACGACACGCGCGCCTTCTACATGCAGCTCGAGGAAGGGCGCACCGACCAGAGCACCTACTTCGTGCGCTTCAACGCCGGCAAGGAAAGCATCGCCATCGACCTCGGCCATCCCGAGGCCAAGTCGGTGGTGCTGGACCTTGCACGCAAGGCCGACGTGCTGGTCGAGAATTTCGCGCCGGGCGTCATGGGGCGACACGGCTTCGACTATGCGACTGTGGCGGCGGTGAATCCGGCCATCGTGTACTGCTCGATCTCGGGTTACGGGCAGACCGGTCCGCTGCGAAACCGGCCGGCCTTCGCGCACCTTATCAACGCGGCCTCGGGTGCCATGGACATCGACCGGCAGGGCGCGCCAGAACCCCGCGTGGCTTACATGCAATCGGCCGATGCGCTCGCCGGTGTGCACGCCTTCGGGCTCATCCTCGCCGCGATCAACCGCACGCAGCGCACCGGGCAGGGCGCCTACCTCGACGTAACGATGCTGCAATCGCTATGGGCCGCCGAGGATATCGGCATCGCGGCCGCGCTCAATGGCGGTGAATTCACCAAGGCGCCGCGGCCCGGCATGATCATCCACGCGATTCATGGTCGCCATCTCGCAGTGCAGTTCATCGGCGGGGGTACGACGTGGGATCGCCTGCTGGCGGCGATGGGCCCCGCCAGCTCGGCCGCCGACGGGCGGTTTGCCGCACCGCAGGCGCGCCGCGACCGGTGGCCGGAGTTGCGCGCCATCATCTGCGCGTGGTTGGACGGGTTCGAGTCGGTCGAAGCCGCCATGACAGCGTTGGCGGCGGCGAAGGTGCCGTGCGCGCCGGTGGCGGCGATCGAGGATGTGCTTGCCCATCCGCACATGCAGGAGCGCGAGGCGTTCAGCGAGATCCCGCACGCCGGACGCGGGTCGGTGCGGGTGACCTCCGCTCCGTTTCATATCGATGGCGAGGCGATCCACGCGCGCGGCGCAGCGCCCTATCGCGCCGGGGAAGACACCCGCGCGGTGCTGGCGAAGACCCTCGGGTATCCCGAGGAGCGTATCGAAGCCTTGGTGCGATCTGGCGCTGTGGCCGTTCCCTGAGGCGTCCGGACCACTGGATAGTTGGCAGGATTTCCCCCCGGGAGCCGCGCCAATGCTGGGGGATTACGTGTTTTTGGCAGTATTGACGGGGTCGCGGGAAGCGGCAATGGCGCGTGCGATGGCGTCCCGGTCGAGGCGGCCGCGCAGGCCGATGCATGCAATGCCGGCCGGGTTCGATCCCGCCTCCGACCCCGCATGCGGGCCGGTCTCGGTGCGCGCCCCGACTACGTGGAGCACGCTGCCCGATCCGTCGAGGTCCCGGACGACACCTTTGGCGCGCAGCACCCCGCAACCGGGAGAGGTGAGCGCGCGCGCGAGTGCGGCCGCATCCACCCGATGCCGGACCGTGAAGCTTGCGCTCTCGTAACGCGCCGCCGCGTCGCCCTGCGGCGCGATCGCTCCGATGAGCAGCCCGCGGCCGGCACCGCGTAACGAGGCGGGTGCATGGTCGTCGAACAGGACCGCCGGCGGGACGGCGCCGCGGATGGCCTCGACTACGCGGGCCTGGGGTGCCGAGCGCGCCAGCCACGCGTGCAGTTCCGCCAGTCCGCCCGGGCTGACCAAGTCAGCCTTGTTGGCGATAACGAGGTCGGCCTCGGCCAGCTGGCGGGTGATGGTGTCGCCCATGTAGGTATCCGCAGCGCGCGAACGCACGGTTTCGCAATCGGCCAGGACGGCGACAGAATCGATGCGGAACAGCGGGACGAGCGCGATCGAGCGCGCCACGCTGCCGGGCAGGCCGACGCCGCTCGCCTCGACCAGCACATGCTCCGGGGCGGGTTCTGCGCGTGCGATGCGCGCCAGCGCGCCCATGAGGTCGCTGCCGAACGAGCAGCATACGCACCCACCAGCGATGCCGATCACTTCGCCCGCCTGCGATTCGATCAGGTCGGCGTCGATCGGCAGCTCGCCGAAATCGTTGACGAGGACCGCGATGCGCCGTCCTTCGGCATTGCGCAGCAGGTGGTTTACGAGGGTGGTCTTGCCGGCGCCGAGGTAGCCCCCGACCACGGTGACGGGAATCCGGCCGTCCGCGGGCGCGGCGCCGTGGCTCAAGGCGGTGGCGGGGCCGGAAAGATGCGTCCCTGCTGCACCGTGCCCCAAATGCGCACGTCCTTGAGGTGCTCGGGCGCGACGGTGAGAGGGTCGTCCTCGAGCACCGCAAAATCGGCGCGCTTGCCGCACTCGATCGAGCCGACCTCTGCATCGAGCTTGAGCGTGTAGGCCGCCCCCAGTGTGATGGCGCGCAGCGCGTCCGCGACGCTGATGCGCTCGGCGCTGCCCAGCACGCGCCCGCTCGCGGTCAGGCGGTTCACCGCGCACCATGCGGTGAACAACGGGCCCAGCGGGGTCACCGGCGCATCCGAATGGATCGCGAGGGGCACGCCGTTCGCAAGCGCGGTTGCGCAGGCATTCATGCGCTCGGCGCGCTCAGGGCCGACGGTGGTCGAATAATGCGCGTCGCCCCAGTAGAAATGATGGTTGGAAAACAGGTTGACGCACATGCCCAGCGCCTTGATGCGGCGGAACTGCGCGGCGTTGACGAGCTGGCCGTGCTGGATGGTGAAACGGTGGTCGCGCACCGGGTGCCTGGCGAGCGCCTCCTCGACGCAATCGAGCAAAAGCTCGGTGGCTTCGTCGCCGTTGGTATGGGCATGGACCTGCACGCCGTGTTCCAGCGCACCGGCAAGCGCGGCGCGCAACTGCTCGGGTGTGACGTACCACAGGCCGTTGGGGGCGCCGTTGTGGTAGCCCGGCCACTTGAGCCGGGCAGAGAACCCCTGGATCGATCCGTCCACCACGATCTTGATGATACCCAGGCGCAACCGGTCCCCGCTCGCCGCGCGCAGCTCGATTGCTCGCGCGATAAGTTCGCCAGGGTTGATGTTGAATAAGCGGCGGAGCGAAACGATGCGCACGGGAAAGTCCGCCTCGCCGGTGACGCGTGCCATCATCGTGACCGCATCCGGCGGCAACTGGCTCGCCATGTCGGCTGCGGTGGTCACGCCCTTGCGCACGCACAGCTTGGCGAAATAGCGCAGGCCCAGCTCGTCGCAGGCGAGGAGGTCTCGGTCGAATCCCACATGCGGCGCGGCCGGCATCATCGCCTCCGGCCCCTTGAGTTCCCCGGTGGGCAGGCCGTCGTCACCCAGCGGGATGCCGGGATGGTCGACACCCTTGCGCAACAGGCCCGCCAGTTCGAGCGCGCGGGTGTTCACGTTGAGGATGTGGCCGCTCGCGTGCAGGACGCCTACCGCGCGGGAGGTGGATGCGCGGTCGAGGTCGTGGCGTGAGCAGCGTCGCTCGCCGTAGTAAATCGGGTCGAGGCCCCAGCCCGCGATCGAGGTGGCCGGATCCGTCATTGCCGCGCCCGCGTCCTTCAGGCGATCGACCGCGGCCTCGATCGAGCTTGCTCCGCGCCACACGCGGCCCTCGGGATCGGTGCGGTCGAAATAGCCGACGTAGGTGTAGCGCCAGAAAGTGCCTTCCGACGTGTGGCTGTGGCCTTCCACGAGTCCCGGCATCAGGATCTTGTCTGCGAACCGATCTTCGAGCGTATACGCGCCCCAGCCTTTCAGTTCGTCGAGCGTCCCGGTTCCGAGGATGCGGCCGTCCCGCACCGCGACGTGTGTCGCCTCGGGGCGTGCCGGGTTCATGGTGAGGATGCGGCGGGCGCGATAGACGACGGTCAATTGAGTGTCCTCGAAAAAGTGATGTTCTACAGTATTGCGGGACGATGCGGAACCGTCCCGTCGCCGCGCACAAGATGGCAAGCAACGCGCTGCCCCGGGCGGATCTCGCGAAGCGTGGGTTCTTCGGACCTGCAGCGCTCCTCGGCAAAAGGGCAGCGCGCCGAAAACCGGCAGCCGGGGGGCGGGTTGATCGGGCTGGGCGGGTCGCCTTCGAGGCGCAGACGCGCCCCTCCGCCTTTGCGCCTCCGACCCATACGCGGCACGGCTGATAGAAGTGCCCAAGTGTAAGGATGCAGCGGGTCCTCGAACAGTGCCTCGCGCGTCGAATACTCGACGATCCGCCCGAGGTACATGACCGCGATCTCGTCGCAGAGATACTGCACCACCCCGAGGTCATGCGAGATGAAGAGGTATGTGAGGCCGAACTGCGCCTGCAGCGAGCCGAGCAGGTTGAGAATCTGTGCCTGGATCGCCACGTCGAGCGCGGACACCGGTTCGTCGCACACTACGACTTCGGGCTTAGTTGCCAGCGCCCTTGCAATACCTATGCGCTGGCGTTGCCCGCCGGAAAACTGGTGCGGAAAAAGCTGCGCCTGGTCGGCTCGCAATCCGACCTGCTCGAACAGGCTGCGCACGCGCTCGTCGCGTTCGGCGCCGGTGCCGATGGCCATGCGCTGCATCGGTTCCCTGACGATCGCTCCGGCGCGCATTCGCGGATTCAGCGACGAGTAGGGATCCTGGAAGATGATCTGCATCCGGCGACGCGCGGTGCGCAGTTTCTCGCCCTGCAGCGCTGAAAAAACTTCGCCCGCGAGATCGACCTGCCCAGACGTAATGTTCACGAGCCGCAGGATCGCAAGGGCCGTGGTGGTCTTGCCAGAGCCGGATTCTCCGACGATGCCGAACGTGCTTCCGCGGCGCACCGAGAAGCTGACACCGTCCACGGCGCGCACCGTTTGCGGCAATTCGAATAGCGAACGCTTGCGCAGCGGGAAATGCACCTTGAGGTCGTCGACCCGCAGCAGGACATCGCTCATGTTGCGCGGCGCTCTTGGGTCCCCTCAAGCAGCCAGCACGAGGCGCGATGGCCCGGGCCGGCGTCCGACTCGCCAGGGAACCTCTCGCGACAGCGTGGCAGGGCCTGGCCGCAGCGCTCCGCGAACGCGCAGCCGTGGCCAAGCAGGTGCAGCGGCGGAACCACGCCGGGAATCTCCTGCAACGCGGTGCGAACCGGGCCCGGGCCGAGTTTAAGTTGGGGACGGCAGGCGAGGAGCCCGCGGGTGTAAGGGTGCGCCGGCTCTCCGAGGATACGTTCGACCGCGCCTTCCTCAACCTTGCGGCCGGCGTACATCACGACCACGCGGTCGGCCATTTCGGCAATCGCGCCCATGTCGTGGGTGATCAGCATGATGGCGGTGCCGCGCGTGTCGCGCAATTCCTGCAACAGGTCGAAGATCTGCGCCTGCACGGTCACGTCGAGGGCGGTGGTCGGCTCATCCGCAATCAACACCCGCGGCTCGCAGACCAGCGCCATGGCGATCATTACGCGCTGGCGCATGCCACCGGAGAACTGGTGGGGATATTCGTCGACGCGCCGTTCGGCCTCGGGAATATGCACCGCCTTGAACATTTCGATCGCGCGCCGGCGCGCTTGTGACGCCGTCAGGCCCAGGTGCAGGCGTGCGGCTTCGGCGACCTGGTCGCCCACGGTGAAAACCGGATTGAGCGAGGTCATTGGCTCCTGGAAGATCATGGCGATGCGGTGCCCACGCACTTCGCGCAGGCGGGCCTCGTTTGCCTTGAGCAGGTCCTCGCCGTCGAAACGCACCGATCCGCCGGTCACGTGTCCCGCGGGGCGCGGCACCAATCCCATGATCGCGAGCGCGGTCATGCTCTTGCCGCAACCGGATTCGCCGACGATCCCGAGCGTCTCGCCCGCGTTCACGCTGAGCGAAACGCCGTCCAGCACGCGCACGCGGCCGTCCCAGGTATCGAACTCGACCTGGAGGTTTTCAATCTCGAGCAGGGCGCCCATCAGCGGGTCCGCAGCCGCGGGTTGAAGGCGTCGTTCAGGCCGTCGCCGACCAGGCTGATCGCAAGCACGGTGAGGAAAATGCACACGCCGGGAAAGGTGACCGCCCACCACATTTCCCGCAGGTAGTTGCGGTTGGACCCGATCATCATGCCCCAGCTCATCACGTTCGGGTCCGACAGGCCGAGGAAAGACAGGCCGGCCTCGAACAGGATGGCCGTACCCGTGGCAAGCGTCGCCGCGACGATGATCGGCGGCAGTGCATTCGGCAGGATCACGCCCCAGATGATGCGGCTGTTGGACGAACCAATGGCGCGCGCGGCCCGAACGTACTCGAGCTGCCGGATGCGCAGGAACTCGGCGCGCGTCAACCGCGCCATGCTGGTCCAGGCGACGAAACCGATGGCAAACGTCACCGTAACGATCGATGGCGTGAAGAGCATCACCAGCACCATGGCGAAGAGGAGCGCCGGCAGGACCTGGAAGAACTCTGTGATCCTGCCGAGGATCGCGTCGACTTTGCCGCCGTAGTAGCCGCCGAGCGCGCCCATCGTGATGCCGATGACGGTGGCGATCATGGCCGCAAAGAAGCCGACCATGAGCGTCGGGCGGCCGCCGCGCACCAATCCGGCAAGCATGTCGCGGCCGAGGTAATCGGTGCCGAGCACGGCGTCGGCATCCGCGCCGGGCGCCGTCTTCGGCGCCGCGACGATGTCGAACGGATCGACCGGGTAGATCCACGGGCCGGCGATCGCGACGGTCAGTACCAGCCCAAGGATCGCCAGGCCGATCAGGGCGGCGTAATTGCGCCGGAAAACGCTCCAGGCTTCGCGCCAGGGCCCGCGGCTCGCGTTCTTATCCATCCGTTCGGATCCGCGGGTCGATGAGCCGGTAGGCGAGGTCCGTGAGGAGGTTGCCCACGATCACGAGCAGCGCGGAGAGGAGAAGAATGCCGAGGATCAGCTGTGTGTCGCGCCGCAGGATCGCCTCGAACGCCAGCAACCCCATGCCGGGCCAGGTGAACACGGTTTCTACCAGGACCGCGCCGGCCAGCATGCCGGAGAACTGCAGGCCGGCGATCGTCACCACCGGCAGGATGGCGTTGCGCAATGCGTGCTTGAAGACCACCTTGTTCTCGGAAAGTCCCTTCGCGCGGGCGGTGCGCACGTAGTCCGAGCCGAGCACCTCGATCATGCTGGCGCGCGCAAGCCGTGAATACAGCGCCAGGTAGATGATCGCAAGTGTCGCTGCCGGCAGGACCAGGTGGTGCGCAACGTCGAGGGCGTGGGCCCACCCGGTCGCGCCCGTGGCGATGTCGTACATGCCGGAGGCCGGGAGGATGGGCCACACCGACGCAAATAGCAGCAGCAGCATCAGCCCGGACCAGAACACCGGCGCGGAGAAGCCCAGCAGGGCGACGATCGTCACCAGTGCGCCCAGCCAGCTCGAAGGGCGCCTCGCCGCAGTGACGCCGAGGAAAGTGCCTGCTACGACGGCCGTGGCGAACGCGGTGAACACGAGCAGGACGGTGGCGAACATGCGGTCGGCGACCAGGCCCAGGACCGGGCGGTTGAAATAGGTGGACACGCCGAGGTCGCCGGTCGCCACGCGTGACACGTAGATGGCCAGTTGTTCAAGGAAGCCCTTGTCCAGGCCGTAGGTCTTGCGCAGTGCCGCGATCGTCTCGGTCGACGCCCCGCCCATCTCGCCGACGATGGTTTCGACGACGTCGCCGGGCGCAAGGTGGATCAGGGTGAAATTGAGGACGGCCACCGCGAGCAGCAGGCCGATCGCATAGGTAAATCTGCGGGCGAGGAAATACGCGATCCGCACCGCGTGGGCCTACTCGCGGTACATCTCGTCGATCGGGGCGATCGCCCCCCAGATCGTGGTCGGCAGGTTGCGCAGGTTCTTTTCGTAAATAGTGAAGTAAGGCAGTACGTTGATGTAAGCGATCGGCGCATCATCGACGACGATCTTCTGAAATTCCTGG
>JBDTRN010000043.1:0-14215 GCA_039931715.1 Betaproteobacteria bacterium
GCCGTCGCGGACGCGGTTGCCGGGACGGTCCCGATGGTGATCGCCGGCGTGCCCGCCATCAGCCAGCACGTCTCCTCCGGACGGCTGCGTGCGCTGGCGGTCACCAGCCTGAACCGGTCGCCGCTATTGGCGGGCGTGCCCACAGTGGCCGAGAGCGGCTATCCCGGGTTCGATGCCAATTTCTGGATCGCGCTGGTCGCCCCGCGGGGTGTGCCGGCCGACATCGTGCATCGCCTCAATACGGAGTTGAATGCGGTGCTCCAGGATGCCGAGATCGGCAAGCAGTTCGCGGTGCAGGGCGCCACCCCTGTGGGCGGAACCCCGGCCGAACTGGGCGCGTTCATCAAGAACGACATTGCCACATGGGTGCGCGTGATCCGCGAAGCCAACATCAAGGTGGCCGGCTGAGCGTCATCGCACAATCTGCCCCGCCGCTCGCCTGAAGCGAGGGCGGTCCGCGGGAGGATTGCGCGGCCAGCCTCGTCGGGCCGGGCCGGTCAGCCCTGCTGCACGACCACCGCTTCAACCGAAAGTCCGATCGCAAACAAGCGCGCATCGGCCATCCGCTCGCCCATCAGCGTGAATCCCACCGGTGCCGTGCCGGGCGCGTGACAGGGAATCGTGAGCGCGCAGCGGTCAAGATAATTCGCGATGCAGGTGTTGCGGATCATGATGCCGAACGGGTCGCGCAGGGCGGCGTCGCTGGAGGTGAACTGCGCGATTGGCGGGGCGACCACCGGCAGCGTCGGCATCACTACCGCATCGAAGCGCGCCGTCCCCACCTTGCCGCGCACGACCAGGGACTCCCGCAGTTGCAGGGCGTCGTAGTAGTCGGCCGCATCGAGTTCCTTCGCCGGCGCGATCCGCGCCAGCACGCGCGGGTCGTACCCGCTCGAGCGCTCGGCCAGCCAGCGACGGTGAATCGCATAGCACTCGACCATGGAAAGGCCCGCGCGACGGTTGAGCACGGCGATTTCGTCGATCTCGGGAAAAGCGAACTCTTCCACTTGTGCCCCGGCCGCCGACAGGCGCGCCAGCGCCCGCTCGAAAGCCGCGGCCACGGGGGCGTCGAGGCTGTCTAGCACCAGCGTGGTGGGCACACCCAGCCTCAGCCCTTTCAGTGGCAGGGCTGCCGGCACTTGCGGCGTGTCGCCTGCAAAGACCGCATCCACCAGCGCGCAGCAAGCCACCGAGCGCGCCAGCGGCCCGACCGAGTCGAGCGTGGTCGACAACGGAAATACACCGTCGCGCGGCACGCGGGCGGCCGTCGGCTTGAATCCCGTGATGCCGCACAACCCGGCCGGGATGCGCACCGACCCCATGGTGTCGGTGCCGAGGCCCGCAGCCGCCATGCCATCGCTGACGGACACCGCCGCCCCCGAGGACGACCCGCCCGGAACCCGCCCGGTGGCGCGGTCCCACGGATTGCGGCAGTCGCCGAAGTGGGGATTGATGCCCAGTCCCCCCATGGCGAACTCGGTCATGTTGGTGGTGCCCAGGATCACCGCCCCGGCGGCGCGCAGGCGGGCCACCACCGTCGCGTCACGCGCTGCCGGCGGCTCCTGTTTGCGCGTGGCCGAGCCCGCCAGCGTGGTGAAGCCGGCGACGTCGCACAGGTCCTTGACCGACACCGGGATGCCGGCCAGCGGCGAAGGCACGACGCCTGCGGAACGCAGGCGGTCGCTGGCTTCGGCGGCCGCGATGGCCGCTTCGCGGAACACGCGCACGAACGTGCGCGGCCCCTCACCCTGCGTCGATTCGATCCGCGTGAGCGCCTCGTCGGTGAGCGCGCGGCTGGTGGTGCTGCCGGTGGCGAGCCGGCCGGCCAGCGTGGCGAGTGTGTCCATCATGCGCGAGCCCCCGTTCTGGCGACCTTATGCGCGCAGGCGCGGCGATCCGCCCCCCGCCGCATCAGCGCACCGCCTTTTTGGCGTTTTCCGAAAACACGCGGGTCACGGCGCGATCGTAGGCCACGCGCTGCTCGGCCTTGAGCACCCCGCCCGCCACCATGATGTCCTGCAGCTTGTTCATCGACTGCTCGCTGACAGTAACGTCGGTGGCCCACACGCCGAGGCCCTGGTAGCGCTTGATGGCCGAGAGCATCAGGCCGTAGTCGAGCTGCTTGAAATGCGGCGCGGCCAGCTTGGCGAGGTCCGAGGGACTCGCGCTGGCGACGAAGGCCTGCGCCTTCCGGATCGCATTGCACCAGCCCTGCACGGTCTTGGGATTCTTCGCGATGAACTTGTCTGAGGCCATGAATACGGTGAACGCCATGGGGCCGATCTCGTTGCCGAGGGAAGCGACGACCTGCCCCTTGCCTTCGCGCTCGATGAGCGAAGCGGTCGGCTCGAAGAACGTGCCGAAATCCCCCTTGCCGGCGATCCACGCCGAGTCGCGGTTGCCGGAAGCCACATTGGTGATGTAGTTGCCGAGGTCCTTGGAGCTCATGCCGTGCTTTTTCAGCACCCACTCGGAATCGATCTGCGGAGTCGTGCCGTTGGTCCAGTCGAGGTAGTCCTTGCCCTTTACCATCGGCCACTTGAACTGGGCCGGGGTCATCTTCTTGCGCGACAGCAGCAGCAGCCCGTCCTTGGCGGTGAGCTGGCAGAAGATCTTGGTCTTGTCCGGCGACGGCGAGTTCTCCACGTAGATCTGCGATTCGGGCCCGAGCAGCACGATCTCGGCCGCCCCGCTCATGAGCGGCGGGATCACCTTCGCGGTGCCCCAAGCGGTGCTCATCTTCACATCGAGCCCCTCCTCCTTGAAGAACCCCTTCTCCATGGCGATATAGGAAGGCAGGTAAAAGATCGACCGGATCACTTCCATGTAGTTCACCGTCGTGTCCGCCCTCGCGGCCGGCAGCGCGGCCAGCGTCGCCGCAACCGTAATCGCAGCTGCCGCGGCCTTCAATCGCCCATTGCCTCGCTTCTGTGTGTGCGCCATCTTGTGTTTCCTCCTGTTATGGTTTCCAGCCCGTTTCCGGGTCCTAGTGGCGTTCGTGCATCACCACCTTCTCGACCCACGCGATCAGCATGTACATCACCACCGACATCAGGGCCAGGATTGCGATCGACGCCATCACCATGTGCATCTGCAGGATCTGGCTGCCGTAGATGATGAGGTAGCCAAGCCCTGCCTTGGAAGACTGGAACTCGCCGGCGATCACGCCCACCAACGCCAGCCCGACGTTGATTTTCAGCGCGCCGATCATGACCGGGATGTTGGCTGGCAGCACCACCTTGGTGAGCACCTGCCACTTGCTTCCCCCGAACGTGCGCACCAGCTTGATCTTGTCCGCGTCGGTCTCGCGGAACCCACCGTAGATCATGAGGATGGTGATGAATACGCTGATCGCGATCGCGATCCCGTACACCGACCACACGTCGCCCAGCCAGATGTAGAAGATCGGCGCCAGCGCAAGCTTGGGCAGCGAATTGGCCACCACCAGGAAAGGGTCAAGCATGCGGTAGATGAAGCTCGACCACCACAGCACCATCGCCACCAGGATGGCGGCACCCATGGCCGCCACGAAACTCACCACCGACTCCTTGAAGGTCACCCAGACGTGCAGGCCGAGGTCGTTCTCGCGCGCAAGCGTAAACAGCATTTCCACCACAGCCGACGGCTGGCTGGTCAGCATCGGGTTGACCCACTGGTGCTTGGGCGCGATTTCCCACAAGGCGAGGAACACGATCACGAGCAGCGCCTGCATGAAGCGGATGCGGCGCGACTCGCGCCGCAGCGCCGCGAGATAGCGCACGAATCCTTCGCTCGGCGCCGTGGCCGTGGCCGCGGCCATGGACGTAGCAGCGGGTTCAGGTGCCGACATGGACGTCGAGCTCTTCCCAGATGGTGTCGAAATAGCCGGCGAACTCGGCTGCGCTGCGCGCCGCGAATGGCGAGGGCCGCCCACCCGGCACACTCGGGAACGCGATCGCGTGCTCGGCCTTGATGTGGCCCGGCCGGCGGCCGAGCACGATCACGCGGTCGGTCATGCTGATCGCCTCTGAGATGTCGTGGGTCACCAGGATCACCGTCTTGCCTTCCTCGCGCAGGATGAGGCCGATCTCGTCGGAAATGGCCAGGCGCGTCTGGTAGTCGAGCGCCGAGAACGGCTCATCGAGCAGCAGCACCTCGGGGCCGGTGCACAGGGTGCGCGCAAGCGCCGCACGCTGGCGCATGCCGCCGGAGAGCTGGTGGGGATAATGGCCGACGAAGTCGCCCAGGCCGTACCTGCCAAGCAGGTCGAGGCCGCGCTTGCGCGCGGCGGCGAGATCCTGCCCCTGGATCTCGGGGCCGAGGAGGACGTTCTGCAGGATGGTGCGCCATCCGAACAGGTGGTCGTGCTGCAGCATGTAGCCGCATGCGGGCGTCGGGCCGGTCACCGGCCGGCCGTCGATCAGCACCTCACCCGAAGTGGGCGCGATGATTCCGGCGATGAGCGACAGCAGCGTGCTCTTGCCGCATCCGCTCGGGCCGACGATGCTGACGAACTCGCCAGGAGCCACGTCGAGCGAGACATTGCGCAACGCCTCGACCTCGCCCGCGAGGGTGTAGTAGCGCAAGCCGACCTCGCGCAGCCCGACCTTCGCATCGTCCCGGCCTGCCCCGGCCGAAGCCTGCGCCATGCCCTCTGCCTGAAGCATGTGCCGGTTGCCCCATTGATCTTTTGTAGTTGCCAAATGATTGCATGGAGGGGAACCATGCGCAATTGGCCGGAGGCGAAACAGCGGCGTTTTCCCCATGCAATTCATGCATCAGGCGCTTGTCCCGCAAGGCGCACCGCTCAGCGCGAAGCTTGGGCGCGCGCATCCTCGCGAATGAGGTCAGCCGCCTTTTCCGCGATCATCACCGCCGGGGCGTGCGTATTGCCCGAAACCAGAGTGGGCATGATGGAGCAATCAACCACGCGCAATCCGCTCACGCCATGCACGCGCAGCCTCGCGTCGACCACCGCCATCGGGTCAGCGCCCATCTTGCAGGTGCCCGCGGGGTGGAAGATCGTCGCCCCGCTATTGCGCGCGAATTCGAGGAGGTCCGCTTCGGTTCGCGCTTGCGCTCCCGGCTTGTACTCCTCTGCCACGTAGGGACGCATCGCGTCGGTGGCCGCGAGCGAGCGCGCGAGCCTGACAGCCGCGAGCGCGCAGCGCCGGTCGAGTTCCGCCGACAGGTAGTTGGGCTGCATCGAGGGCGGCTCGCGAGCATCGGTCGAGCGGATCGCGACCCGGCCGCGCGAGTCCGGACGCAACTGGCAGACCGAAAAAGTGAAGCCCGGCCACGGATGAGGCGTCGCGCCTGCCATTTCGGCCGACAGCGTGGCCACATGGAACTGCACGTCTGGCGTCGCCGACTCGGGCAGGGCGCGCGCGAAGATGCCGCCCTGGTTGATGCCGACCGCGAGCGGGCCGGTACGGTGCAACAGCCATTGCAACCCGATCCTGATCCGGCGCGGCAAGCTGGCAAGATCGTCGTTGGTGGTGATCGGCTTGGTGCACTTGTACATGAGGCGCAGCTGCAGGTGGTCCTGCAGGTTTTCGCCCACGCCGGGCAGGTCTCTCAGCACCGGAATGCCGTGTGACTGCAGCAGCGCGCCCGGCCCGATGCCCGAGAGCTGCAAAAGCTGCGGGCTCTGCAAAGCCCCCGCCGACAGGATGACCTCGGCGCCCGCGCGCGCTTCCTTCTGCTTCCCGCCCTGCCAGTAGCGCACGCCTGCGGCCCGCGACCCGTCGAAGATCACGCCGCATGCATGCGCATCCACCTGAACGTCGAGGTTGGCGCGAGAGCGTGCCGGCTTCAGGTAGCCGGTGGCCGAACTCGAGCGCAGGCCATTGCGCGTGAACAGCTGGTAGTACCCGGCACCCTCCTGGGTCGCACCGTTGAAGTCGTCGTTGCGCGTGATGCCCAATTGGCCGGCGCCGCGCACCACCGCTTCGATGAGTTCGTGCTTCCCGGCGATGTCAGTGCAGGCCACCGGCCCGCCGGCGCCGTGGTATTCGCTTTCGCCGCGCGAGTTGTCCTCACTGCGCTTGAAATACGGCAGCACGTCGGCCCAGCCCCAGCCCGGGTTGCCCGCCGCGGCCCAGCGCTCGTAGTCTTCGTGCTGGCCGCGCACGAAAATGAGGCCGTTGATCGATGAGGAGCCGCCCAGCCCGCGCCCGCGCGGCCAGTAGATGCGGCGGTTGTTCATGCCCGGATCGGGATCGGTGTGGAAACCCCAGTTGTAGACCGGGTGGAACATGGTCTTGCCGTAGCCGATGGGAATGTGGATCCACAGGTAGTTGTCGCGCGGGCCGGCTTCGAGCAGCAGCACGCGCGTCACGCCATCGGCGCTGAGGCGGTTGGCGAGCACGCAGCCGGCCGAGCCGGCGCCGACGACGATGTAGTCGTAGGGCGCGCTCAATGGAAGGACGGCGCGGCGCCCGCGCGGCTGCGAATTATCAATTTATGGAATTTTTCGAATCATTCGGCGCGACCCAGTATTGCAATCGCCTATCGATTTGTCTAGCATCAGGCGCGCTTTGACAAACGCCGCGATGCTTTCAAGACGGCGCAATGCGTCAAGAAAAATCCGATTCATTCGCGGAGGAGCGAAAATGAAACGCATCCAGTCACGCCATTCCCTGCACGCCCGCTGTATCGCATTGGTTTCCGGCATCCTGCTTTGCATCGGCGCGGCGCACGCGCAGACCAAGATGCGCATCCAGACCGCCGTTCCCTCGGCGAGCATCTACTTCGAGCTGCTGAAGAAATTCGGCGACCGCGTCGACAAGATGTCGGCGGGACGCCTCAAGATGGAAATCCTCCCCGACGGCGCGATCGTGCCGGCGTTCGAGATCCTCGATGCGGTCGACAAGGGCATCGTCGAGGGCGGTTACGCCTGGACGCACTACTGGTCGGGCAAGCACCCGGCGGCGGGCCTGTTTTCCAACCCGATGGCCGGCGCCGGCGTGGGTCTCGACCAGCTTTCGCATATCGCCTGGATCTTCGAAGGCGGCGGCTACGACCTGTACCGCAAGTTCTATTCCGATGTCCTCAAGGTCAACGTCGAGCCGATCTTCATCCAGCCCATGGGTCCGGATCCGCTGGGCTGGTTCAAGCGCCCCATTTCGAGCACGGCGGACTTCAAAAAGATGAAGTACCGCTCGCCCCCCGGGATCACCGGCGAGATCTTCAAGGAGATGGGCGTCACCGCGGTGGCGCTCCCTGGTGGCGAGATCGTGCCTGCCGCGCAGCGCGGCGTGATCGACGCGGCCGAGTGGATCGGGCCGGCCGACGACATGAACCTCGGCCTGCAGACGGTGTGGAAGCACTATTACCTGCAGGGCCTGCACCAGTCGACCGACATCGGCGAGGTGATCATCAACAAGGCGTTCTGGAACAAGCTGACGCCGGACCTGCAGGAAATCGTGCGCGCCGCGGCGATGGCCTCGATGACCGAGACCTACACCTACAACGTGTACCGCAATGCGCAGGCCATCGTGCGACTGAAGAACGAGTTCAAGGTCGAGATCCACGACACGCCGAAGGACTTCTTCCCCGAGTTCGTGCGCGCCACCAACGTGGTGCTCGATCGCTACTCGGCCAAGGACGCGTTCTTCAAGCAGGTGCTCGACTCGCAGCGCAAGTTCGCGGTCACCGTGGTGCCGTACTGGACCAAGATCCTCGACCTGTATTCCAACCTCGGCAACGCCGCGCTGCAAAAGAAATAGCACCGCCACGCACGGCATCCCGGCAGGGCGCGACGCGGGTCGCGCCCTCTTTTTTGTAAAGCGGCACCCGACAAAGGACCTCCCATGGAGAGCCCGCCCGGCGCGATGCTGAAGACCATCGCCTTGCTCGATTCGATCAGCCTGTGGTCGGGCCGCATCATCGCCTGGCTCATCGTGCCGATGGTGCTGTCGCTGGTCTACGAGGTCGTGGCGCGCTACGTGTTCGACGCGCCGACCATGTGGGCCTACGACATGACTTTCATGCTGTACGGCAGCTTCTTCATGATCGGCTCGGCCTACACCTTGTACAAGAAGGGCCACATCCGCACCGACTCCTTTTACGGCAGCTGGTCGCCGCGCACCCAGGGCTGGGTGGATTCGATCTGCTACCTGGTGTTCTTCTTCCCGCCGCTGATTGCGTTCCTGGTGGTGGGCTGGGACTACTTCGCCCGCTCTTTCATGCAGGGCGAGCGCATCGTCACCAGCCCGTGGATGCCGATCGTGTACCCGTTCAAGTTCGCGATGCCGTTGGCCACGCTGCTGCTGCTCCTGCAGGGGACGTCGGAGTTCCTGAAGAGCGTCTGGGCCGCGCGCAAGGGAGTGTGGCTTTGAAGCCAGAGTATGTAGGCCTGCTCTCGCTGGTGGTGCTGTTCGGCGCGATCTTCATCGGCTTCCCGATCGCGTTCACGCTGATTGCAGTGGCCCTGGGCATCGGCTACATCGCCCTGGGCGACATCGCGCTGCACCTCATGACGCTGCAGTTCTTTTCCGTCATGCGCGACCCCACGCTCGCCTCGGTGCCGTTCTTCCTGTTCATGGGCTACCTGCTCGAGCAGTCGGGCCTCATGGAGCGATTGTTCCGCGGCGTGCAGCTGATGCTTGCCGCCCTGAACGGGTCGCTCTACCTCGCCGTGCTCATCACCGCCACCATCTTCGCCGCCGCCACCGGCATCGTCGGCTCCTCGGTGACCTTGCTCGGGGTGATGGCCGCGCCCGCCATGAAACGCAGCGGCTACGACGTGCGCATGTCCGCCGGCACCATCGCCGCGGGCGGGACGCTTGGCATCCTCATCCCGCCCTCGGTGATGCTGATCGTTATGGGACCGGTGGTCGGTGTGCCGGCGACGGATCTCTTTGCCGCGGCAATCATGCCCGGCCTGCTGCTCTCGGGGCTGTACATCTCCTACACGCTGGTGCGCAGCTACCTGAACCCCAAGCTCGGTCCGCCGCTGCCGATGGAGGACCGCCGGCCGTTCGCTTACGTGGTCAAGGAAGTCACCCTCGGCATCCTGCCGGTGGTGGTGGTGATCCTCGCCACGCTCGGCGTCATCCTGGCCGGGATCGCCACGCCAACCGACGCCGGCGCCGTGGGCGCCTTCGCGGTGTTCATCCTGACCCTCATCTACCGGCGCCTCACGTGGGCCAAGTTCAAGTCGGCGGTCATGTCCACGCTCGAAGTGTCGTGCATGATCCTGCTGCTGGTGGCAGCGTCGAACTACTTCGGCGCGGTGTTCTCGCGCCTGGGCAGCGCGACGCTGATCGCCGAGAGCCTGCTCACGCTGAACTTCTCGCCCACGGTGATGCTGCTCATCATCCTCGCGATCATCTTCGTGCTCGGCTGGCCGCTCGAATGGGTGCCGATCGTGCTCATCGTGGTGCCCATCCTGCTGCCGCTGGTGGTGAAGCTCGGCATCGACCTGGTGTGGTTCTGCACCCTGGTGGCGGTGTGCCTGCAAACGGCGTGGCTGTCGCCGCCGGTGGCGTTGTCGGCCTACTTCCTCAAGGGGGTGGTGCCCGACTGGGAGTTGAAGGACATCTACGCGGGCATGATGCAGTTCATGGTGCTGCAGATCTTCGGGCTGCTGCTGATCCTGTTCTTCCCGCAGATCGCGCTGTGGCTGCCGGCGTTGTTGCGTCAATGAAACCGAACGAGGCTTGAAAATGGCTGACGAACCCGAAAAAATCGACATCCACCGCGGGCTCAAGGGCGTGTACTTCGACCGCTCGCAGGTGTGCTATATCGACGGCCGCGCGGGCGAGCTGCGCTACCGCGGCTACTCGATCCACGACCTCGCGCAAAGCTCCACCTTCGAGGAGACCTGCTACCTGCTCACCTACGGCGAACTGCCCACCCGCGCAGAACTCGAGGCCTTCGAAGCCGGCCTCAAGGCGGCGCGCACGCTGCCCCCGCAGGTGCTCGAGGTGATCCGCGCGGTGCGCACGGCCCATCCCATGGACGTGCTGCGCACCGCCGTGTCGGCGCTCGCCGCATTCGACCCCGACGTGGCCGACAACTCGCGCGAAGCCACGCTGAGGAAAGGCATGCGCCTCGCCTCCCAGGTGCCGATGATCGTCGCCGCCCATGCCCACATCCGTGCCGCCCGCGAGCCCGTCGCCCCCGATCCCAACCTTGGCCACGCCGCCAACTTCCTGTGGATGCTCACCGGCAAGGTCCCCAGCACCGACACCGCCCGGCTCATGGACACCGACATGATCCTGCATGCGGAGCACGGGTCGAACGCGTCCACGTTCGCGGCGCGCGTGGTCGCCGGGACCGAGGCCAACCTGCATGCCGCCATCACCGCGGCGATTGCCGCCCTGTCGGGACCGGCGCATGGCGGCGCGGCCGAGAACGTCATGCACATGGCCCGCGAAGTGGGCTCGCCGGAGAAGGCCGCCGCGTACGTCAAAGCCAAGCGCGCCAACAAGGAGCCGGTCATGGGCTTTGGCCACCGCGTCTACCGCGCCGAGGACCCGCGCGCGCGCCACATGCGCGCCGGGGTGGAGAAGCTGTCGCGTGAAATGGGCCAGCCGCAGTGGTACCAGATCCTCGAGGCGCTGGTCGAGGCCATGAAACCGTATTCGCGCCATGGCGTGAACGTGAACGTCGATTTCTATGCCGGGGTCGTGTACTACCTCAACGGCATCGAAGCCGACCTGTTCGTGCCGATCTTCGCCGTGGGGCGCATGCCGGGCTGGACGGTGTCGGTGCTCGAGCAGCTCGAGAACAACATCCTCATCCGCCCGCTGACGCTCTACAACGGGCCGCAAGCGCGCGAGTACGTGGCGATCAGCGGGCGCTAGCCGGGGACCCCGGTCGGCCGACACTCCATCGAGAGCAAAGTGTCGCGCGTGGATCGAGCGGGAGAACGCGTTTGACTGCAAGCGGGCGGCCTGCGGGCCGGTTTTACGGCTGGACCGTGGTGCACGCGGCGTTCGTGCTGGCCGTGTTCGGCTGGGGCATCGCCTTCTACGGGCCGCCGGTGTTCCTCAGCGTCATCCACGAGTCGCGTGGGTGGTCGATCTTCCTCATCTCGACTGCCATCAGCCTGCAATACCTCGTCGGCGCCGTCACCGGCGGGAACCTGCCCGCGCTGCATCGCCGATTCGGCGCGTCGGCGGTGACCAAGGCAGGCGCGCTCTGCACGGCGGCGGCGGTCCTGGGATACGCCACGGCATCGTCGCCGTGGCAACTGTTCGTCGCCGCGCCGCTCGGCGGGCTGGGCTGGGGCACGATGAGCGCCGCGGCCATGAATTCGATTGTCTCGCCGTGGTTCGTGCGCAACCGGCCGGCGGCGCTCGGCATGGCTTACAACGGCGGCAGCGTCGGCGGCATCGTCTTCTCGCCGCTCTGGGTGCTCGCCATCGGGACGCTGGGATTCCCGATGGCGGCGTCCGTAGTGGCCGTGGTCATGGTGGTCACGTTGTGGATGCTGGCGGAGCGGGTATTTTCGCGCACGCCGCAGACCTTGGGCGTGCACCCGGACGGGGACGAAGCGGGAGCAGCCGCGGTGTCCGTAGCCTCGCCCGCGGCGCGCCCCTTGCCCGGGACGCTGCTCTGGCGGGATCGCACTTTCCTCACGCTGGCCGCCGGCATGGCGCTCGGCCTGTTTGCGCAGATCGGGCTCATTGCCCACTTGTACTCACTGCTGGTGCCGGCGCTCGGCGCTGCGCGGGCGGGCTTCGCAATGTCGTTCGTGACCATCATGGCCATCGCCGGCCGCACGCTGCTCGGCTGGGCGATGCCGATCGGCACGGACCGGCGGCTCGTCGCCAGCGGCGGCTACGTCGTGCAGGTCGCGGGAATGTTTTGCTTCATCCTCGCCGCGGGCACCAACGTGCCGCTGCTCATGGCCGGCGTGGTGCTGTTCGGCGTCGGCATCGGCAACGCGACCTCGCTGCCGCCGCTGATCGCGCAGGTCGAGTTCGTGCGGGAGGACGTGCCCCGCGTGGCGGCGCTGATCGTCGCGATCTCCCAGGGCGGGTATGCGCTCGCGCCGGCGTTCTTCGGCTTGATCCGGGAGTTCGCGCCGCGAGGGGAACACGCCGCGCCCGGCGCTGTGCCGGCGATCTTTGCCGTTACGGCGCTGGTGCAGTGCCTTGCGATCGCCGCGTTTCTCGTTGGACGGCGCGGAACCAGAAGCTGAATTACTGCCAAATTTAGGGGACGGTACTCTCTGCAATCGGGCCACGGGGTGAGCTCGATTTTCGAACCTTCTTTCGGTTGATCCCAAAATGGGAGCGTGGTAGCATGACTCGTGCGTGTGATCTCTCTCTCCACTTTGCGCGAGTTCTGGCGCCTGCGTCCGCCGGCCGAAGTGCCACTCAGGAGCTGGTATGCGGAAGCAAGCCGCGCCACATGGAGGATTCCTGCTGACATCAAGGCAGCGCATCGAAACGCGAGCTTCATCGCCGGCGACCGGGTTGTGTTCAACATCAAGGGCAACGACTACCGGCTGATTGTCGCGGTGCGGTACAAGCAGCAGATCATGTACGTGCGCTTTGTCGGCACGCATCGCGAGTACGATAAGGTTGACGCCACAAAAGTGTGAGGAATGCCATGGAACTGAAACCGATTCGCACTAAGAAGGACTATCAGGCCGCGCTAAAGACGATCGAATCGCTCTGGAGCGCGAAGAACGGCACGGCGAACGCCGACCGGCTTGAAGTGCTCGCCATGCTGGTCGAGCGCTACGAGCGCGAGCACTACCCGATTGCCGATCCGGACCCGATCGACTTTCTGCATCACGTGATGGAAACGCGCGGCTTGGCGCGCAAGGATCTCGAGCCCTACATCGGCTCACGCGCTCGCGTGGCCGAGGTGCTCAACCGCGTGCGCCCGCTTTCGCTGGAAATGATCCGGCGACTATCCGAAAGATTCGGGATTCCCGCCGAAGTGCTCGTGCAACGCTACGAACTTGCGGCCTGAGGAGCGGATCCCGACATCGCGTAGCGCTGGGCCGGGCCGCCACATGGGCCCCGGAATCGAGCGGCTGCGGCGCACGATCACGCCGCCGTGTAATGCTGCCAATATTTGGACATGCACCGCGTCCCTATTGGCTCTCAAGGCGAAATACTGCCAAGTGGTTGGGTTGAGGAAATGTTCGAGCGGTTCAGGCGACGGCCTGCGCAAGCACCACGACCGCGGTCGCCACGATGTCCTCCACGCTCGCGCCGCGCGACAGGTCGCTGATCGGCCGCGCAAAGCCCTGCAGGATCGGGCCGATGGCGCGCGCGCCCGCGAGGTGCTGGGTGAGCTTGTAGGCGATGTTGCCCGCATCGAGGTTCGGGAACACCAGCACGTTGGCGCGCCCGGCGACGTCGCTTGCCTGCTTTACCTTCTTTTGCGCCACTGCAGGAATGAGTGCCGCGTCGGCCTGCAACTCCCCGTCGATGGCGAGGTCAGGCTCCCTCGCGCGTGCGATGGCAAGCGCCTGCACGACCTTCTCCACATGAGGATGTTTCGCGCTGCCCAGGGTCGAGAACGACAGCAGCGCGACGCGCGGAGGCACCGAAGCCCCGCCCACCACGCTGCGCCAGCTCGCAGCCGAAGCGAGCGCGATGTCGGCAAGCTGCGCGGCATCGGGGTCGGCGTTGACAGCGCAGTCGGCGTACAGCAACACCCGGTCGGGGAGCGCCATGATGAAAAAGCTCGACGGCGTGGCCACACCTGGCGCGAGGCCGATAGTCATCATCCCGGCCTCGATCACGCGCGCAGTCGGGTGCGCCACGCCCGCGAGCATCGCGTCAGCGTCGCCCGCCTTGACCATCAGGCCGGCGTGAAAGAGCGGTTTGGCGGCGATGCGGCGCGCGAGTTTCGGGTTCGACTCGGGACGCCCCTCGAGGTAGAGGGCGGCATAGGCGTCGAGCCGCTCACCGGGGCCGCTGCCGTCGAGCACGATGGGCACTGCGATGCCTTCGTCTTGCAGCCGCTTGGCCGCCGCCACGATGCGTTCGTCGCCGCCTTCCGGTAACACCACCCGCAGGCCGCGGCCGCGGATCTTCGCCACACACTGAGCGACCACGTCCATTGCCGCGGCCTACGCGAACGTCGCCGCGCAGGCCGCGCCCTGCCCCGCCTTGGCCGCCTTCAGCGCCTGCCATACGCGCGCCTGCGTCGCCGGCATGTCGAAGCGCGTCACGCCGCCCTGGCGAAGCGCGTCGGCAATCGCGTTCATGAGGCAGGGCATTGAGCCGGTGACCCCGGCCTCGCCAACGCCCTTGGC
>JBDTRN010000044.1:0-14115 GCA_039931715.1 Betaproteobacteria bacterium
GATCTGGGCGGGGGCCTGCGCGGCGCATGACCGGTTCCTTCGCTTCGGGGCCACGCGCAGCGTGACGGCGGGGAAGGTTTCTGCGCGGTGGGACATCGCTTCGGCTCCTTAGTGCCGAGGTGACGCAGGAGTTAACGGATGTCGTCCTCGTCGTGGAACTCAGCGCCGATGCGGAACGCGAGGCACATCATGGCGAGCAGGTATTCCGGCTGCGCGACCATGACCCGCAGATGGCTCAGATCCAGCCATGTCCTGTACTCGCCGCGCTCGCTACGCGGTTTTCTCCATTCTGAAGAGCAACCGATGGGTCGAGCATAATTGACACTATCCGTCATTGACGTACAATGCGTTCATGTTCAGCTTCGTTGAAACGAGGCTATTTTCCCGGCTGCTTGCTGACTACCTTACAGACGACCAGTACGCCTTACTGCAACAAGCACTAATCGAAGGTCCGGAACAAGGCGTATTGGTGCCGGGATCTGGCGGCGTGAGAAAAGTTCGATGGGCTCAGCCGGGACGCGGAAAGCGAGGCGGCATTCGGGTTATCTACTACGTAAAGTCCCGTGAGGGCGTGATCTGGATGCTCACGATCTACGCAAAGAACGAGGAGGAGAACATTCCCGCTCATGTCCTGCGCAAGATCAAGGAGGAAATTGATGGCTAAGACCAAACGGAATATCGGACTGGAAATTCTCGAAGGCATTCGCGAAATCAAGCGCGGGGAGCACGGTCGAATTGTCAATGTCCCCTCCGTATCCACCGTTCGGGAGCGAACCGGTCTTTCCCAATCGCGATTCGCCGAGCTCCTCGGCGTTTCGGTACGAACCCTTCAAGAATGGGAGCAAGGCCGGCGCGCTCCTTCGGGTGCAGCCCGAACGCTGCTCCTCATCGCGCAAAAGAATCCCCGCGCGTTGCTGGAAGTCGCGTAGTTGGCACCTGACTTCCGCTTGCACCGACGGCCGATGTCCCGGATGAGGCCCCCCAGCTCCAAGGGGCATCGGTCCCTCACGACGTGCCGCCCTTGCCCTTAATACAAGGCGCTCGCCAGCTTCTTGCGGTATTCCGACACGAGGTCGGCCTCGTCCGTGGCTAGATTGAAGATCGCCACCATTTGCTTTCTCGCTGCGCCGTCCTTGAACTCCTTGTCGCGGCGCAGGATCTCGAGCAGCTCGTCCAGGGCCGCGCGGTAGTTGCGCTTGCCGGCATGCAGGTTGGCCAGTTGCAGGCGCGACTCGTGGTCGGCCGGGTTCGCGGCCACGGCCTTGGCGAGTTCCGCCTCGCCCGGTCCGCTCTGGCCTGAGCGCGCGAATGCGATTCCCTGGCGCAGCGTCTCGACGCGAGCGTCCCAGTCGATGTTGGGGCGGATCGCGTCGAGCACCTCGCCGGCCGCATCGAGGTCTTTGTTCCGCGTCAGCATCTCGGCGAGTTCGAGGCGGGCCGGGTCGTTTTTGACGTCGAGCTCGATGGCTTTGCGCAGCGCGGCCACCGCGCCGTCCACGTCACCCGCCGCCGCCAGCTCGCCCGCGCGCGTGCGCTCGAGGTCGGAAACCGTGGGCAGCAGCTTGTCGATGAAGGCGCGCAGTTGCGGCAGGGGTAGCGCACCCACAAAGGCGCCGACCTGCTTGCCGTTGCGGATCGCGCGTACGTCGGGGATCGAGCGCACGCCGAACTCCTGCGCGAGGTCGATGCTCTCATCGGAATTGACCTTGACCAGCTTGAACTTGCCGCCGTACTCCACCGCGAGCTTCTCGAGCATGGGCTTGAGGACCTTGCACGGGCCGCACCACGGCGCCCAGAAGTCGATGATCACCGGCACCTCTTTGGAGGCCTCCAGCACTTCCTGGTTGAAGTTGCGGGCGTCGACGTCCACCGCATGGCTCGGCGGCCCGGGCGGCAGGGCGCCGGGCGGTGCGCTTTCCAATGGCACTTGCGTCGTCACGGTCTTTCTCCTCGGAACAGGTGAAACATAGATGGGGCGAGGGTAGGCGCGATTCAAGCCCATGTAAAATAGGCGCCTCTCACCGGACCGATTTCCAGATGGAGCCGCAATGACCTATCTCGTCACCGAGAACTGCATCAAGTGCAAGTACATGGACTGCGTTGAAGTCTGCCCGGTGGACTGCTTCTACGAGGGCGACAACATGCTCGTCATCAATCCCGACGAGTGCATCGACTGCGGCGTGTGCGAGCCCGAATGCCCGCCGGGGGCGATCATCCCGGACTCGGACGAACGCGGCGAGAAGTGGCTCAAGTTGAACACCGATTTCTCGGTCAAGTGGCCCAACATCACGCGCAAGGGCACCGCGCCCGCCGATGCCGACACCTACCTCAAAGAGGAAGGCAAGTTCGACAAGTACTTCAGCCCCGAACCCGGCACGGGCGAATAGCCCCGCCGCCGCGCCATGGAACTCACACGCGAAGAACAGGCCATGCTGGCCGGCGAGCACGGCGAGGCGATCAAAAAGGCGGTCGAATTCCAGCTCGAGGTGGGCAAGTTCTGGGGCGCCAAGCGCTTCGTGCCCGTGACCAACGTCCACATGATGGGCGACATCGAGGTCATGGGTGACGGCGGGCTCGAATGGCTCGAGGCCACCGCCAAGCTCGGCGCACGCTGCGTGGTCGGCACCACAACCAACGCGCGCTGCGTCGACTTCGCCCACTGCAAGCGCCTGGGGCAGGACGAAGGCGAGGCGGCCAAGGAAAGGATCCTCATCTCCACGCTGCGGCGAATGAACGTGGTGACCACCGATACCTGCATCAACTACCAGACGGTGTACCAGCCGCACCTGGGCGAGCACGTTGCCTGGGGCGACACCGGCACGGTCATCTACGCCAACTCTGTGTTCGGCGCGCGCAGCAACTTCGAGTCCGGCCCGGCCGCGCTGGCCGCGGGTATCACCGGGCGCACGCCGGCCTATGGGTTTCACCTCGACGAGCATCGCCGCGGCACTTTCACGGTCGAGCTCACCGCGGCGCTCGACGACCTCGCCGACTGGGGCGCCATCGGCAAGCTGGTGGGCGAGACGCACCAGAACTACTACGCCGTCCCGGTGTTCCACGGCCAACGTCGCGCTCCCGGCGCCGACGAGCTCAAGCACCTCGGCGCGGCCCTTGCGAGCTACGGGTCGATGGGCATGTTCCACATGGTGGGCGTCACGCCTGAGGCGCCGAGCATCGAGGCGGCACTGGGCGGCAACACGCCCACCGACCGAATGACCATCGGCGATGCCGAGATCGAAGCCGTCTATCGCGGCTACAAAATGGGTGACGGCGATGCGCGGCTGGTGGTGTTCTCCGGCCCGCAGCAGTCGCTGTTCGAGATGAAACTGCTGGCCGAGTTGTTCGACGGACGCAAGGTGAAGGAAGGCTCGAGCGTATTCATCACCACCAACGATGCGATCCTCGCGCAGGCGCGCAAGCTCGGCTATGCGCAGACCCTCGAGGCCGCCGGCGCCACCATCCTCGAAGGGGTGTGCTTCTACATCCTGCAGAACCTGTCGCCGATGCGCATCGCCAACAAGTGGACCAACATGGTGTCCAACTCGGCCAAGATCGTGAACATCATCGGCGCGCACCGCTTCAACACCATCCTGCGGCGCACGCGCGACTGCGTCGAGATCGCCTGCTCGGGGACGCTCAAGTGAGCGGCGATATCATCCGCGCAGTGATCCAAGTTCAGCGTGCTTACGGCCCGGTGGTGGAGGGCGAGGCCGTGGTGTCGGAAGAGGGCTTCTCACCGCGCTACGACCTCGACCGCTGGACCGGCGTGATCACCAAGCCCGGCCACAAGCTCGAAGGCACCAACATCCGCGACAAGATCTGCTTCTTCCCGACCGCCAAGGGCGGGATCGCCGCCGGCTGGGCCTTCTACGACATCAAGTGGAAGAAAATAGCGCCCAAGGCATTCATCTTCGGCGTGACCAACCCGGTGATGGTGCAGGGCGCGGTGTTCGCCGGCATCACCATCACCGAGGGCTGGGCCCCGCATCCGCGCGAAGTGGTGCGCACCGGCGACCGCGTTCGGGTTGACCCGGCGCGCAAGATCATCGAGGTGCTCGAAAGGAAGGCGTGATGGGAAAACTCCTGGCGGCAATCTGCGCGGCGCTGGTCCTGACCCTCGGCGGCTGCGCTTCCTACGACGGGCGCGCTCTCGCCCCGGGCGCCACCGTAGCCCAGGTCGAATCTGCCATGGGAGCGCCGGCCTTGCGCGTGGCGCAGCCCGACGGCGGCACGGCGTTGTACTTCTCGCGCGGCCCTGAAGGCCGCCACACCTACGTAGCGCTGATGAACAAGGACGGCACGCTGCGCAGCATCGAGCAGCGCCTTACGCTCGCCAGCCTCAACAAGCTGGTGCCGGGCACAACCACGAAAAAGGACGTGACCGAGCTGTTCGGCCCGCCCGACCCCTACGCGACCACCAAGCTCGCCCTGTCGGGTCGCGAAGTGTGGGAGTACAAGTGGCTCGACTTCCAGGAAAAGCGCGTGCTCTGGGTGCAGTTCTCCGAGGACGGCATCCTGCGTGAGGCGCTCAACTCGCGCGACGACTTCCACGAATCACCGGGCGCGGGTCTGCCTTGAGCACTCGCGGCGCCCGGATCGACCGGAGCGGCCATGGCTGACCTCGGCGTGGCGGCCGCGCAGGACATACTCGCCGCCAATTTCGCCCCGTGGGTGCTCGACCTCGGATTGGGCGTCGAGTCGGTCGGGGAGGGCACCGCAGTGCTGCGCCTGCCGTACTCCGAGCGGCTGGTGCGCGTCGGAGGAACCCTGTGCGGGCAGGCGCTCATGTCGGCGGCCGACACCGCGATGGTGATCGCGCTGTCGGGCTCGTTCGGCGCCTTCAAGCCGGTCACAACCGTGTCGCAGAACGTGACCTTCATGCGCCCGATCGCGGCGCAGGACGTGCTGGTCGAGGCGAAAGTGATGCGCCTGGGCAAAACCCTCGCGTTCGGCGAGATCACCTTGCGTGGCGCAAAGGACGAGCGGCCCGCCTGCCACGCGACCACCACCTACGCCATCCTGGCCTGAGACCGTGTTTCCATTTTAGGAAACACAACTGCCACGCAACCGGCTTTCCTGTTAGGTCTACGAATTCAAAAGTTCAGGATTCAAGCCGTTTCCTGAGCTCCGTCTTGAGGACTTTTCCGTAGTTGTTCTTGGGCAGCGCGTCGACGAACCGGTAGTCCTTGGGGCGCTTGAAGCGCGCGATATTCTCCAGGCACAGCGAGTCGAGCTCCTGCGCGGTCGGCACGGCCTCCCCGCGCGCCACCACGAAAGCCACCGCTTCCTCGCCCCATTCGGGATGCGGGCGGCCCACGACCGAGCACTCGGCCACGCCCGGGTGGGTGAGCAGCACCTCCTCGATCTCGCGCGGGTAGATGTTCGAGCCGCCGGAAATGATCATGTCCTTGGAGCGGTCGCGGATGGTGAGGAAGCCTTCGGCATCGAGGCTGCCGAGGTCGCCGGTATGCAGCCACCCGCCGCGCAGGGTCTTTGCGGTGGCCTCGGGGTTGCCCCAGTAGCCGGACATTACACAGTCGCTGCGCGTGATGATCTCGCCCACCTCGCCCCCGGGCAGGTCGCGGTCCTCCTCGTCCACCACGCGCACCTCCACCCCGGTGCGCACAAAGCCGCAAGAGGCGAGCCGCTCGAGGAAGCACGGTTCGTCGCGCGCGGCATGGTACGACTGGGGCAGGCCGGTGATGGTCATCGGGCTCTCGCCCTGGCCGAAGAGCTGGTACAGGCGCGGCCCGAACAGATCGATGGCGCGCACCGCGTCGGCCACGTACATCGGCGCGCCGCCATAGGTGATGGTCTTGAGGTGCGGCACCTCGCGCGCGGCCGGGCTCGCCAGCAGCCGAACCACCATCGTCGGCGCGGCGAAGAAAGAGGAATTCGGATGGGCATCGATGAGGTCGAACGTCTCGGCCGCGTCGAAACCGCCGCTGGCAGGGATCACGTTGAGCGCACCGGCGGCGAAGTGCGGCAGCGCGTACACGCCTGAGCCATGCGACAGCGGCGCTCCGTGCAGGATCGCGTCGCCGGGGAACAGGCGGTCGATATCGGAGAAATACGTCTGCGTGGCGAACAGCAGGTTGCGGTGGGTGAGCATCGCGCCCTTGGGCACGCCGGTGGTGCCGCTGGTATAGAAAATCCATGCCGGCGAATCGGGTGCAGCCTCGGCCGGCGCTTCGGGCGGCAGGTCCGGCGGCGCCCCGCCGGGGTCTACATGCAGCGCTTCGAACCCGCGGCTGCGCACGCCGATGTGCTTCACCCCGTCTGCGGAACCCTCCGCATTGCCCTCGACGAAGCAGGCCCGCGCGCCCGAATCGGCCAGGATCCACGCCAGCTCGCGCGCATGCAGCTTGGCGTTGACCGGCACCGCCACGAGACCGGCATGCCAGATGGCGAACAGTGCCTCGAAGTACTCGACGCAGTTGGGCAGGTAGATCGCGACGCGCTCGCCGGGATTCAACCCGAGTCGCGTGCGCAGCCCCGCGGCGAGCGAGGCGACCCGCCCGGCCAGTGCCGCGTAAGTGGACACCGTGCGCTCACCGATCGCGATCGCACCGGCCTGCGGCAGGCGGCGCGCGTTGGCATGCAGGAAATGGGCGACGTTCACAAGTTGACTAGGTGCTGTGCGTTGGCGTGATGAATATGGCCGACGTTCACAGGTTGAAAAAGCGCCGTGCGTTGGCGCTGGTGGTGGCGGCGACTTCGGCGGGCTCGCGGCTGAGCGCTTCGGCCACAGTGGCAAGGACGTGCGGCAGGTAGGCCGGTTCGTTGCGCCGGGATTTCGGCTGCGGGCGCATCGAGCGCGGGGTGAGGTAGGGCGCATCGGTCTCCAGCATCAGCCGCTCGGCGGGAATGTCGCGCGCCAAGGCGAGCAGGTGAGCGCCGCGCCGTTCATCGCAGATCCACCCCGTAATGCCGACGTACAGGCCGAGATCGAGGTAGGCGTGCAGTTCGTCGCGCTCGCCGGTGAAGCAATGCGCCACCGCCGGGGGCAGCCGGTCGCGATAGCCGCGCAGGATGTCGGCGAAGCGCGGGTGGGCATCGCGCGAATGCAGGAACAGCGGCTTGCGAGTGTCGCAGGCGAGCTCGACCTGCGCCACGAACCACTTTTCCTGGTCGGGGTGGGGCGAATAGTTGCGGTTGAAGTCCAGCCCGCATTCCCCCACTGCGCGCACTTCGGGCCGGGCAAGCAGTTCGCGCAGCGCCGGGATCGTGTGCTCGTCGCAGTGCGCGGCGTCGTGGGGGTGCACGCCCGCGGTGGAACACAGCTGCGGATGCGCCGCGTCGCCCGCGTGCGCCGCGGCCAGCGCCTGCGCGGCGCGGCTGCCGGCCACGCTGGTGCCGGTCACCACGATGGCGCCCACGCCCGCTGCGGCGGCACGCGAGAGCACTTGCGGAAGGTCTTCGCGGAACGATTCGTGGGTGAGATTCGCCCCGATGTCAACCAAATCCAATCCCGACACCCGGTTCATGCAGCCGAGTATACCTAGCGCGCGCGGCTCGCTATGATGCCGCCCGGGGCAGCGATCCGGCTGTAAAACGGGCTCAACTCAGTGGCAGGGACGGGGGGAAGGGGAATACCTGGTTACGCGCCGGACGGGCTCATTGCCTGTCATGCGTGCGACGGCGCGCATCGGATCGTTCCGCTGCCCGTCGGCGGCCGCGCGCTGTGCGCCCGATGCGGCACGCTCCTGTACCGCAACCTGCCGCACAGCCTCGACCGCTCGGCCGCGCTCTACCTGGCCGCGTTCCTGCTCTTCTTGATCGCCAACACGTTCCCTTTCGTGTCGCTCAAGTACGGCGACCGCGTCGAGCAGAGCCTGCTCGTGTCGGGCGCCTTCGCCCTGCAAAAGGCCGGCATGGGGGAACTCGGCCTGCTGGTGTTGCTCACCAGCGTGGTGTTCCCTTTCCTGACCATCGCCGGAATGCTGTACCTGCTGCTGCCGTTGCGCATGGGCTGGCGGCCGGTGTGGATGACCCCGGTGTGGCGCTTGGTTCGCGCGATCAGCCCGTGGAGCCTCATCGGCGTGTTCATGCTCGGCCTGCTGGTGTCGGTGGTGAAGCTGCAGGACCTCGCCACCATCATCCCCGGCGTCGCCTTGTATGCATTCATCGGCCTGCTGGTGGTGTCCACCGCCGCGACGGCTTGCTTCGACCCTGCCGCGCTATGGCCGCGCATGGGGCCGGCAGGCGCCACCGGCAACGGCGAATTGCGCCCGGGTGCCGCGCCTGGTGGGGCGGCGCGGCTCGGCTTCGCCTCCTGCCACACCTGCGATCTGCTCGTGCGCACTCCGCTCGCGGGTGAAGCCGCGAACTGCCCGCGCTGCGGCAGCGGCGTGCACGGCATGCGCCTGCCCGACAGCATCACGCGCACCTGGGCGCTCCTTGCCTCGGCCACGCTGCTGCTGGTCCCCGCCAACCTCTTCCCGGTGATGACGGTCACGCGCTTCGGCCAGGGCGAGCCCAGCACCATCCTCTCGGGCGTGGTGCACCTCGCCGAGGACGGCGCGTGGCCGCTGGCGGCGCTGGTGTTCTTCGCCAGCTTCGTGGTGCCGATCACCAAGATCGGCGTGCTGTCACTGCTGCTCGTGACCGTGCAGCGCGGCTCGGCCTGGCGGCTGCGCGACCGTACGCTGCTGTACCGGGTGACCGAGGCGGTGGGTGCCTGGTCGATGATCGACGTGTTCCTGGTGGGCATCCTCGTCGCCCTGGTGCGCATGGATGCGCTGGCCTCGGTGCGCCCGGGCATAGGCGCCACATTCTTCGGCGCGGCGGTGGTGCTCACCATGCTAGCCGCGCGCGCATTCGATCCGCGCCTGGTGTGGGACCGCGCCGGGCGCAGCGCATGAGCGACCCGAGGATCGACGAGTCCGCGCCGCCCCAAGGCGATGACGCCTTCCGGCCGGTGGTGCGCCAGCGCGGCGGGCCGTCGCTGGTCTGGCTGATCCCCATCCTTACCGCGATCATCGGCGCGTGGCTGGTGATACAGACGCTCACCGACCGCGGCCCGCTGGTGACGATTACCTTCCGTACGGCGGACGGCATCGAGGTCGACAAGACCCGCATCAAGTACAAGAGCCTCGACATCGGCCTGGTAGAGAGCGTGCGTTTCAGCCCGGACTTTTCGCGTGTCGAGGTACGCGCACGCCTGGGCAAGGATGCCGAGCATTTCCTGCGCCGTGACACGCGCTTCTGGGTGGTGCGGCCCACGCTCAGCGCGCGCGGCATTTCCGGGCTGGGAACGCTGCTGTCGGGCGCCTTCATCGAGATCGAACCGGGGCAGGGCGCGCCGCAATCGCTGTTCGTCGGGCTGGAATCGGCGCCGGTGGTGCACGCCGACGAGGCCGGCAAGCAGATCACGCTGCTGGCCAAGCGTCTCGGCTCGCTCGATCGCGGCTCGCCGCTGCATTACCAGGGCATCGTGGCCGGGGAGGTGCTGGGCTACGAGATGGCCAACGACTACCGCAACGTGCTGATCCACGCCTTCGTGAAGCCGCCATTCGACCGGCTCGTGCGCAGCACCACCCGATTCTGGACCGCCAGCGGCGTCGACCTGTCGGTGGGGCCCGACGGCATGCGCGTGCGCACCGAGTCGCTGCAGGCGCTGGTGTTCGGCGGCATCGCCTTCGACACGCCCGAGCCGCAGGAAGCCGGCGCCGAGGACATCACCGGCCTGGTGTTCACCCTGCACGAAGACCAGAAGTCCATCGCCGACCAGGCATATGCGAGCAAGGTGCGCTTCGTGATGTTCTTCGAGGACTCGGTGCGCGGCCTCGCGGTTGGCGCGCCGGTGGAGTTCAAGGGCATCAAGGTGGGATCGGTCATCGACATGCGCCTGGAATACGACGAGCGCAAGGCGGGGTTTCGCATCCCGGTGGTGGTGGAACTCGAGCCCGAGCGCATCTTCGAGCGCGGCGAGCGCATGCGCAAAGCCCCGCGCGAGGCCTTCCAGGCGCTGGTGAAGAAGGGCCTGCGCGCGCGCCTCACCACCGGCAACCTGCTCACCGGGCAGCTTTACGTCGACCTCGACATGCAGCCGAAGACACGCGTCCGGCTGCTGGCCACCGGGCGCCCGGAGGCGGAATTGCCGACGGTGCCGGGCAAGATCGAACAGGTGACCGCTTCAGTCACCAGCGTTCTCGACAAGCTCGACCGCATCGACGTCGCCGGCATCAGCACCGAGCTCAAGGGCACGCTCAAGGGCACCAATGCTTTCGCCAACGCGCCGGCCCTGGAGGCTTCGCTCACCGACCTGGCGGCGTCACTCGCCACCACCCGCAGCATCCTGCGCAAAGTCGACGCGAAGGCCGAGCCCCTCACCGAGAACCTCGACCAGGCGCTGGTCGCGGCGCGCGCCACGCTCGAAAAAGCCCGCGCCACCATGGCGCTGGCCGACGGGGTCCTCAGCAGCGATTCGGCCTTGCAGGGCAGCGTGATCCGGCTGTCGCAGGAACTCGCCGCCACCGCGCGCTCGGTCAAGGCCCTGGTCGACTTGCTCGAGCGCGATCCGCAATCGCTCATCTTCGGCAAGAGCGCGAAGGAGACCAAGTGAGCGCACCGCCCATCGCTGCTATCGGCGCACGGTTTGCGGTGGCTGTGATATTGGCCGTCTTCGCGGCGGCGACGGCGACGGCGACGGCGACGGCGGTGCAGGACGGCCGGCCGCTCATCGAGGCCTCGCTTGCCCGCTACAGCCCGCCGGCCTATGTGTACCAGGAGCAGACCATGGTGCTCAGCGACCTGGCGGGCAATCGCACGGTGCGCACCGTGCGCTATTACGCCCGCAACCGGGACGGCTGGCGCCAGCGGCTGCTGGTGATCCAGACCCCGGCGGAGCTGCGCGGGCGTTCCGTGTTCATCGCGCGCAACGCCAATGGCGGACGGCGCGGACCGATGCCCTCGAGCTTGCTGTTCGGCTCGGAAGTCTCGGTGGCCGATTTCGAGGGCGAACAGCCGGGCGACTTCCGCTATGCGGTGGAGGACAGCCAGGACCTCGACCGGGTGGCCCATCACGTGGTGCTCGCCACGCCGCGCGATGCCGGCGTGACCCTGGCGACCGGCTACGGCGAGCGCCGCCTGTTCCTGCGCAAGGACAACCTTTTCGTGGCCCGCATCGACTACCTCGACAGCCGCGGCAACGTGGCGCGACGGCGCACGTTCCGCGATCCGCAGACCGACGAAACCGGCGCGTGGCGCGCCGCGATGACGCTGACGGAAGACCTGCGCGAGGCGCGGCGCACGCTGCTCAAGGTCGACCGGCGCGTGCACTCGGCCGATTACGTGCCCGACGCCGTGTTCGCGGGCCTGCCATGAGCGAGCCGCGCACGCCGCCGCCCAGCGGTCCTTCGCAGGACGACGACGACCGCGCGCAGGTGGCGAGCCTGTTGCAGGGCTTTCTCAACCTCGGTGTGGAGCGGCCGTTCGCAAGCCTGGTGTTCCTCGTGGCGGTCAGCATCGTCGCCGCGCTGGGCCTTGCGCGCCTCACCGTCGACACCGGCTTCGAGCGGCTGGTGCTGCGCGACGACACCGACCGGCAGGCCTACCTGCGCGTGTCGCGCGAGTTCGGCTCGGACCACCGCAGCTTCGTGTACGTGCGCGACGCGCAGCTCTGGACACCGGCCAAGCTGCAGGCGCTGCAGAAGCTGCACGACAGCTTGCGCGAACTGCCTTTCGTGGAACGCGTCGACGACGTGTTCACGCTGCGCACGGTGCGCAGTGTCGATGGCCAGCTCACTGCGCGGCCGCTCCTCGAGACGGTGCCGAACGACGCGCAGGGCGCCGAGCGCGCGCGCCGCGACGCGCTGGATGACCCTCTCGCCGCGCGCAACATCGTCAGCGCCGATGGCAATGCCGTGTCGCTGGGGATTTCGATCCGCGAGCGCGCCGGGGGCTTAAGCGAGAGCGAAGTCCACGCGATCCTCGAAAAGGTGCTCGCCCCCGCGCGCGCGAGTTTCGGGTCGGTGACGCAGGTAGGCCCGCCGCGTATCGACGCAGAGATCCGCGAGGGCCTGATGCACGACCTGAAGGTTCTCGTGCCCGCCTCGGCGGTGCTGCTCGCCGTGACGGTGTTCGCCTTCTACCGCAGCGTGTTCGCCGCCGTCATGCCGCTCGTCGTGGCCGCGATCAGCCTGCTGTGGACTTTCGGCATGATGGGATGGACGCGCATCCCAGGCAGCATCCTCACCGCCATGCTGCCTTCGCTGGTGGTGGTGATCGGCGCCACGGGCATCATGCGCATGATCTCGGGCTACTACGGGGGGATCCTCGACGCCACCACGCGCGGAGAACCGCCGGACCGCGCGGCCGCCACGCGCTTCATGCTGCGCAGCCTCGGGGCGCCGGCCGTGCTCACCGTCCTCACCACGGCGGCGGGATTCGCGAGCAATGCATTTGCCGGCATTGGGATCATTCGTGATTTCGGCCTGGCGGCAGCCTTCGCCATCATGTCGAACGGGCTTATCACCATCCTGCTGGTGCCGATGCTGTACGCCTCATTCGGCCCGCGCAGCGCCGGGCGGCAGGTATTCGCTTCGGCGCAAGGTGTCTCGGCCATTGCCGGGGCGGCGTTTCGCGTTATGCGCCACCGCTTTTCGCTCTGGGCGCTGGCGCTGGCGGCGGGCCTGTGCGTGCTGTTCGTGCAGCAGGCCTCCAACCTGTATGTGACCAACGAGCCGCTGACGTTCTTTCGCCCTGACCGGCCGCTGGTGCGCGATGCCGCGCGCATGCAGCAGGACCTCGCCGGCATCAAGGTGTTCTACATCGCGCTGCAATCGAACAACGAGGGCGCGTTTCGCGACCCCGCCAACCTGCAGCGCCTGGCCGACATCGAGGCTTTCATCGCCAAGCAGAAGATCTTCGACCGCAGCCTGTCGCTGGCCGACGTGGTCTCGCAGGCCAACCAGGAAGCGGGCGGCGGGCGGCCCGAGTCCTATCGCGTCCCGCCTACCCGCAAGCTGGTGGCCGAGTACCTGCTGCTGCACCCGCCGCGCGACCTCGAGCCCTATGTGAGCCACGACTATCGCCGCGCCAACATCGTGGTGCGCCACAACGTGCGCGATTCCTCCACCCTGAACCACCACATTCGCGAGTTGCGCGAGGTGGCGGTGCATTTCGCCGGCCGCGACATGACCGCCACCGTGGTGGGCGAGAACCTCATGATCAACGCCGCCGCCGAGCGCCTGCTCGAAGGCCAGGCCGTGGCGCTGCTCGCGCTGCTCGTGGTCGTCTTTGTGGTGATGTCGCTCATGTTCACCTCGGTGAAGGGCGGCATCATCGCGCTGGTGCCGAGCGTGGTGCCGATCCTCATGATCCTCGGCGTCATGCGGGTGCTGGAGATCCCGCTCAACGCCGGCACCGTGATGGTCTCGGTGATCGCCATCGGCATCGCCATCGACGGCACCATCCATTTGTTTTCGCGTTACAGCGAGCTGTGCCGCAGCACTTCCAACTACGACGAGGCGGTGATCGAGTCGGTCAAGGACGAGGCCGCACCCGTCATCGCCGTGAGCCTTGCGCTCGCGCTGGGGTTCGGCGTGCTGCTGCTGTCGGATTTCACCCTGATCGCGCAGTTCGGCGCGCTGGCCGCGGCGACCATGCTGTTTTCCATCTTCGCCAACTTGCTGATCACCCCGCTGGTGATGTCGCGCATCCGGCTGGTGGGGCTGTACGAAATCCTCGCCATGTCGCGCCAGCGCGCGGCGCTTGAAGGCAGCGCGTTGTTCCGTGGCATGACCGGCTACCAGATCCGCAAGACCATCCTCATCAGCGAGCTGCACGAGTTTCGCGACGGCGATCGGCTGATCGAGCAGGGCACCATGGGCAGCAGCATGTACCTGGTGGTCAGCGGGCGGATCGAGGTGGTGCGCCGCGACGGCGACGATGCCACCGGCGACGATGCCGCCGGTGCCGAGCACCTCGTGGCTACGCTCGGGCCGGGCGAGGTCTTCGGCGAAATCGGCTTCGTGCGCGCCACCCGGCGCACCGCCGACGTGCGCGCGCGCGGGCCGGTGTCGGTGCTGCGCTTCGACTACGACAAACTGCAGCACGACCTGGTGTTCTTCCCGCACATCATGGCCAAGCTCAACTTCAACATCAGCGGCA
>JBDTRN010000045.1:0-14024 GCA_039931715.1 Betaproteobacteria bacterium
GGCGGCGGGATTGGCCTGGATGCGCACGGCGGGCTTCTGGCCGCCGCTGATGCTCACCAGCCCGACGCCGGGCAGCTGCGAGATCTTCTGCGCGATGCGCGTGTCGACCAGGTTCTGCACGCGCGGCAGCGGGATCGTCTTCGAGGTCACCGCCAGGGTGATGATCGGCGTGTCGGCCGGGTTCACCTTGCTGTAGATCGGCGGCACCGGCAGGTCGGAGGGCAGCAGGTTGCTGCCGGCATTGATCGCGGCCTGCACCTGCTGCTCGGCCACGTCGAGCCGCAGGTCGAGCGAGAACTGCAGCGTGATCACCGAAGCGCCACCCGAACTCGTGGACGACATCTGTTTCAGCCCGGGCATCTGGCCGAACTGGCGCTCCAGCGGCGCCGTCACCGAGGAGGTCATCACGTCCGGGCTCGCGCCGGGATACAGCGTGATCACCTGGATGGTCGGGTAGTCGACTTCGGGCAGCGCCGAAATCGGCAGCACCCGATAAGCCAGCGCCCCGGCCAACATGATCGCCAGCATGAACAGCGACGTCGCCACCGGGCGCAGGATGAACAGGCGGGAGGGATTCATGTGGCGCAGGCCGGCGCGAAGCCGGAAGCCTCGCTAAGCATTCGTTCGAACGGCATCCGCTCGAACGGCACCTCTTCGAGTTGCATCCCTTGTGGTTGCATGGGCTGCCCGGACCCTACTGGGCGCCCTTGCCGGCGCCGCCGGCGTCGCGCCGCTGGCGCAGCTCGCGCATCTTCTGCTTGCGCTCGTCCTCCGGAAGCTTGCGGATCTCCTCGCCAAACTCGCCGCGATCGATGCGCGCATTGGTTTCGGCCCAGCGCTTGGCGCGTTCTTCCGGTGTCATCGACTGGAATCCGCCCGCAGATCCGCCGGCGGCAGGCGCATCCGGCGCCTTGCCGGCCCCCTGGCCTGCGGCCGGGGCACCGGGACCCGCTGCCGCACCAGCCTTGGCCGCGCCCGCTTCGCCTGCGGCACCGCCCCCCTTGCCGGCCCGATCCGCCGGCGCGGTGGAACCACCGCTGCCCTGCGCGCCACCCGCGGCTGCGCCCGTTCCTGCGCCAGGGCCGCCACCTTTGCGGGCACCGGCCTTGCCCGCTGCTTCGCGCGCACCGAGGTCCACCCGCGCGCCCTCGCGCAACTTGTCGCCCCCGTCCACCACGACCATCTCGCCGGCCACGAGGCCCGATTCCACCGCGGTGAAGGTGCCCTGCGCCGGGCCGGGCACGATCTTGCGCACCGACGCGGTGTTGCCCGCATTCACGATGTATACGAACGTCCCCGGCGTGCCACGCTGGATGGCGGCGGTCGGCACCAGCACCGCGCCGCGCTTCACGTCGATGAGCATGCGCACGTTGACGAACTGGCTGGGGAACAGCGCATTGTCGGAATTGGCGAAGATTGCCTTCAGCTTGACCGTGCCGGTGGCAGGGTCGATCTGGTTGTCGGCGGTAAGCAGGGTCCCCGCGGCGAGCTTGACCTTGTCGGCACGGTCATAGGCGTCCACCGGCAGCTTCGCCGCGGCACGCAGTTTCGCCATCACCTGCGGCAGCGCATCCTCGGGCAGCGTAAAGATGACCGTGATCGGCTGCAGCTGGGTGATCACCACCAGGCCGTTGGCGTCCCCCGAGCGCACCATGTTGCCCGGGTCCACCTGGCGCAGCCCGAGCCGGCCGCTGATCGGCGCCGTGATGCGCGTATAGGCGAGCTGAAGCTTGGCGGTGTCGATGGCCGCCTGGTCGATCTTTACCGTCGCCTCACTCTGGCGGACCAGCGCTTCCTGGGTATCGACCTGCTGCTTGGCGATCGAGTCCTGCTGCAGGAGCGTGCGGTAGCGTTCGAAGTCGACCACCGCGTTCTTGAGCAGCGCCTGGTCGCGCGCCATCTGGCCCTCTGCCGTCGCGAGCTGCGCCTGGAAGGTGCGGGGATCGATTTCCGCCAGAAGATCGCCGGCGCGCACCACCTGGCCTTCCTTGAACAGCACCCGCATGAGCTGGCCGTCGATGCGGCTGCGCACGGCGACTGTCGCCACCGGAGTCACCGTGCCCAGTCCCGCCAGGTAAACGTTCACGTCCCCTGTCGTGATCGCGGCCGCCACTACCGGAACGGGCCGGTCGCCGCCGCGGGCGCCCTTGCCTTTGCCTTTGCCGGCAACCGCAGCCGTTTCCGCCGCCGGCGCCTTGTACAGGTAGAAGTAGTAGTACGCCCCTGCCGCGACGAGCACGAGGAGGAAAACGGCCAGCCACGGCCAGTTGCGCCGCAGGAAGGGGCCGTTTCGGTTTGCGACGGGGACGGGCATGGCGGGACTTTCTTAAAGAGGCGGACGGACGGGCGGGGGGAACAGGCTTTATAGCGAATCGCGCCCTATGTACGCAATCACACGTTGTAAATACTTTGTAGCATCGGTAACACGCTGGTCGGTGTGCTGGCGCACCAAGGGAACGCGGCAGGGAACACGGCCGCGCACAAGCTAGAATGCCGCGCATGCCTGCGCCCCGCTCCGTCGCCTCCCCTCACCCGGCCGCAGCTTTCACCAGGAGTTTCGCATGAGGATTATCCGGATCTGCCTGTCGGCACTGGTCGGCATCGGCAGCGCGCACGCGGCCGACCCGGCCACCGACAAGGACAAGACGCTGTACGCGCTCGGCGTCGCCGTGAGCCAGGAGCTCGCGGCGTTCGCGCTGAGCGAAGCCGAGCTCGACGTGGTGCGCTCGGGCATGACCGATGGGGTGCTCAAGCGGCCGCTGAAGGTCGACATGCAGACCTTCGGCCCGAAGATCCAGCCGCTCGCGCAGGCGCGCGCGGCGGCGATCTCCGACAAGGAGAAAGCCGCCGGCAACGCCTTCGTCACCAAGGCAGCGGCCGAGGCCGGCGCACGCAAGACGGCCTCCGGGGCGATCGTGAAAACGCTCAAGGAAGGCAGTGGCGCCTCGCCCGTCGCCACCGACACGGTCAAGGTTCACTACCACGGCACGCTGACCGACGGCACGGTGTTCGACAGTTCGGTGAAGCGGGGGGAGCCCGCCACCTTCCCGCTCTCCGGCGTGATCAAGTGCTGGACCGAAGGCGTGCAGATGATGAAGGTCGGTGGCAAGGCGAAGCTCACCTGCCCCTCCGGCGTGGCCTACGGCGAGCGCGGCGCGCCGCCGGTGATCAAGCCCGGCGCCACGCTGGTGTTCGAAGTGGACCTGCTCGAGATCGTCAAGCAGTAAGCGAAACGCCATGCCACTACGTCGGGACCGCGATCCCGTCGTAGAGCCACGCCATGCTGGAGAACTGCGGGTCCGGCGGCTTGCCGGCGAACAGCCCGTTGCGCAACTCGCGCACCACGCCCGACGCGTGGTACACGTCGCCGTAATAGCGCGCCGTGACCTGCACCTTGGCGGTGCGCAGGTACCTTTCGTCCTGGTAGCGCTTGAAGGCGAACCCGAGGTCGCCACCGCTGGCCTCGACACACGCCGCCAGCACGACGGCGTCCTCGGTGGCCATGTTGGCGCCCTGCGCGAGGTACTGCAGCATCGGGTGTGCCGCATCGCCCAGCAGCGTGACGCGGCCCTTTGACCACTCGCGCACCGGTTCGCGGTCGCACAGCACCCACATCTTCCACGCCTCGATCTTGGCCAGCAGCGCCATCACCTCGGGGCGCTCATCGGAAAACTTACGCTGCAGCTCCTCAGGGTCGCCGAAAGTATTCCAGCCCTCTTCGTACTTGTCGCTGTGGAACACCGCCACCAGGTTGTACAGCTCGCCGCGGCGCAGGGGATAGTGCACGAGATGGGTCCTGGGCCCGGCCCAGAGCACCACGTCGTTGCGCCACAAGCCCTCGGGCACCTCTGCGCGAGGCAGCACCGCGCGATACGCAATGTGGCCCGACACGCGCGGCTTGCCGTCGCCAAGCAGCTGCTCGCGCACGCGCGACCATAGCCCGTCGGCGCCCACCAGCGCGCAACCCTCGATCGCCTCGCCGCCCTCCATGTGCAGCACCACGCGGTCGCCGCGGTCCTCGTAGCGCAATACCTTTCTCGATACCGAGAGCTCGATGCCCGGCTGGGCGGCGCAGGCGTCGAGGTACACGCGGTGCATGTCGGCGCGATGGATCACCGCATACGGGTAGCCGCCGAAGCGCGCCCGGAAAGCTTCGCTGCCGATCGGCACGCGGGTGATCTCCTCGCCCGTGAGGCCGTCCATCATCACGAGGTTGTCGGGAAAGGCGGCAAAGCTGCGGATGGCGTCGGTCAGGCCCAGGCGCTCGAACATGCGGAACACGTTCGGCCCAAGCTGGATGCCGGCGCCGATCTCCTTGAATTCCGGCGACTGTTCGAGCACGCGCACCGCGTGGCCCCGGCCCGCCAGCGCCAGCGCCGCCGCCAGCCCGCCGATGCCGCCGCCGGCCACCAGGAACGGCCGCGACGCAGACGCTGTCTTCGAAGTCTTCATCTCATGCCCCCGCAACAAGGTTGCGGTCGATGTCGGCGATCGCCGGTGCGCCGCACAACTGCATGCCCCGGTGCAATTCGTCGGCGAGGATGGCAAGCGCGCGCCGCGCGCCGGGCTCACCGCCCGCGGAGGCGCCGTACAGCGTGGGCCGCCCCGCGCACACGGCCTGCGCGCCCAGGGCGCGCGCCTTGATCATGTCCACGCCGCGGCGCACGCCGCCATCGAGGATCACCGGAACCTTGCCGCCCACTGCCGCAACGACCGACGGCAGCGTGTCGAGCGTGGCCAGCGCCGCATCGAGCTGGCGGCCACCGTGGTTGGAGATCCAGATGCAGTCGGCGCCCACGCCGACGATGCGCTCGGCGTCGTCGGCGCGGGCCACGCCTTTGACCACCAGCTTGCCCTTCCACAGGTCGCGCAGGCGCTGCAGCCCGGCGTAGTCGAAAGACGAGTCGAGGTTCTGGCCGACGGCCGAGGAGATCGACACCAGCGTGTCGCTCTTCTTGTGGTTGAAGCCGCGCAGGTTTTCCAGCGTCGGCAGCCCGCCGTTGGCGAGCACGCGCAGCGCCCAGCCCGGCTTGGTCATCGCCTCCAGCACCTGCCCGGCGCGCGGCCGGTAAGGCTGCACGAAGCGGTTGTACGAGTCGCGCTCTCGCTTGCCGCCGACCGGCAGGTCGACGGTCACCACGAGGGCCTCGTAGCCCGCCACGCGCGCGCGCTCCACCAGCTTGTCGGTGAAGGCGCGGTCGTAAAGGATGTAGAGCTGGAACCAGCGCCGCCCATCGCCGTTGGCCTCGGCCACCGCCTCGATCGTCGCGGTCGATGTGGTCGACAACGTGTAAGGGATGCCGAAATGCGCCGCGGCGCGCGCGATCGCCACGTCAGCGCCCGGCCAGCCGATGCCAATGCCGCCCGTCGGCGCGATCACCAGCGGCAGCTGCGACGGCCCGCCGAGGATTTCGCAGGTCATGTCGATTTTCGAAACATCGCGCAGCACCCGGGGCGCAAGGCGCACGCGCTCGTAGGCGGCCCGGTTGTCGCGCAGGGCGACTTCGTCCTCGGCCCCGCCGTCGAAGAAATCGAAGATCGCGCGCGGCAGGCGGCGGCGCGCGCATTCGCGCAGGTCGCCGATGTTTACCGCGTCGGAAAAATCGGCCATGGCGATTCCGCGAAGTGATGGGAAGGGAAATGCGGCGAGGGCGGCTTGCGCCCGCCGCGCATGTTTTTCATGCGCCACAGTTTACCCATTCGATGACGCTCCGCCGACGGCGGGCTGGGCGGATTTTGCCGGTGACCCGGCCACGCGCATAATTGCGCCTTCGTTCAAAAATCGGACCCAGCCCACAATGAAGAAATCGTCGGCCGCCCTGACTGCATTGGCAGGCTCTGCACTCGCCGCCGCGCTCTTCGCGCCGCTCGCCTTCGGCCAGGCTTATCCGGCCAAGGCGATCCGCCTGATCTGCCCTTTCCCGCCCGCCGGCGCGGTGGACATTGCCTCGCGCGCCACCGCTCACGAGCTGCAGCGCCTGCTCGGCCAGCCGGTCACGGTGGAAAACCGCCCCGGTGCGGGCGGCAACGTCGGCGGCGAAGCGGCCGCCAAGGCGGCCCCCGACGGCTACACCCTGTTCATGAATACCAGCGGTATCCATGCCATCAACCCGGCCTTGTATTCGAAGATGCCCTTCGATCCGGCCAAGGACCTCATCCCGGTGGTGCCGCTGGTGGCGCTCAACAACGTCCTCGTCGCGAACCCGGGGTTCAAGGTGACGTCGGTAAAAGACCTCATCGCGCAGGCCAAGGCGCAGCCGGGCAAGATCAACTACGCCTCGAGCGGCAGCGGCACCTCGATCCACATGTCGGGCGAGCTTTTCAAGTACATGACCGGCGTGGACATCCTGCACATCCCCTACAAGGGCAGCGGCCCCGCGGTCACCGACCTCATCGGCGGGCAGGTCAACATCATGTTCGACAACATCCCCTCCTCGCTGCCGCATATCAAGTCGGGCAAGCTGCGCGGCATCGCCACCACCGGCGCCAGGCGCGACCCGGCGCTGCCGGACCTGCCGACCATCGCCGAATCCGGCGTGCCCGGCTACGAAGCCGGCGTATGGTTCGGGCTCTCGGTGCCGGCCGGCACGCCGCGCGAAATCGTCACCCGCCTCAACGCCGAGGGCGTCAGAGCGACGCAGGCGCCCGAGTTCGTCAAGCGCATGCGCGACCTGGGCTACCTCATCATCCCGGGCACACCCGAGCAGATGGGAGAAATGCTCAGGGCCGAGGTGGTGCGCTGGGCGCCGGTGGTCAAAGCCTCCGGTGCCAAGGCCGACTGATGCAGGCCGCCTTCATCGGGCTCGGCATCATGGGCGTGCGCCAGGCCGCCAACGTGCTCGCCGGGGGCTTCGCCCTCACCGCCTACTCGCGCTCGCCCGACAAGGCCGATCCGCTGGTGACGCAGGGCGCGCGGCGCGCCACGAGCGTTGCCGACGCGTGCCGCAATGCCGATGCGATCATCACCATGGTGAGCGCCCCGCCCGACGTCGAAGAGGTGTATTTCGGCGCTGGCGGCGTGCTGGCCTCGGCCAAGGCCGGCGCGCTCCTCATCGACATGACGACCTCGAGCCCGAAGCTTGCAGAGCGCATCCACGCCGCGGCTAGGGACAAGGGGCTGCGCGCGCTCGACGCGCCGGTCACCGGCGGCGAACAGGGCGCGGCCGAAGGAACGCTCACCATCATGTGCGGCGGGGACAAGGCCGACTTCGACGCCGCCCAGCCGCTGCTGGCAAAAATGGGCAAGACCATCGTGTACTTCGGCGCGGCCGGACAAGGCCAGCGTGCCAAGCTGGTCAACCAGGTGATCGTTGCGCAAAACGTGCTGGCCGCGATCGAGGGCCTGTTCTTCTCGCGCAAGGCGGGCCTGGACGGCGAACTGATGCTGCAGACCCTGCAGACCGGCACCGCCGACTCGAAGGCGCTGCGCGTCCAGGCGACCCGGGCCTTCCGCGGCGACTTCACCCCCGGCTTCTACCCCAAGCACCTCGTGAAGGACATCACGCTTGCGATGGAAGAGGCCGACGCGCTGGGGATCGACCTGCGCGGGCTCAAGACGGTGCGTGCGCGCTGGCTCGAGCTGCTCTACAAGTTCCCGGAAGCGAAGTCCATCCAGGACCTGGCCCGGCTGTACATGTGATGTCGGCAGGCGGCCCGCCTCCGACTCTCGCCCCTTTAACCCACTGACGAGTTCACCATGCCCTCACCCCAACGCATCACCGGCGTCCTGTCGCCGGTCGTCACGCCGTTCCGCAAGGACCTCTCCCCCGACATCGACCGCTTCGTGCGCCATTGCAAGTGGCTCATGCGCAACGGCTGCGCCGGCCTGGCCGTGTTCGGTACCAACAGCGAAGCCAACTCGATGTCGGTGGACGAAAAGCTCGAGCTGCTCGATGCGCTCGTGAAGGGCGGCGTGCCGGCCGCCGCGCTCATGCCGGGCACCGGCGCGTGCGCCTTGACCGACTCGGTGAAGATGACCGCCGCCGCGGTGAAGCTGGGTTGCGGCGGCGTGCTCATGCTGCCGCCGTTCTATTACAAGGGCGTATCCGACGAAGGCCTGTACCGCAATTTCTCCGAGATCATCGAGCGCGTCGGCGACGACCGCCTGCGCCTGTACCTGTATCACATCCCGCCGGTGTCGAACGTTCCCATCACACTCGCGCTGATCGAGCGGCTGCTGTCGAAGTATCCCGGCATCGTCGCCGGCGTGAAGGACTCCTCCGGCGACTGGTCCAACACCAAGGCCATGCTGGATGCGTTCGCCAAGAACGGCTTCGACGTGTTCGCCGGCAGCGAAGTGTTCCTGCTCGACAACATGCGCGGCGGCGGCAAGGGCTGCATCACCGCCACCGGCAACGTCAACCCGGGCCCGATCAACAACGTGTTCCGCAACTGGCAGGGCGCCGACGCCGACAAGCTGCAGGCCGGCATCACCGCCACGCGCAACATCGTGCAGAAGGTGCCGATGATCCCCGCGCTCAAGGCCATCATTGCGCATTTCGGCAATGACCCGCAGTGGAAGACGGTGCGCCCGCCGCTCACCGAGCTCACCGCCGAGCACGAGAAACAGGTCATCACCGACCTGATCGCCGCGGGCTTTTCGATGCCCGGCCTGGCCTGAGCCGAGTGCCGCGCCGGGCGCCCGCCCGGCCGACGGCCGACCCGCGCGGCCCTTACTTCTTGCGCCTGGCGCGCGTGGTGCGCGTTTTGTGCTCGGCAGGCGGGTTGTGGTACTCGGGATCCTTCTCGATTTTCTGCTCGAGATGCGACAGGCGGCCCGACTGCAGCAGGGCGTTGCGCATCCGGTCGGGGATCACTTCCGAATTGAGGGTGCCGTCCTCATTGATGCGCGCGTAGACACGCGTCGCCTTGCCTTCGGTCACCGGTGCGCCGGTGACCGCGTTGCGCGCCTTGCACGCCCAGTGCAGCGTGCGCTCACCGATCTTGGCAAGGGTTATGCTCGTCGCAATGCGGTCGCCGTACGCCGCCGGCCCGATGAAGCGAAAGTGAATCTCGCCCATCACGAACGTGGTGCGGTCCTGGCGGATCATCTGGTCGATGGGAAAGCCGATGGTGCGGAAGAACTCGTGTTCGGTCTCGTTGAACCATGCCACGATGCGCGGGTAGTACACCAACCCGAACGGATCGGATTCGCCCCAGTGGACGGTGATTTCTTTCCAGTACATCGCTTCGGCCATGGCACGCCCCGCGGATTTTCCGAGAGCGCGGATTCTAGCCGGTAAAATCGCCCCATGATCACTCCCCTGCTTGCGGGTTCCGGCCCATTCCGCCCGGCATGAATACCGCCCTTGTGACCGGTGCGGCGCGCGGCATCGGCCTGGCCACCACGAAGGGATTCCTCGCCGCAGGCTGGCGCGTGCTCGCGCTGGACAAGGATTTCGCGCGTTTCGACGCGGAGGGCAGCGCATCCACCCTTGAACGTGTCGTGTTCGACCTCGCCGACACCGGTGCGATCGCCTCGCTAGTCGCGCTGCTCGGCCGGGTGGATACGCTGGTCAACAATGCAGGTGTGCTGTATTGCGATCCGTACGAAGCGATCCCCGAGGCGCACAAGCGCGAGATCCTGGCAGTCAACATCGAGGCCCCTGCCGAACTCATCGCCGCGCTTGCGCCGCAGATGATCGCCCGCAAGTCCGGGCGCATCGTCAACGTGGCCTCGGTGGCAGCGTTCACCGGCCATCCGGACCTGTGGTACGGCATCACCAAGGCTGGGATCCTCAACCTGACCAAGAGTTGGGCGACCCAGCTCGGACGCCACGGCGTGCTCGTCAACGCCGTCGCCCCCGGCCCGACCCACACCGACATGTACGAGCAGTTGCCGCAGTCACGCAAGGACATGGTGACGCGCACGGTCTACTCGGGCCGGGCCGCGCACCCCGACGAGGTTGCGGCCTCGATCCTGTGGCTGGGAAGCGCGTCGCCCGAGTACGTGAACGGCACCACCCTCGACTGCAACAACGGATCCTACCCACGCTGAATCAGTCACTTACACATTCAAACACGGGCTTACCGAGTTTTGCAATTTGTCCTGCCGCACTGGCTCACAATGGCGTCACTGTTGGAGGAGCGGGACGCCCAAAATGCATCGATCGGCCCTACACATTGCCCTGCGCGCGCTGCTGTTTGGCGCGGCCCTGCTGGGGGTGGCAACGACGAGCCAGGCACAAACCTCGAGCGTCGAAGTCGCCGCCCTCCTTACCGGCCGCGTGATCGGTGCGGCCAAGGCATGCGGGATCAATTCCGAGCGCATCCGCCGCACCTCCGAACGCGTGATCACGGTGGTCGCCGGCAATGCCGCAACTGCCGAGGAGCGCGATAGCGCAAAGCGCTACTTCCTTGGGGCGCAGGCCGCCGGAGCCGACGAGGTGCGTTTCGAAAAATCAAAGTGCCATTCGGTTCACGTCGACTTCAGCGAGATGGAGGTCAAGCTCGGCCGCGCACCGGCGGTCCCACATGACCCGCTTGCGCTAAAGCGCGGCGTGCCGGCCATCGGAGCGCTCAAGCCCGAAGCGGCGGGCGTCGCCCGCTAGCAGCCCGGCCGCGCCCGCGGCCGTACAATCTCCCCGGGTACATTGAGGGGGAAAACCATGCATTTCGTGCGGATCGTCACACCATTCAAGGTGCATGCGCGCATCGAACGCGGCCTGGACGGGGCGATCGCTCGCGGCAAGGCATTCGCCATGTCGGCGGCCCGGTGAGCACGCCCCCACCGCGCACGCTGTTCGAAAAGATCTGGGCCCAGCACGTGGTGGCCGACCTCGGCGGCGGCGCGAGCCTGCTGCACGTGGACCGCCATTACCTGCACGAATTGTGCGTGAGCCGCGGCTTCCCCACCCTGCACGAGCGCGGCCTCCCGGTGCGCAACCCCGACCTCACGTTTGCCACGCCTGACCACGTCATCTCCTCCGCCCCCGGCCGCACGGGCGGTGCGTTCCCATGGTCGATCAAGGTCATGGACACCCTGCGCATCGAGACTGCAAAGGCAGGCATCCGCCTGTTCGACATCGACCAGGACGGCCAGGGCATCCTGCACGTGATCGGCCCGGAGCTCGGTCTTACGCTACCGGGCACGACGGTGGTATGCGGCGACAGCCACACCTGCACCAACGGCGCGCTCGGCGCGCTGGCCTTCGGGATCGGCATCAGCGAAGTGGTCCACATCCTTGCCACCCAGACCATCGTGCAGCGCAAGCCACGCACGATGCGCGCGACACTCGAAGGAACACTGCCGCGCGGCATTTACTCCAAGGACCTCATCCTCGCGCTGATTGGAAAGGTCGGCGCCGCAGGCGGCGCGGGGTACGCCATCGAGTACGCCGGCAGCGCGGTGCGGGCGCTGGAACTGGAAGCACGCATGACCCTGTGCAACCTGTCGATCGAGCTGGGCGCCAAGATCGGCATGGTCGCCCCCGACGACAAGACTTACGCGTACGTCGCAGGACGCCGCTTCGCCCCGGCGGGCGCCCAGCTCGAAGCGGCCATCGCGCACTGGAAAACGCTGCCAAGCGACGCGGAGGCGCAGTTTGACCGCGAAGTTTCGCTCGACGTCGGCGCCCTGGCGCCGCAGATCACATGGGGCACCAGCCCCGAGGACGTGATCGGCGTTGACGGTTGCATTCCCGCGCCCTCGCATGCCTCGAAGTCCGAGGCGCTTCGCTATATGGGCCTGTCGGCGGGAGATCGCATCGCCGGGACGAAAGTCGACCGCGTCTTCATCGGCTCGTGCACCAATTCGCGCATCTCCGACCTGCGCATCGCGGCCGAAGTGGCGCGCGGCCGCAAGGTGTCCGGCCACGTCGAAGCATGGGTGGTGCCAGGATCGGTCGGCGTCAAGAAGGAGGCCGAGGCCGAGGGCCTGCACGAGGTGTTCCTCGCGGCGGGCTTCCAATGGCGCGAGCCCGGCTGCTCGATGTGCGTCGGCGTGAACGAGGAATGGGCCGCGCCCAAGGCGCGCTGTGTGTCGACATCCAACCGCAACTTCGTCGGCCGCCAGGGGCCCGAGGTGCGCACCCACCTCGCCAGCCCCGCGATGGCGGCAGCCGCCGCGATCGCCGGCGAGATCGCCGACGTGCGCGCTTTCATGGGGTAGCCATGCAAAAATTCACCACCCTCACCGCCATCGCCGCCTGGTATCCGCGCGCCAATGTGGACACCGACCTCATCATCCGCGTCGAGCGCTGCGCCAAGGTCGAAAAGGACGGCCTCGGGCGCTATGCCTTCGAGATGGCGCGCTTCCTGCCCGATGGCAGCGACAACCCGGAGTTCCCGCTCAACCAGGATCCTTTCCGCCAGGCGCAGATCCTCGTGGGCAGCATCAATTTCGGTTGCGGCAGTTCGCGCGAAATGGCCGTGTGGGCGATCGCGGGCATGGGCATCCGCTGTGTCATTGCGCCTTCTTTCGGCGACATTTTTTTCGGCAACTGCTTCCAGAACGGCCTGCTCCCGATCGTGCTGCCGCAGGACGCAGTGGAAAAGCTGGGGGCCGCACTCGCTGCCGATCCCGCGAACGCCAGGCTGACCGTCGATCTTGCGCGGCAGAAAGTGATCGCGCCCGATGGCGGGGAGATCGGTTTCGACATCGAGCCGCTGCGCAAGAAAGCCCTGCTCGACGGGCTGGACGAGATCGGCCTCACCCGCCTGCGCGAGGACGAAATCGCCGCGTTCCAGCACAAGGACCGTCGCGAGCGGCCGTGGATCTACGTGTGAAAGTCAAACAATCGTTTTAGTAGAGTCAATCCACGCACGGCTCTCCTGCCAATTCGTGCACTGGTACCAGTACATTTGACGGAATAGACCCGACGATGCGCAGCGCCAGGGCGCTAGGCCTTGGCTTTGCGGTTGCGTTCCAGCTGCGCGTCGACCAGGGCCACCACTTCGTCGAGCGCCGCCGATTGCATGCCTTTCTGCGCGGCCACGGTCTTCACCAGCCGGTCCACGCGCTCGATGTTGTGCGCGCCGCCGAACAGCGCGCGCGCCGCCGACGATGGGTTGGCGAGCCCCTGCGCGGCGGCGGCGTACTTGTCGAACGGCACGAGGTCCTTTTCGTCTGCCCCGAGGGAAACGCACAGCTTGACCACCCAGTTGAACACTTCGCGCGACTTGTCGAGGTCGGAATGCACCGCATCCTTGATCGGGCGCGGACCGTCCTTGGTGATGCACCGGTAGTTGCCCGCGATGAGCATGGCCCACTTGGCCAGCGGCACGAACACCGACTCGTGCACCTTGAGCTTGACCGGCAATTCGATCGACCCGGAGCCGGTGTCGAACCGCACCGCTTCGACGTCCGCGGCGATGCCGCGCAGCATTGCGGTGTCCTTGTCCGATACGAAGCGCGCCGACTTGAAGTTGGTCGGCAGCCTGACCTGCAGCACATTGACCTTTTCTTCCGGCGGCCGGAATGCCTGCGGATCGGGGCTGCACAGTGTCATGGTCGCCGGGTCGAAGCCGTCCCACACCTCGGGACCCGCGTAGCAGTCGCGGCAGGCCTTGACGTCGATGCCGGGCACGCGCGCAAGGTAGGGCAGCGGCGGCATGTTCATGATCGACATGCACGGCACGCGGGACTTCGCCACCGCGTCGAGCAGTTCGCGCACTCCCGGGGAGCGGTACTGCGGCTCCTGCATCGCCAGCACGACCAGGTCAAAGTCGCCGGGGTTGGCCGACTGCGGCCCCCCGGCGCTGAGTTTGCCGGGGGCCTTGCGCGAGTCGAGTTCGACCAGCCCCTCGCGTCCCTTGACCGGCATGCGCACGATCGCCCCTTCGGCGTTGAACAATTCCGCTTCCGCAGGCAGGCATACGAGCTTGACGTTGTGCCCCGCAAGCACCAGTTTCATGCCGAGGAGCGACCCATAAGAGGCGCCCATGATGAGGATATTGCGTGGGGTTCCCATTTTTCGTGTCTCCGTGATTTTCTAATTGTGCTCCCATGCTATGCAATGGAATCTCACGATGCAATACCGATTCCGCATACAAGGCCGTCGCCCGGTGCGATGGGCCCCGGGACA
>JBDTRN010000046.1:0-13992 GCA_039931715.1 Betaproteobacteria bacterium
TCGTCGACGGCCTGGTGATCCACCAGTCCGGCTAGGCGGGTTTGCGCAGGCGCGGGCCGAGGTACGCCACCGAACAGAACGCGCGCGCCCCGGCGGCTAATCTTGTTTTGCCGGGTGTCGTCCTGCATGACGCGGACAGCCCTTCGGCCATTCCCGCAACGAATTTCAGGAGATGCCAATGAACAAGGATCAAGTCAAGGGCCGGATCAAACAAACGGAGGGCAAGGCCAAGGAGGTTGCTGGAAAAATCGTCGGCAACAAGGACCTGGAGCAAAAAGGCCAGATCGAGGGCGCGGTCGGGAAGGTCCAGGCCGGCTTTGGCGACCTGAAGGAAGACCTCAAGAAGGCGTAGGCCTGCGTTACTCCCGGTCGCAACGGATATCACGTTCCAGGTGAAAAGCCGGCTCGCGCCGGCTTTTCGCTTGGCAAGCCGGCCGGCCTGGCTGCTAAACCACCTTGATATTCGCCTCGCGAGCGACTTTGGCGAACTTCTGAATCTCGCGGTGCACGAGCGCATCGAGATCCTCGGGATTCATCGCTGTGTGTTCGGCGCCCAGTGACAGAAGCTGTTTGTTGACCTTTGAAAGCCCGAGAATCCGCTCTACTTCCCGGTTCAGCTTCGCAATCACGGAACGCGGCCCCCAGGCTGCCGAGGAGGGCGCCGCCGAGGTGATTTGCGCTGCCGACCCCGGGGGACGAGTAGTTGCATGCCCCGGGCTTTTCACGCGGACTATCCCCAGCCGCCCCCCAGTGCCTTGTACAGGCTCACTGACGCCTGCAGTCGCGCAAGCCTGACCTGCGCGACCTGGTCCTCGGCCTGGAACAGCGTGCGCTGCGCGTCGAGCACGGTGAGCAGGTCGTCCACGCCTTCGCGGTAGCGCACTTCCGAGATGCGCAGCGCCTCGCGCGCCTGCACGACCACCTGGAGTTGCAGCACTTCCTGGTCCGCGGTGCGGCCGCCGGCGGCCAGCGCGCCTTCCACGTCAGCGAGCGCGGCGAGGATGGCCCTGCGGTAAGCCTCGACCAGTTCGCGCTCGCGCGAGGCGGCGATGTCGACCTGGGCACGCAGCCGGCCGGCGTCGAAAATCGGTTGCGCGAGCGCCGCGCCGAGGGAAAGCGCCGCGGTGGGCGCGTTGAGCACGTTGATCAGGATTCCGCTCGCGAGGCCCGCCGACCCGGTGAGGGAGATGCGCGGGAGGAGCGCGGCACGCGCCGTTTGTACGTTCGCGTTGGCTGAGACCAGCTGCGCCTCGGCGGAGGCGAGGTCCGGCCGGCGCACGAGGAGATCGGTCGGCAGGCCCGGCGCCACCCTCGGGATGGCGAGGTCGGCGATCTGCGCCCCGGCCGCGCCGAATTGCTCGGGCTTCCTGCCCGTCAGGATGGCCAGCGCGTATAGCGTCTGGCGCTCCTGCAGCTCGAGGGGGGGGATCGAAGCGCGCTGGCTGAGTGTGGCGGCGCGCTGCCGGGCCAGGTCGAGCGGAGTCACCGCGCCGTTGCGCTCGCGCGCCTCGACCAGCGTCAGCACGCGCTCGGCGGTGGCAAGGTTCTCGCGCGCGACTGTCAGCCTTCCGCGCAGCGAGAGCAGCTGGAAATAGCCATTCGCGACACCCGTCACGAGCGTGAGGCGGATGGTTTCGCGATCGAAGCGGGTGGCATTCAGCGACCATTCGGCCGCGCGCACCCCGGCGCGGTTACCGCCCCAGAGGTCTACCTCATAGCTTGCGCTCAGGCCCACGCTGGAAGAATTGTCGCCACGCCACGGCCCCCCGGGCGGGCGGCTCTCGCGCCGCCCCGTATCGGCGCCGAGATTCAAGGCCGGGAACAGCGACGCGTTTGCGACCCGCACCTGCGCTTCGGCCTGCACGATGCGCTCCGCGGCAATCGCCATGTCCGGATTTTCGACCAGCGCGGTTTCGACGAGGCTTGCGAGCTCGGTCGACTGAAACCCGCGCCACCAGTCCTGCGTAAGGAGGACCGCGTTGGGCGCGGCCGCTTCGGTGAATTTCCCCGGCATCGATGGCGAGACGTCGAACGCCGGCCTGGGCGAATCGTGGAGGGATGCGCAGGCGCCGAGCAGGGCAACTGCGGCGGCTGCTGCTGAGCGCGCAAGCTTCCTCATGTGGCGAGCGCCACGATCGGGTCGACGCGCGCCGCCTTGCGCGCCGGCATGTAGCCGAACACCAGGCCGGTGCCGAACGCGCACCCGAAAGCAAGCATCACCGGGCCGATGGAATACCTGATCGGTGTGCCGAACGCGCCGACGATTGCCGCAGCCGCAAGCCCGACCGCCACGCCGATCGCCCCGCCGAGCAGGGACACGACCAGCGCTTCAGTCAGAAACTGCTGCAGGATGTTGCGCATGCGGGCCCCCGTGGCCATGCGAATGCCGATCTCGCGCGTGCGCTCGGTCACGCTCACCAGCATGATGTTCATCACGCCGATGCCGCCTACAAGCAGCGAGATCGCCGCGACCGAGCCCAGCAGCACGGTCAGCGTGTTCTGCGTGTCGGTGGCGGTCTCGAGGATGGAGGCCATGTTGCGGATCTGGAAGTCGGTGCTCTGGTGGCGCGACTGGAGCAGCGCAGTGACGGCTTCCTGGGTGGCGTCGATCTGCACGACATCGTCCACGGCCACGGTGATCGTGCGCAGGAAGCGCTGCCCGAACAGGCGCAGGCCGCCGGTGGTGTAGGGCACCAGCACCGCGTCGTCCTGGTCCTGGCCTTGGGGCGAAGCGCCACGCACCGCCATGAGCCCGATGACCTGGAAGAGCACATTGTTCAGAACGACGTACTGGCCGATCGGGTCGGTGCCGCCGGAAAACAGGTTGTCGGCTACGGTCTTGCCCAGCACCACCACGGCGGCGTAACTTTTCACGTCCTCGTCCGAAAAGAAAATCCCGCGGCTCACCGGCCAGTTGCGCGCGATCGGGAAAGTCGCCGACGTCCCCGTCGCCTGGGTCTGGTAGTCGGCGTTGCCGAACCGCGCGGTCACGCTTCCGCCCAGCTCGGGTACCGCGGCAAGCACGTTTGGCAGCGCCGCGATCATATCGGCGTCCTCGGGCACAAGGGATGCGACCGTTCCCCCGACGCCGCGCCGGTTGGGTTGCCCGGGGCGGACGAGCAGAAGGTTGGTGCCCATTGCGCTGATGCGGTCGAGCACGATCTGCTTGGCGCCGTCGCCGATGGCAAGCATCGCGATGACCGAGGCCACGCCGATCACGATGCCCAGCAGCGTGAGCGCGGTGCGGAAAAGGTTGGAGCGCAGGGCGCGCATCGCTGTCTTGGCCGCCTCGAATGCGCCGCCCACGAACGAGGCGCCGCCTTCGGTCGCGGGTGGCGCGGCTCCCATCGGATCGGCTGTCCGCGATGCCTGCGGTCCCGGATCGCTGACGATGCGTCCATCCTTGACCTCGATGATGCGTTTGGCCTCCGCCGCCACTTCGGGAGAGTGGGTGATGAGGATCACGGTATGGCCGCGCTGGGAAAGGTCGCGCAGCAGTGCCATGACCTCGACACCGCTTTTGGAGTCCAGTGCGCCGGTGGGCTCGTCGGCGAGCACGATGCGCCCGCCGTTCATGAGGGCGCGCGCGATCGACACGCGTTGCTGCTGGCCGCCCGAGAGCTGGGTGGGTCGGTGACCCATGCGCTCGCCGAGGCCGAGCGATGAGAGCAGCTGGCGCGCGCGGGCATCCCGCTCGACCGGCGGCATTCCGGAATAGACCGCGGGAACCTCGACGTTTTCGAGCGCCGAGGCGGTGCCGATCAGGTTGTAGCTCTGGAACACGAACCCGAAGGCTTCGCGCCGCAGGCGGGCAAGCTCGTCGCGCTCGAACCCCGAGACGTCCTCGCCCATGAAAAGGTACTTGCCGGTGGTCGGGCGGTCGAGGCAGCCCAGGATGTTCATGAGCGTGGTCTTGCCGCACCCGGACGCGCCGATGATGGCAAGGTACTCGCCGGCGTAGACCTTCAGGCTCACGCCATGCAACACCTCCACGTCGAGCTCGCCGCTGCGGTAGGTCTTGGTGACATCGATGACTTCTATGATCGGCACGCCGCTGGGCGCGCCGGCCGGCGCCTCTTCGCCGGGGGCGGGTGGCGCCGGACGCTCCAGCGCGCTGGGCGGCAAGTCCGCCTTCACGGCCGGCCTCCTCCCTTGCCCGAGCTGGGCACGAGCGCGCTGCCGGACTTCGCCTTGGCGGCGGTGGCCGGTTGACGGCTGCCGACCACCACCGTTTCGCCAGCCTCGAGTCCAGAAAGGATCTGCGCCGAGACGCGGTTCATCACGCCGACTTTTACTTCGCGGTCGGTGATTCTCCCATCTGCCCCGACGACGCTGACAATCGCGTTGCCGCGCGCGAATTGCGAACGCGGGTCGGAGCCTGAGGCACGCGGCCCGCCGCCGCCCTTGTGCTCGCCCGTGCCCGCCTTGGGTGCGCCGGCGCCCTTCGTCGCGGCCGGCTTGAGCGCGGTCAGCGGCACGATCACGGCATCCCGCGCGCTGGCGACGATGAAGAAAACCTGCGCAGTCATCTGCGTCATGAGCGTCTGGTTGGGGTTTTCCACGTCGAACAGCGCGTCGTAAAGCACGACGTTGTTCACGATCGTGGGCGTGGGTGGGATCTGGCGCAGCTTGCCGTAGTAACGGCGGTTGTCGCCACCGAGCGTCGTGAAGTAGACATCCATGCCCACATGCAGCTTGGGCACGTCGGCTTCCGAAACCTGTGCCTGCACCGTCATGGTGGCGAGGTTGGCGATGCGAAGCACAATCGGCGCCTGCTGGTTCGCGTTGAGCGTCTGTCCCTGCTTGGCGGCCGCCGAGACCACTGTGCCGGCCATCGGCGCATAGATCTTGGTATATCCCAGGCTCGCCTCGTCGCCACGCAGGGTGGACTCGGTCTGCTTCATCTGGGCCCGGATCGAATTCACCTGTGCGAGCGCGGAGTTGCGCGCCGCTTCGGCCACCTGCAGCGCATCGGTGGAGGTGGCGCGCTCGCGCATCAGGTTCTGCTGTCGCACGAACTGCGCTTCGGCGAGCACGAGCTGCGCCTGCCTGTCGGCCAGCTGGGCCTGCTGGTTCAGGAGCTGTGCCTTGTCGGCATCGACCTTCGACTGGTAGACCTGAGGGTCGATCTCGGCCAGCAGCTGGCCCTGCTTCACGACCGCCCCCACATCGACCAGCAGCCGCTTTATTTGACCCGATACCTGTGTGCCGACGTCGACGAAGTTTTTAGGCTGCAACGTGCCCGTGGAGGTGACCACGTCCTCGACCGTGCCGCGAGCGGCGATGGCCGTGACCACGCCGGTGCCGGCGGGGTCGGGGGCGAACCAGGCCGTGTAGGCGAAATAGCCGCCGGCCGCGAGCACGATGCACGCGGCGGCAATCAACGCTGGTTTTCGCATGCGCAGCCATCGCGCCCGCACGCCGGTTATTGCAGGGGCGCGCTGATTTGCGTCAACTGTGGTGTTCGTCTCGGGTGTCATGGCTGGCCCTGCGCCGAGCACAAGCGCCCGTGACCGATCCTCACCTGCATCGCTCCCGGACTCTGTGCGATAGCGCACCCTTGCCTCGCGGCGGGCGAATCCCCAGCAACTGGGGCTGTGGCACCCCACGGCCTGTGAGCTAACGGACCGGATAGAGCCGATGGCAGTATTTCACCATGAAAGTCAATACTGGTGCGGGGCAGTGCCAAAAATTGGCAGTATTTATCCTTCGGCGCAAAAGTCCGGAGCGAGGTATCCGGATGCGAACCTGAGGCTGCATTTCGCCCGATGCCCAGGCCCCGCGCGTTAGCATTCATGCATCGAAACCCGAACCGGATGCAAAACGTGAAGCAGAGAATGCTCGGAATGTTTGTGGCCGCCGCGCTGGTCCTCGGCGCGAGCGCCGCACAAGCGCAGTTCCCCGCCAGGCCCATCCACTTCGTGAGCCCGTGGGCGCCGGGCGGTGCGAACGACATCCTCGCGCGCGCGATCGGCAATGAGATCTCGAAGTCCCTCGGCCAGCCGGTGATCATCGAGAACAAGCCCGGCGCCTCCGGTACGACAGGCACGGCCACGGTCGCCAAGGCGGCCCCGGACGGCTACACGATCACACTTGGCAGCACGCCGTCGTACGCGACGGCGAAAAGCATGTACCCGGCGCTGCCCTACGACCCCATCAGGGATTTCGCGCCGGTCACGCTGGTGGCGCGGGTGTCGAACCTGCTCGTGGTGCATCCGTCTGTGCCGGCGACCAGCGTGAAGGAGCTGATCGCCTACGCCAAAGCCAATCCCGGCAAACTCAACTTCACCTCGGTGGGCAGCGGCTCCACGCCCCACCTGTCGGCGGAGCTTTTCAAGATGCTCGCGGGCGTCGAAATGAACCATGTGCCGTATAAAGGGACGGCGCCGGCCCTCATCGACCTCATCGCGGGACGGGTCGAGCTCGCGTTCGAAGGTACGCCCGCGCTGCTGCCGCATGTGCGCGCGAATGCGGTGCGCGCGCTCGGCATTACTTCGGCGAGGCGTTCGCCCCTGCTGCCGGACGTCCCTTCGATCTCGGAAACACTGCCCGGCTTTGACGTGAACGTCTGGTATGCGGTCTTCGCACCTGCGGCCACGCCGCCGGAAGTAGTGACTCGCCTCAACGGCGCCATCGTCGCAAGCCTGCGCACGCCGGTGCTCTCAAAGCAGCTCGGCGACCTCGGGGCGGAGCTGGTGGGGAGCTCTCCCGAGGAGCTCGGCGCCTACCTGCGGGCCGAGACGGCCAAGTGGGAAAAGGTCATCAGGGCCGCGGGCATCAAGGCGAACTGAGAATGGCCGGGCCACAGTTCCAGAGGCTTTCGCTTGCGGGAAAGACCGCGCTCGTCACGGGTGCAGGCAAGGGCCTTGGGCGATCGGCAGCAATCGGCCTTGCCCGAGCAGGGGCGAATGTCGCATTGCTGGCGCGCACGAAGAAAGACCTCGAGGCCCTCGCAAGGGAAGTCGAGGCGCTCGGCGTGAAGGCATCGGTCGAAGTTGCTGACGCAACCCGATCCGAAGAGGTCGACGCGGCCGTGAAGCGCACCGCGTCGGCTTTCGGCAGCCTCGACATCGTCGTGCACTCCGCCGGCGGCAGCCTGAGGAAGCCCGCGCTGCAATTGACCGATGCGGACTGGGACAGCCTGATCGCCTCGAACCTCACTTCGACCTTCATCGTCAACCGCGCGGCGGGCCGCGTGATGACCGCGCAGGGCTCGGGCTCGATCATCAATATCGCCTCCGCAGCGGGCCTGCGCGGGCGTCCGACCAACGCGCCTTACTCGGCGGCGAAGGCCGGCGTCATCAACCTCACGCGCGCATTGGCGATGGAGTGGGCGCAGTTCAACGTGCGCGTGAATGCGCTCGCGCCCGGCCGGTTCCTCACGCCGCTGACCGAAGGAGAGATGAGCGATCCGGACAAGTACGCCACCTTCGTGAAGCAGGTGCCGCTCGGGCGCATCGGCAAGCCCGAGGAGCTGGAGGAGATCGTCGTCTGGCTGGCCTCGGAGGCCTCTGCCTTCGTCACCGGCAGTGTGCTGGTGATCGACGGCGGCCAGACGCTGCTCTAGCGCTTCTTTTTCGCGGGCTTCCGGGCGACCTTCCTTGAAGACTTGGCCGAGGCTTTCTTTACCGCGGCCTTCTTCTTCGCGGCCGCTATCCGCGCCGGCTTTTGGGCCAAGCACTTCGACGAAGAGATCCGAGGCGCCGTTGGACACGAAGGGCAACTTCTCGAACCCCTCAGCCCCGGACCCGACGCTACCGGCTGCAAGGGCTTCTAATCTCATTTCCTCGACATGCGCACCGGCCGGCGTGCCCTGGCAATGCTTCATGCCGTCACCGAAGGCGAGTCTCCATCACTCGTTGCGCAACTCCAGCGCCATGTACAACACCGGCGCCGATGCGTTACCTTCCACTCCATGGGTCGCGGGGTTCATCTTCTTGCCTCCTTCTCTTTGGGTTGAGAATGGCGCCAGAGGCTGAAGCGGCGAATCTGACGGTGGCCAGGAATTCAGCGCAGGGGCGCTCGTGAAAACTCGAAAACTTTGCTTGCCGAGTGCGAACAGGGAGAAAAAGCGCTCTCCCGACCGATTTGAACGCATGGAAGCGAAGCTGGACGAGGCGCTTCGAGAAACTTTTCCTGCGAGCGACGCTTTCGCGGTCGACCTCATTCCTCCGGACCCGCAAGCGGACGGAAAGGGATGACTGATCCAAGGACCGGCGCGAACCCGCGTCGGCTCGTCGCAGGCAACAGGGTCTTCTTCCCGGCGGCAACGGCTTACGCGATCTTCGTGCTGCCCGCCTCCGTGCTCGCGATGACAGGGATGACGGGCCTGTTCCCAGCCTTGGCGTTTGTCACGGGGCACGCGCATGAGATGTTGTTCGGCTTTGCTCTTGCCGTGGTGGCCGGCAACCAGCTCGGCCCCATGGTCTTGCAGCGTCTGGTCATCCTGTTCGTATTTTGGGCGCTTGCCCGCGCGACGTTCCTTTTCGCCCCGCAAAGCATCGCAGCGGATGCGGCGAATGTCGCGTTCGCCGCGCTTCTGGCGGCGCACATTGCGCCGCGGCTGCTACGAGCCGCCAAGAAATTGCGCAACCAGGCGCTCCCGTTGGTGCTGATCGCGATCTGCGCCTCCGGCATCGTGTTTCAGTTGGCATCGCGCGGCATTTTTGCCGTGGCCCAGTACACCATCTTAAGCGTCGCGGTCCTGCTTTTTGCCCTGCTGATGCTTTTCATGGGCGGGCGGCTTATTGCGCCGGCGATCGCCGGCCAGTTTTACCGCCAGGGCGGCAATCTCGACGCCCGTGTGCAGCCGCGCATCGAAGCCGGTCTGATCGTCGCCACGGCGATTGCGGCTGCAACCGCGGCGTTTCCCGGGGAGCGCCTGTTGATCATATCTTCGGCTGTCGCAACCGCAGTCGCTGGAGTCCTCGCGGCGGTTCGCCTGGTGCGTTGGCGACTTTGGGCGCTGCGCGGCAGGCCCGACCTTCTCTGCCTCGCGGCAGGCTACGGATGGCTCGCCGTCGGGCTGCTGCTGTTCGCCGCCGCGCTCGCGGCGGGCCGGCACCAGACCGCGGCGATTCACGTCATTACCGTGGGAAGCCTCGGCACGCTCACGCTCAACGTGATGGCCATGAGTTGGGTACTCAAGGCAAGGCAGAACCCCGCGCCCCTCCGCTTGCCGGTCTGGGGCACGATCCTCATCGCCTTGGCGACGCTGGCGCGTGTTCTCGCAGGCTCGGGCGTTGACGATCCGCGGACTCTGCTGCTGCTCGCCTCATTTTGCTGGAGCGGAGCATTCATGTTGCTGCTCGTGCTGTTCGTGCGTGTACGCCGGCCCTCCCGGAATGGCGATGGCCATGCAATCCATGTTCGAAAGTCGCGGGATTTCCCCAATTGACATGCGGCCCTGGGAGCTTTACGACAACCAGCGGCTCGCGGCAATGGGTGCAAAAGCTGGTCCCGCCTCCTGAAACGGCTGAGCGCGTCGATTTACTCGACAATCAGGCAGGTTGTCGTCCCATGCACGAGGATTCGACCGTCAGGCCCTGTGAGCCACCCCTCTGCACTGCCAACCCGCCGCCCCACCGTCAGCACCTTTCCTTCCGCGCGAAGAAGTCCCAGCCCGGGGGTCACGGGACGCAGAAACGAGACCTTGAACTCAAGGGTGGTTGACCCAACCCCCTTGGGCAGCATGCTGCGCACGGCAAGAGCCATGCAGGAGTCGAGAAGGGTCGCCGCAACACCGCCATGGACCGTTCCTGATGGATTCAGATGGTCGGCACTCGCCTTTGCCGTGATCAGGACGCGCCCTTGCTCTGCTTCCACAATGTCGTAGGCGAGTGCCTTTGCCATCGTGTTTAGAGGCAGCGCCCCGGTGACAAGCCCGAGAACAAATTCGAGTCCCGTCATCTCGCGTTGTCGATCCACACTGACGACGCCGTAGGATTTGATTGCAGAGGAACTTTCAACCATCTGATGGCTCCGGACTATCGCTTCGGCAGCAGGCAGAAGCCCTGCGACTGCACCCCGAGCGCGGGATTGAATTTGCTGCGGAAATTCTCGAGCGCGACCGCCGCGGTGAGTTCGACGATCTGCGGTTCGCTGAAATGCAGCTTCAGCCGCCCGAACAAGGCATCGTCCACTTTCTGTCCGGTATAGGTCATCCGCTCGGCGTACTCCAGCGCCACGAGTTCGGAATCGCTGTAGGCGCTGCTCCCGCGCCAGTCAGGCAGGTCCGCGAGCTTTGCGTCGCCGCCATCGATTTCCGTCACACGGACGGAATTGATGTCGACTCAGAACGGACAGCCGTTGATCGCCGCGACGCGCAGCGACTCGAGCGCCGCGAGCCCCTTGGGCAGGGTTCCCGACGCGGCTATCGAAGCACCCAGCATCTTCGCCGCCCGCAGGATGGGCGGGCAGTGCGCCATCACCTTGGTCGGGTTGAGCAACTCGCCGAAGGCTTCCCGCTCCTTGGCGAACAGTTCCTCCAGGGTCGCGTCGCCCCGGGCATTTTCGATTTCTTTCACTCTAGGCATAGTATTTCTCCTCGGCGGGAGGACTATCACAAACGCAGATCGCCCGATCCTTCGCGTCCTCTCCGATAGCATCATCGCACCTAACATAAGTGTCCGGAATAGCGGGGGAAGCAAAAGCGAGGGAAGCCCATCGATGCTGCCGTGCTGATCGGGCAGGGTGTCCGATTGTCGGTCGGGACGGAGCCAGCTCCGCTGAAGTGGAAAAAACAGGCGCTATCGAAAGAAGTGATCGAAGCCTGGAGTCCGCGGGAAAGAGGATTCGCGGAGCAAGATTTGAATTCGCGCCACGAGAACGAGGGTCACTTTGACATGACAACAAGTGACATGGTCGGTACCCAAAGAACAGCGTCCGACGCTCGTAGTGACGCACAACGCGCCCCATTGCGCCGCGCGCAACCCGGTCCATGGCACGACTGCCCTGTCGCCCGCGTTCTACAGCGATTGCGATGATCTGACTCCTGCGATCGTCAATCGTCGCACCATGAAGGCCGACAATGATCGATGCCTCGAACGGCGCGCCCGCCGGTTGGGCGAACGTCGCCCTGGCATGGCTGTCCCTCTGGTCTGCGGCATTCGCGACGCTGCCCGGACTGTTCGCCTTCGACGTGAGATACCCTATGGCTCGATGCTGATGTGCTCGATCGCCTGCGGGCGATTTAGTCCTTTCACGCAAACCCGAGCATCGCTACCATGGCCTTAAGATGAACTCCAGTCGTCAGCACGCGAGGTCGATTCAGCGGATCTTAGCTGCCGTGGCAGCCGTGTTCGGTTTCGCTACGATCTGGGCGGGCACGCGAGTCCTTGCCGGCTCCGATCCGGGTTACGTTGTGCTCCAGCCGCTGTTGTTCTACAACACGGCGATGGGCGTGGCGTACCTGGCAACAGGGATCGTCATGTGGCGCAGCCGTGAGGGAGGCAAGCTCGCAGCCGCCGCAATTCTCGTACTCAATCTCCTGGTGCTGGCGGGTATCGGCTTTGCGTACGTCAATGGGTACGCCGTCGCCATCGAGAGCATTCGGGCCATGACGTTTCGCACCGGCGTGTGGCTCGGTCTATATCTTGGCTTTGCGTGGCTGTCCCGGGGGACGTCTGCCCCCGGCTCCTGATGGGGCGCGTAAAACCCTGGAAGGCCTCCCAAAATGAGATCAAAGCATCTGTTCCTGGCCGAACTATCGCCCGCGTATTTCGGGATGGTTATGGCAACCGGCATCGTCTCGCTTGCGGCGCACCTTTCAGGGCTGCAGGGCATTGCGCAAGCGATGTTTCAACTCAATATAGTCGTCTACGCCGTGCTGTGGTGCCTGACCCTGCTGCGCGCGGCACGCTATCCGCGCCGGTTCTTCGGCGACATGATCGACCATATGCGCGGCCCCGGGTTCTTTACGACCGTGGCTGGGACGAGCGTCCTTGGAAGCCAGTTCGTGATCCTCGCGGCCGACTATCGCGCGGGAATGGTGCTCTGGATCGTGGCAATCGTGCTCTGGGTCGGGCTGACCTACGCAATATTCGCGGGCTTCACCATCAAGGATCACAAGCCGACGCTCGATCAAGGGATCAGCGGGGCCTGGCTCCTGGCCGTCGTGGCAACCCAATCGATCGCGGTCCTCAGTGCATTGATGTCCGCGCATATCGAGCAGCCTTACAGACTGGAGATCAACTTCCTCGCGCTGTCGATGTGGCTGTGGGGCGGCATGCTCTATATCTGGATGATGTCTCTGATCTTCTATCGCTACACTTTCTTTCCGTTTTCTCCCGGCGATCTGTCACCTCCCTACTGGATCAACATGGGCGCCATGGCGATTTCCACCCTTGCGGGGTCGCTGCTCATCATCAACGCGCCCGACGCGCCGTTCATGCTTTCGCTGCTGCCATTTATCAAGGGTTTTACGGTCTTTTACTGGGCCACGGGCACTTGGTGGATACCCATGCTGGTGGTTCTCGCCCTGTGGCGCTATGTGTACCGGCGCTTCCCGCTGAGATACGACCCGCTCTACTGGGGGGCGGTTTTTCCCCTCGGCATGTATGCGGCCGGCACCAACGAGATGATCGAAGCGATGGGATTCGATTTTCTCCGCTTCCTGCCACCCGTCTTCCTGTACCTCGGGCTCGCTGCCTGGACGGCGGCGTTTGCCGGGCTTGTCTTCGGCCTCTTGCGACCGGCCCGGGCCTGACGGGAATACCAGGCACGGCCGCTCCACTTCTACGACCAGGACGAGCACAGTGGCGGGATCGGCCGGGCGCAGAAGACACCCCGCCGCTAATCCACCTTGATATTCGCCTCGCGAGCGACTTTGGTGAACTTCTGGATCTCGCGGTGCACGAGCGCATCGAGATCCTCGGGATTCATCGCCGTGTGTTCGGCGCCCAGTGACAGAAGCTGCTTGTTGACCTCGGGAAGCCCGAGAATCCGCTCTACTTCCCGGTTCAGCTTCGCAATCACGGAACGCGGCGCCTTGGAAGTCGTGAGGAGCGCGAACCAAGGATCGAAAGCGTAGCCGGGGACCCCGGCTTCCGCGATCGTGGGAAGGTCGGGCATTGCGAGTGCGCGCTTGGTGGTGGATGTGGCCAGCGCGCGAACCTTTCCGCCTGCCACCGCGGGCAATACATTCAAAATCGGCGACAGGTTGAACAGCACTTCGCCCGCCATGGCTGCCTGCAATGCCTGGGGGATTCCTTTGTAAGGCACATGCTGCACCTGAATGCCCCCCAGGCTGCCGAGGAGGGCGCCGCCGAGGTGATTTGCGCTGCCGACCCCGGGCGAGGAGTAGTTGTATGCCCCGGGCTTTTCGCGCGCGTACGCAAGCAGTTCGCGGACGGACTTGAACGGTGCGTTGGCGGGAACAACCAGGATGCTGGGCACCGTGGCGAGCATGCTTACCCCAGCGAAGTCGCGCTCCGTGTCGTACGGCAGATTTCGATACAAGGCGGCGCTCACGGCGTGCCCGGCCGAAACCACCATCAAAGTGTGCCCGTCAGGCGGCGCGGACAGCAGCGCCTGCGCAGCCACCACGCCCGCGGCGCCAGGGCGATTTTCCACGATGACCGGCTTTCCCCATGACTCAAGAAGCCGCGTGGCGACGATGCGCGCCAGGATGTCCGTCGCGCTGCCGGCCGAGAACCCGACCATGATCCTCACCGCTTGGGTGGGGTAGGTGTCCGCGTCGCCCTTGGGCGGGTCGGCCGCCACCGCATTCGGGGCGAAAATGAATGCAATGGAAAAGATCGCGAAAAATCGTATTGCTGCGTGGAGCATGGCGTTTCCCCCTGGATTTATTGTTTGCACACGGCAGGACGTGGTCATTATCTTCCCTTGCGGGGGAGTCCGGCGTCGAGGGCTATGATGTGACCTGGTCAGGATGGATTGAGGGAACTTCGGCATGGAAAATGCAATCAAGCCCGTGGCCCGGCCGCCGATGGCGAAGGGCGTTCGGACCTACCTCGAACGCGAACGCGAACG
>JBDTRN010000047.1:0-13846 GCA_039931715.1 Betaproteobacteria bacterium
GGATGACGCCGATAAGCTGTTGATCTACTACGATGACCCAGATGTAGACCAGGAAGAGCGCGAGGGCCCTCTCCCCGAAGTACCCCATGGCCCAGGTCACCATGGCGAGATCGCCTGCGAGTGCGACGAAACGGCGTAACTGCGAAACGCTGCCCGAAATCAGGGTAGACGCCAGCAGACCTGCAGACAGGATGAAGTAGACGACATAGACCATGACGTCCACCCGCAAAGCGCGACCGTGGGCCAGGTCTGGTATGTCAATGAGGTAAAGGCCGAGCACGGCCGCAACCATCACCCTGACGATCGCCTGCTCGTGCTCGGTATCCGGGCGCGCGGCAAGCTTGGCGCGCATCGACTGCAGGATCTCGCGCATCGCTCTCAGGCCGCGTCGCTGCCCAGGATCTGATCGCCCAGCTCGCGCTGGATCCGCGCGACGTCGCCGGCAACCCCGAGGAAGGCATCGACCAGCTGGGTATCGAAATGGCGCCCCCGCTGGCTGCGCAGGTACGCAAACGCCTCCTCCGCCGGCCAGGCTTTCTTGTAGGGGCGCACGGCGGTCAGGGCGTCGTAGACGTCCGCAATCGCCACGACGCGGGCGCAAAGCGGGATATGGTCGGCGACAAGGCCGTTGGGATAGCCCGAGCCGTCGTATTTCTCATGGTGGCCGAGCGCAATCAGCGCGCCCATCCGGACGTACTTCGACGCGCTGCCCTTGAGGATTTCGTGCCCGATGACGGGATGGCGGCGCATGGTCTTCAGCTCCGTCTCGTCCAGCCGCCCGGGCTTGAGCAGGATGGCGTCGGGGATGCCGATCTTGCCGATGTCGTGGAGGGGCGCTGCCAGTTCCACGGTTTCCGCGTCTTCGTGAGACAGGCCGATGGTGTCGGCGATCAGGCGCGAATAGCGCGCCATGCGGATCAGGTGGTTGCCGGTTTCCTCGTCGCGGAACTCACCGGCGCGCGCAAGACGAAGCAGCGTCTCTTTTTCGCGCTCGCGGATCTCCTTGGTCGCATCCTCGACCATGCCCTCGAGCAGGCGCTTGCGGTCCTCCAGTGCGAGCTGTTGGCGGCGCAGCGTGATGAGGTTGCGGCAGCGCGCGAGGCATTCGCGCGCGTCAATCGGCTTGATGAGGAAGTCGGTGATGCCCGCGTCCAGCGCAGCGTAGCGGATCTTTCGGTCATCGTGGACCGTGACCATCACCATCGGCACGTGCTCGTAGCCGGGCAGGGCGCGCAGGCGCTTGACGAATTCGATGCCGTCCATGTCCGGCATGGAGTAGTCGACCAACACGAGGTCGGCGATATGCTGGGTCGCCCACACGACGGCATCGACGGGTCGGCCAAAGGGCTGCACCACCACCCGGTCGTCCAGGCCGCGCACGATCTGTTCGAGGATTGCGCGGCCGGTCGACTGATCGTCGACCACGACAATCGTGTTCTTCATTGCCGGCAGCATGTGAACCTGGGCGATGCCCATCCGCGTCCCCTCCATTCGGCTCAAGACTACGCCGCGATATTGCGAATGTCCAGCGCGAATATCTGGCAAGTGCTTGCGAACACAGGTTTTTTTGCCTTCAGGCGGATCCTCGGGCACGGCTCGGATATCTGGCCGGATTTTTCCGCCCGAACCCCGCGCCGTGCGGGTATGGCACGCGGCTGGTGCCGGAAAAGGGACTCGAACCCTTACGATGATTAGTCGGCGGATTTTGAGTCCGCTGCGTCTACCAATTCCGCCATTCCGGCATTGCGGGAGGCGCGGATTATCGCACGCCGCGCCTTCGTCCCCGTCGCGCGCATTTATAATTCGCACCCAATGCGCGTAGCCGATTTCGATTACGCCCTTCCCGAAGAGCTGATCGCCCAACACCCCGCCGCGCGCCGACGCGCGAGCCGGCTCCTGCACGTCGACAACGTGCGGGGCATGCTGCATGACCTGTCGTTCGAAGACCTGCCGCGCGAGATCGATTTCCGCGACGTGGTCGTCCTCAACGACACGCGAGTGGTCAAGGCGCGCCTTGCTGCCAGGAAAAGCACCGGCGGCAAGCTGGAGGTATTCGTCGAGCGAACCCTTGGCACGCACGAAGCCTATGCGCTCATCCGCGCGAGTCACCCTGCGAGCAACGGCACGACGATCAACATTGGCGAGGAAGTGACCGCGACCGTGCTCGGCAGGCAGGCCGACCTGTATCACCTGAAATTCTCCGCGCCCGTCGACGGGGTCCTCGACCGGCACGGCGCTGTGCCGCTGCCGCCGTACATCACCCATGCACCCGGACCCGAGGACATCGAGCGTTACCAGACCGTGTATGCGGAAAGGCCGGGGGCGGTCGCGGCGCCGACCGCCGGGCTGCATTTCGACATGCCGATGCTCGACGCGCTCGCCGGTCGTGGAGTGAAAATCGCTCGCGTCACGCTGCATGTCGGGCCGGGAACGTTTCAGCCAGTGCGGGTGGAAGACACTGCCGACCACAAGATGCACAGCGAGCGCTATAACGTGCCGCAATCGACAGTCGACGCGATCACCACGGCGCGCAAGACCGGCGGGCGCGTGCTCGCCGTGGGGACGACGACCCTGCGTGCCCTCGAGAGCGCCTCGCGCAGTGGCGAACTGCGCGCCGGAGGCGGCGAGACCGACATCTTCATCACGCCCGGCTTCGAGTTCCGTACCGTCGACCGGCTGCTGACCAATTTCCACCTGCCCAAGTCCACCCTCATGATGCTCGTGTCGGCATTCGCGGGCACGGAAACGATTCGCGGCGCGTACGCCCATGCGATCGCACAACGCTACCGGTTCTTCTCCTATGGCGATGCGATGCTGCTGGAAAGGGCCCGTTGAAGGGGGCGGTGGACGCGGGCGCGGAAGTGCCGCGAACGGAACCGAAATGAAGTTCAGCGTGCTGGCCACTGATGGCGCAGCGCGCCGCGGCCGCCTCGAATTGGCGCACGGCAGCGTCGAAACCCCGGTGTTCATGCCGGTGGGCACGTATGGCGCGGTCAAGGCCATGGCCCCGGACGAGCTGCACGGGATCGGCGCCCGGATCGTCCTCGGCAACACGTTCCACCTTTGGCTGCGACCCGGCCTCGAGGTCATCGAAAAGCACGGCGGGCTGCACCGGTTCATGGGCTGGGACGCGCCCATCCTCACCGATTCGGGCGGGTTCCAGGTGTTCAGCCTCGGTGCGATGCGCAAGATCTCCGAGGAAGGCGTGCGGTTCGCCTCACCGATCAATGGCGATCGCCTGTTCCTTACGCCGGAGGAATCGATGCGCATCCAGCGGGTGCTCGATTCCGACATCGTGATGATCTTCGACGAATGCACCGGCCACCCTGCCACCGTGGACGAAACGGCCGATTCGATGCGCCTCAGCCTGCGCTGGGCCGAGCGCTCGCGGCGCGCCCACGACGGTAACCCGAACGCCCTGTTCGGCATCGTGCAGGGCGGCATGTTCGAGGCGCTGCGCGACGAGTCCCTGGGCGCGCTGGAAGGCATCGGCTTCGACGGCTATGCCATCGGCGGGTTGTCGGTGGGCGAGCCCAAGGAGGACATGCAGCGCATCCTCGCCCATACCGCGCCGCGGCTTCCGGCGGCCAAGCCGCGCTACCTCATGGGCGTGGGCACGCCAGAGGACCTTATCTACAGCGTGCGTGCCGGCATCGACATGTTCGACTGCGTCCTGCCGACCCGCAATGCGCGCAATGGCTGGCTGTTCACGCGCCACGGCGACATCAAGATCCGCAATGCGCGCTACCGGGACGATACGGAGCCGCTGGACGCGACCTGCGGGTGCTACTGCTGCCGCAACTTTACGCGCGCCTACCTTCACCACCTGCAGCGCACGAACGAAATCCTCGGCGCGCGCCTAGCCACGATCCACAACCTCTACTTCTACCAGGAACTGATGCGCGAACTGCGAAGCGCGATCGAGGCGGGCGATTTCGAAGCAGTGTCGGCAACCCTGCTGGCGGGGCGTCGCGCACTCGCCGGACCCGACGGTTAGGGCGACCCAAGCTGCTATAATTTCGCGCTTTTTCCGAATCCCCAGGAGTTTCCCTTGCTGATTTCCCCCGCATACGCCCAGGCGAGCGCCTCTGGCGGCGATCCCGGTTTCATGGGACTGCTCCCGATCGTGATCATGTTCGTGATCCTGTACTTCGTCATGATCCGCCCGCAGATGAAACGCTCCAAGGAAGCGCGCGCCATGATCGAGGCGCTGCAGAAAGGCGACGAAGTGATCACAGCCGGCGGCGTCCTCGGCCGGATCAGCAAGATCAGCGACGCGTACCTCACGCTTGAAATCGCGCCCAACACCGAGATCAGCGTGCAGAAGGCGGCCATCCAGACACTGCTCCCCAAGGGCACGCTGAAGACGCTGCAGTAGGCCGTGCCGACGGCATAAGGGCCCACCGTGAACCGTTATCCCGCCTGGAAATATGCCCTCATCGCGCTCGCCGTGGTGCTCGGGTTCCTGTACACCCTGCCCAATTTCTTCGGCGAGTCGCCCGCAGTGCAGGTCTCCAGCGGCAAGGCGACCGTCAAGATCGACCCCACGCTGCTCGCCCGCGTCGAAGAGGCACTCAAGAAGGCCAACGTCACCTACACGGCGGCCCTGCTCGACGTGAACAGCGTGCGGGTGCGCTTCAGCGACACCGACACCCAGCTCAAGGCCAAGGACACCATCAGCCAAGTGCTGAATCCCGATCCGGCCAACCCGACCTACGTAGTCGCGCTGAACCTGCTTTCGTCCTCGCCCAACTGGCTCACCGCAATCCACGCGCTGCCGATGTACCTCGGCCTCGACCTGCGCGGCGGCGTGCACTTCCTGCTTCAGGTCGACATGCAGGCCGCGCTCACCAAGCGCCTCGACAGCCTGGTGGGCGACGCCCGCGGCCAGCTGCGCGACAAGGGCATCCGCCACTCGGGAATAGCGCGCGAGGGGCAGTCGATCCGCGTGCGCTTTCGCGATGCCGAGACGCGCGACAAGGCCAGGCGGCTCCTCGCCGACAACATCGCCGACCTTACGCTGGCCGATTCGCAGGACGGCACCGAATTCCGCCTGATCGGCACCCTCAAGCAGGAAGCAATCAAGCGCACCCAGGATTTCGCCCTCAAGCAGAACATCACCACGCTGCATAACCGCATCAACGAGCTCGGCGTCGCCGAGCCAGTGATCCAGCAACAGGGGGCCGACCGCATCGTCGTGCAGTTGCCCGGCGTGCAGGACACGGCCAAGGCCAAGGACATCCTCGGCCGCACGGCCACCCTCGAGATCCGCATGGTGGACGAGGACAGGATGACCCCGGAAACGCTGGCCGCGGCGTCCAGGGGCGAGATCCCGTTCGGCGACGAATTCTATGTGGAGCGCAACGGCGCGCCGCTCCTCGTGCGCAAGGGTGTCGTGCTGACCGGCGACAGGCTGACCGACGCCCAGCCGGGCTTCGACAACCAGACCCAGGAGCCGGCGGTCCACCTGACGCTGGACGGCACCGGGGCGCGTATCTTCAAGGACGTCACACGCGAGAACGTCGGCAAGCGCATGGCCATCCTGCTCATCGAAAAAGGCAAGGGCGAGGTCGTGACCGCTCCTGTCATCCGCGCGGAGATCGGCGGCGGTCGGGTGCAGATCTCCGGCCGCATGAGCACGGTGGAAGCCAACGACACCGCCCTGCTGCTGCGGGCAGGATCGCTGGCGGCACCGATGGACATCATCGAGGAGCGCACTGTCGGGCCAAGCCTGGGCAAGGAAAACATCGACAAGGGATTCAACTCCACCAAATGGGGCTTTCTCGCCATCGTGGTGTTCATGTCCGCCTACTACGTCCTGTTCGGGCTCGTGTCCTCCGTCGCGCTCGGGGTGAACCTGCTGTTCCTGGTGGCCTTGCTCTCGCTCCTGCAAGCCACGCTCACGCTGCCGGGCATCGCGGCAATCGCGCTCACGCTCGGCATGGCGATTGACGCCAACGTCCTCATCAACGAGCGCATTCGCGAGGAGGTGCGCGGCGGCGCCACCCCGCAGGCCGCAATCTCGGCCGGCTACGAGCGCGCCTTCGGCACCATCCTCGACTCAAACATCACGACGCTGATCGCGGGCCTCGCGCTGCTGATCTTCGGCTCGGGCGCGGTGCGCGGCTTCGCGGTCGTCCACTGCCTGGGTATCCTGACCTCGATCTTCTCCTCGGTCATGGTTTCGCGCGCGATCGTCAACCTCATTTACGGTCATCGGCGGCGGGTGCAGCACCTGTCCATCGGCGACACGGCCTGGAAGTAAGCGACCATGGAATTCTTCAAGATCCGCCGCACGATCCCCTTCATGCGGCATGCGCTCCTGTTCAACATCATTTCGCTGGTCACTTTCGTCCTCGCCGTGTTCTTCCTGGCCACCAAGGGCCTGCACTTCTCGGTCGAGTTCACTGGCGGGACGGTGATGGAGATCAGCTACAAGGACAGCGCCAACGTGGACCGCATCCGCGGCTTGCTGGACAAGGCGGGGTACAAGGACACGGCGGTGCAGAATTTCGGCTCGTCGCGCGATGTGCTCATCCGCATGCCGCTGGTGCAGGGCCAGTCGAGCGCGGACCTGTCGCATAAGGTCATGGCCACGCTCCAGGCCGAGAACAAGGATGCCGAATTGCGGCGTGTCGAGTTCGTCGGCCCGCAGGTGGGCCGGGAACTGGCCGAAAACGGCGCGCTCGCCCTGCTGGTGGTCTCCATCGGCATCGTGCTGTACCTCGCACTGCGGTTCGAATGGAAATTCGGCTTGTCGGCGATCATCGCCAACCTGCACGACGTGGTGATCATCCTCGGGTTCTTCGCCCTGTTCCAGTGGGAATTCTCCCTGCCGGTCCTCGCGGCGGTGCTCGCGGTGCTGGGCTATTCGGTGAACGAGTCGGTCGTGGTGTTCGACCGGGTGCGCGAGAACTTCCGCAAGATGCGCAAGGCCTCCACGCCCGACGTGATCGATGCCGCCATCACCGGCACCATTTCGCGCACCATCATCACCCACGGCAGCACCCAGATCATGGTGACCACGATGCTGATCTTCGGCGGGCCGGCGCTGCATTACTTCGCGCTCGCGCTCACCATCGGGATCTGCTTCGGGATCTACTCCTCCGTGCTGGTCGCAAGCCCGCTCCTGATGTGGCTCAAGGTGGACCGCTCGCAGTTCACCGGCGCCAAGAAGGTCCGCCGCGACGAGAACGAAGGCGCAGTCGTCTGACCTGACGCTGTCGGGCGCGCATCGGCGTCCGGCCGGGGTGCGTTACCGGGGCGCGTTACTGGGGCGCGTTACTTAAGCACCTGCACGATGTTGTTGTAATCATCCGTCCACAGCCGCCAGAAAGGCCGCTCTTCCACCGGCTCTGACACCGCCTTGATCAGCGGGGCATCGAGGGCCTTCCGGTCACGTGAAACGAGCACCCAGTCGCTCTGGGTCTTGTCTTCCTCGCCCTTCTCGTAAACGTTCACCGCATACGCGCCGACCGCCTTGGCGATCCCCGCCACCACCGGGCCGAGGTTGAGGAAGCGGTTGGAAACGTGGAAAGCCACGATGCCGTCTGGCTTCATGTGGCGCAGGTAGACCGCGAGCGCCTCACGCGTGATCAGGTGCACGGGAATCGAATCGCTGGAAAAAGCGTCCACGGCGAGCACGTCGAATTTCTCGGGCGCCTCCGCCTCGAGTGTCAGGCGCGCATCGCCCAAGGCAACCTCGACCTTGGCCTGGCTGTCGCCGAGGTAGCCAAAATCGCGCCTGGCAATCGTGACCACCGCCGGGTTGATGTCATAGAAGCGAAACACGTCGCCCTTGCGCCCGTAGCCGGCCAGCGTGCCAATCCCCAGCCCGATGACACCGACGCGGATGGGGCCGGAGGACTGCTTGGACGCAATGGCCTTGCCGACGCCCGAAGTGACCTGGTAGTAACTGGTGAGGTTCGCGCGCGCAGGCGCCGTCATGTATTGCTCTCCGTGCATGATCGTCCCGTGCAGCAGGCGGCGCAGGTGGTCGGGCTGGCCCTCGCTGCCGTACTCCTTCACGCGCAGAACGCCATAGAAATTGCGGACCGAAACCATCACGTTGTCCTGGAACTTGAACCCATCGTAGAAAACTGCGCCCGTCACCCCAATGACTGTCACGATGCTGGCCGCCATGGCGATGCGCCCAAGTCCCCAGTACAGGAACGCTGCAAGGCCGGCGCATGCCACCAGGCCGATGCCGAGTTCGTAGTAGGCATTAAAGGCCAGCGGCGCAACCACGGCCACGAACAAACCGCCCAGCGCCCCGCCAACGGAAACCCACAGGTAGAACGCCGTGAGGTAGCGGTTCGCGGGCCGGCGCCGATACAGCTCGCCGTGGCAGAACATACAGGCCACGAAAAGCCCCGAAAGGAACACCCCGAGCTGGAGCCAAAGGTCTAATTGGTGGTCGGGGTCGGCCAGTAGCCACGCCATGGCCCCGGTCCAAACCAGCACCACCGACCACCACCAGCGCGGACTGTAGAGGCCCTGACCCTCGAAGCACATGATGAATGACAGGAGGTAAAGCGTGAGCGGCGCGAGCCACAGCAGCGGAATGGCAGCCACGTTCTGGGTGATGTGGTTGGTCACCGCGAGCAGCATGACCGACCCGGTCGCAGAAAGCGCGAGCCACAACAGGATGTCGCCGCGGCCTGGCGAAGCGTCGGCGGACGAAGCCAGCACGCCCCGCGCGGCACCCGTGGGAGCGGATCCTGCCGTCATCCATGCAAGCGCGATGCACAACACCGAAAACCCCGCGAACATCCATGACCAGCCGTAGACCTGCTCGCCGTTGGTGAGGTAGGGCTCGACCAGCAGCGGATAACCGATGAGTGCCAGCAGCGAGGCGAAGTTCGACACCGCGAACAGGCGATAGGGGTTGGCCCCGGGCCGCGCACGCGAAAACCACGCCTGTACCAGCGGGCTGGTCGATGAGATCAGCAGGTAGGGCAACCCGACCGTGGCGGCAAGCAACACGAGGATGCGTGAAATCGGCTCGGTCGCGCCGCCGGGCTTCCAGCCTGGATCGGGGAGGATCGGCAGCGTCGCCACTGCCGCGGCCAGCAGCACGGTATGCAAGAGCGCCTGCGCGCGAGGCGACAGCTTGGCGGTGGTGGCATGTGCGTACGCATAGCCCGCCAGCAGCACGCACTGGAAAAACAGCATGCAGGTCGTCCACACTGCGGCGGTCCCGCCAAACCAGGGCAGGATGAGGCGCGCGATCAGCGGCTGCACGAGGAACAGCAGGAACGAGGACAGGAAGATCGTGATTGCGTAAAGCATGAGGAGGGGCGCGCAGGGCGCGTCAGGGGGAGGCCGGGAAAATCAGATACGACGCGCGAGCTTGGCGGCCAGCCCGGTGTATCCGGCCGGCGTCAGCGCGAGGAGCTGCTTTTTGGCATCCGCGGGAATAGGCAGGGCCCGGATGAATGTCGCAAGGCGCCGGGCGTCGATGCCCTTGCCGCGGGTGAGGTCCTTGAGCTTTTCGTAGGCGTCGGCAACGCCGTGGCGGCGCATGACCTGCTGCACCGGTTCGGCGAGAATCTCCCAGTTGGCCTCGAGATCCGCGGCCAGTCGCGCCGGATTGGCCTCGAGCTTTGCCATGCCGCGCAGGCATGCCACGTATGCCAGCAACGTATGGCCGAGCGCATTGCCGACGTTGCGCAACGCGGTGGAATCGGACAGGTCGCGCTGCCAGCGTGAAACCGGGAGTTTGTCCGCCAGGTGGCGCAGCAGAGCGTTGGCGATGCCGATGTTGCCTTCGGAATTCTCGAAGTCGATCGGGTTCACCTTGTGCGGCATGGTGGAGGAGCCGACTTCTCCGTCCTTGAGCCGCTGCTTGAAAAAGCCGAGCGAGATATAACCCCACACGTCTCGATCGAAATCCATTAGCACCGTATTTGCGCGGGCGTAGGCGTCAAAGAGCTCGGCAAACGCGTCGTGCGGCTCGATCTGGGTGGTGTAAGGATTGAATTCGAGCCCCAGCCCCTCGACAAAGCGGCGCGAGAAGGCTTCCCAGTCGATGGCCGGGTAGGCGGCGAGATGGGCGTTGAAATTACCTACGGCGCCGTTGGCCTTGCCCATCAGCGACACCCCGGCAATGCGCGACCGTGCCCTGCGCAGTCGGTGGACGAAATTGGCCATTTCCTTGCCGAGCGTGGTCGGGCTGGCCGGCTGGCCGTGCGTGCGGGAAAGCATCGCGAGGTCGGCATGCTTGTGCGCCAGCAAGCGCAGCCCGGCGATCACTTCATCCAGATTCGGCAACATGACCGCCTCCCGCGATTCAGCGATCATCAGCGCGTAGGACAGGTTGTTGATGTCCTCCGAAGTGCAGGCGAAGTGGATGAACTCGAGCGATCGCTCGATCTCACGATTGCCGGCGAGCTTGGCCTTGAGCCAGTACTCGATCGCCTTGACGTCGTGGTTCGTCGCGGCCTCGATGTCCTTGATGCGCGACGCATCCTTTTCCGAGAATGCATCGACCACCTTGTCGAGCGCGGCGAGGGTCCTGGCGCCGAAGGGCGCGAGCTCGGCCACCTGGGGGTCGGCGGCAAGCGCCTTGAGCCATTCGATTTCGACGCGAACGCGGTAGCGGATCAACGCCGCTTCGCTGAAATGGTTCCGCAGTGCATCCACGGATTTGGCGTAACGCCCGTCGAGCGGGGAAAGCGCGTTGAGTAGCGTCATGAGGTCGAAGCGCGGCAGCCGGAGGGTGAGTGCATTTTTTGCCCCGGCATTATAGCTTCGGCGCGAGGAGGCCCGCGGGTCGCCGATGTTATAATCGGCGCGCAACATTTCCCGGATGAAAACCCCCATGAAACTCCTAGGCTCGGTCGCGAGTCCCTTCACGCGCAAAGTGCGCATCGTCCTCGCCGAGAAGCGCGTCGAGTGCGCCTTCGAGCTGGTCGACGTCATGGCCGCAGACAGCCCCGTGCCCGTGCATAACCCGCTCGGCAAGGTGCCGGTGCTCGTGCTGGACGACGGCAGCACGATTTACGATTCGCGCGTGATCGCCGAATTCCTCGATACCGTTTCGCCGCGCAGCAGGCTCATTCCGGACGAAAGCCGCGACCGTATCGCCGTGCGCCGATGGGAAGCCCTCGCCGATGGCACTGTCGATGCCGGAATCCTCATTCGCTACGAGAAAGCGCGACCGGCCAACCTGCAGGGCACGGCCTGGATCGAGCGCCAGGCAGGCAAGCTCGAGCGTGGACTGGCGGAAATGGGGCAGGAACTCGGCGACAAGACGTGGTGCCACGGCAACGGGTTCACGCTGGCCGATATCGCGCTCGGTTGCGCGCTCGGATGGATTTCCTTCCGCTTTCCGGATATCGCATGGCGCACGACCTACCCGAACCTGGCGCGCCACTTCGACAAGCTCTCGGAACGACCCAGCTTTGCCGATACGGTACCCAAGGCCTGAGGACGACCCTGCGCCTGCGCAAGCGGGCGCCGCGTGAACGACGGCACCCTGCTGTTCGTCAACCTTGCGGTGTATTCGTGGCTGCTGTTGATCCCAATAGTTGCAGTCGAAGCCCGTGAACTAGGCAAATCCCGCTTTTACATTTCAACTGGTAGGCTGGTGGCGGCGACCGCTATCGCCAATACCACATCGGCTTTCGTTTGCACCGGTGCGCTCTTCGGTGCCGGATGGATCCTCGGCTGGCTGGATGTCGTGGCCGAGCCGCAGGCGGCCGAAGGCGACATCGCTGCGCTCTTCGCGCTCGTGCCGTGCTTCTTCCTTTCAGTGTGGGCCGATACCCTGGTCGGGGGCGCAGTGCTTAAAGGCGCTCCGCGCGAACTCGTCCGCGCTGCATTCCTGCGCGCCAACCAGCTAAGTTACGCGATGATCGGCATCGTCCCCGTGGTGCGGTTCGTCAAGAGCGCGCTGGTCAACGGGCGAATTATCTGGTGATCCGCGTCACCTAGCGGCGTTCCTGCCCCGCGCTCTTCTTACTCAACGGCGCACTCGCTTTGCTTGGCTTTGCCGACGCCGCGGCCAACCGGCCGGGCAGGAGTGAACGGCGCAACGAAGGCCTCAGGCGATGATCCCGCCGCCCAGGCACACCTCGCCGTCGTACAGCACCACCGACTGCCCCGGCGTCACCGCCCACTGCGGCTCGGCAAACTCGAGCGCCAGCGCGTCATCCTCCGCGCGTGTGACCCTGCAGGTCGAATCGGCCTGCCGATAGCGTGTCTTGGCCGAGTGCACGGAACCCTCGGCGGGCGATTCGCCCCCGACCCACGAGGCGTCGATCGCCGACAGCCCGCGCTTCATGAGGAGCGGGGCGTCATGGCCCTGCACGACCACGAGCGTGTTCTCGGCCAGGTCCTTTTCAGCCACGTACCACGCCTCACCGCCGGCGCCCTGGCGCCCGCCGATGCCGATGCCCTTGCGCTGGCCTATGGTGTAGAACGCCAGGCCGATGTGCAGCCCGACCGTGCGCCCGTCGGGAGTCTTGATCGGACCGGGTTCCTTCGGCAGGTAGCGGTTGAGGAACTCGCGGAACGGCCGCTCGCCGATGAAGCAGATGCCGGTGGAATCCTTCTTGTCGTGGTTGGGTAACCGCGCTTCGTGGGCAAGCCTGCGTACCTCGGTCTTTTCCAGGTGGCCGATCGGGAACAGCACTTTGGACAACTGCGCCTGGTTCAGGCGGTGCAGGAAGTAACTCTGGTCCTTGGCCGGGTCCGCGCCTCGCAGGAGGTCGAACCGGCTCACGTTTTCCTGCGTATCGATAACCGTCTCGCGCACGCGCGCATAGTGGCCGGTGGCGATGCGCGAGGCGCCCAGTTCCAGCGCGTGGTCGAGGAACGCCGTGAACTTGATCTCGGCGTTGCACAGCACGTCGGGATTCGGGGTGCGGCCCGCCGAGTATTCGGCCAGGAAGCTGGCGAACACGCGATCCTTGTACTCGGCGGCGAAATTCACCGCATCGAGCTCGACGCCGATCACGTCGGCCGCCGACGCCGCGTCGATCAGGTCCTGGCGTGTGGAGCAGTATTCGTCGTCGTCGTCGTCCTCCCAGTTCTTCATGAACAGGCCGACCACTTCATAGCCCTCGCGCTTGAGCAGCAGCGCGGCGACCGAGGAATCCACCCCGCCCGACATCCCCACGACGATGCGCTCGCCCATCAGGCGTAGTCGGGCGCGAATACCTCCAGGGGATACCGGCGCCCCGAGAGATAGTCGTCGATGCAGGCCATCACCAGCGGCGTGCGATGCATCGCGGACCGCGCCGCCAGTTCCTCCTTCGTATACCAGTGGGCGGCGACGATCTCGGTGTCGAGCGCGCGGCCTTCCTCCACGCCGTCCAGGCGGCCGGCGAAAGTGAATCGGATGAAAGTGATGTCACGCGGCGCGTAATACCAGCGGTAGATGCCGACCAGCGACTCGGGCGTGAAGCGGTGCGCCGTTTCCTCGAGCACCTCGCGCGCGCAGGCGGCCACGAGGCTTTCGCCCGGATCGAGGTGGCCGGCGGGCTGGTTAAGCACGCGCGCGCCGTCGTAGTTTTCTTCCACCACCAGGAACCGGCCCTGCTGCTCGATGACCGCGGCGACCGTGACCGAGGGCGGCTTCCAGGCCGCGCTCATGCGCGCCTCATGCCGCCCTGGCGGTGTTCTTCCGGATGAATTCCGCCATGCGCGCCACACCCTTCTCGATCATTTCGTTCGACGCTGCGTAGGAAAAGCGCACGTGCTGGCCTTCGCCCGGCACGCGCGAGCCGAAATGAATATCGGCCAGAACGGCAACGCCGGCCTCGTGCAGCAGGCGCTTGCGGAATTCTTCAGAGTCCCGGGCGCCGATCATCCGGCACGCCTCGGTTACGTTGGGCCACGC